>JAGDAA010000094.1 GCA_017959745.1 Clostridia bacterium
GCAGCTTCTGCGAAAATTTCGGATCAGAAGCGTCCAGCACCACCAGGATCAGATCGCTGTATACCACTTCGTCCAGGGTGGAGCGGAATGCCTCCACCAGATGGTGGGGCAGCCGGTTGATGAAACCCACCGTGTCCGTCAGAAGCGCCTCTCCGGAATCCCCTAACTTCCAGCGCCTCGTCACCGGGTCCAGGGTGGCGAACAGCTTGTTTTCCGCCAGAACGCTTTCCTCACACAGGGCGTTGAGCAGGGTGGATTTTCCCGCGTTGGTGTAACCGGCGAGGGAAATGCGGAACACGCCGCTCTTTTCCCGGCTTTTGCGCTGGGTTTTGCGTTTTTTCGCCAGCTCTTCCAGCTCTTTTTCCAGTCCCCTTATCTTCTCCTTGGCGCGGCGCCGGTCGATCTCCAGCTTGGATTCGCCGGGACCCCGGGTTCCGATGCCGCCTCCCAGTCGGGACAGATCCTTTCCCTGCCCGGAGAGCCGGGGAAGGGTGTACTTCATATTGGCGATAGCCACCTGCAGAATGCCCTCCGCAGTCGTGGCGCGCCGGGCGAAAATATCCAGGATAAGCATAGTGCGGTCAATGACCCGCACCCCGTCCAGGACGTCCTCGATGTTGCGGATCTGGGAGGGGGTAAGCTCGCAGTCGAAGACAACCAGATCGATCCGCACGTTCCGGCAGACCGCCGCCAGCTCCGCCAGCTTTCCCCTGCCGATGCAGGTGGCGTGATCCGGCGCTTGCCGGGTCTGGATCATCCGCCCGAAGGAAATGCCCCCGGCGGTTTTCAAAAGCTCCTCCAATTCGTTCAGGGAGGAGTCCGGATCCATTTCGTCCTCGTCCGGCAGCGGCACGCTCACCAGGATCGCCCGCTCCGGGATCTCCTGCCCGGGCAGGGTCGCCGCCGTTTGTTCCGCTAAACCCGCGTCTTTTTCAAATTGATCTGTCAAATACTTTTCCTTTCAGATAAAGAACAAGCGGCTACACCGTGGTGCAACCGCTTGACGCCTGCCGTTTCACTTTTATCTGCCGAATTTCTTGTTGAACTTATCAACGCGTCCGCCCGCATCGACAAACTTCTGCTTGCCGGTGTAGAAGGGGTGGCACTTCGCGCAGATATCCACGTGAATGTTTTCTTTGGTGGAGCGGGTGGGATACTCCGCGCCACAGGCGCAAACGATCACGGTATCCTTGTAAGCGGGATGGAGTCCTTCTTTCATTTCTTTCACCTTTTTCTGTCATATATTGCTCTTCGGAATGCTGCCCGTGCGGGACTGCTTCCGACGCGATTGCACTATATAGTAACACAGGGAAAACGAAAAATCAAGAGGAAAAACACATTTTTTTCATCTTTTTCATCCCCCCTTGTCCCGCAGAACCTCCAGGATCCCCCGGGACAGCACGAATCCGAGTTTTTTTTGGTAGCCTTCATCCGCGAGCAGCGCCGCCTCCTCCCGGTTGGAGAGAAAGCCGCATTCCACCAGGACAGCCTGGTTGTCGATCCGGTCCAGAATAAAAATGGAGCTGCCCGCCTCCTTCACCTCCCGGCGGTTGTCGGGCTGCAACAATTCTCTCGTCAGGTTCTGCAGTGTCTGCGCCAAAACTCTTCCACGTATGTTGTCCTTGGCATAGAACACCTGGAGACCGCTGTATTGCTCCTGGGGCAGGGTATTCATGTGGACGCTGACAAACAGAGCGTCCGGATTATCCTTTGCCAGAGCGACCCGCCCCATCAGATCCCCCTGCTTGTTGGTGCGAGCGTCAGGGTGGGTCAGCATAACGTCATCCGTTCTGGTGTAGAGGACGCGCACGCCCGCTTCCTCCAGAAAGGCACCCATTGCTTTTGCCACTTTCAGGTTCAGGTCCTTTTCCTCGGCACCGTGGACAGAAAGAGCACCCGGATCAGCGCCGCCGTGCCCAGGGTCCAGGATCACCTCCGGCGGCAGCGCGTCCGCGATGGCGTCCGACGCGTTTCTTTCCTTATCAAAATGACTCAGAATGCCGTGCAGTATGGCGATGACCGCCGCCAGCGCCGCGATGAACCAGAACAGCTTGTTCAGAAACAGGAAGCGTTCTTTCCCTGTGCTTTTCAAAAAATCACCCCGGTGCATCCTACGCGGAGACTCCGGGGTTTATGACAGGATCAGGCTTCGCCGGTCTCTTGTCCGTCCTGCGCCGTTTTCCGGTCGGCTTTGCTTCCGTTGAAACGGTGCCATCCGTAAATGTAGCCCAGGGACCCCGCGATCCAACCGGGCAAAAAGGCGGCGGTGAAGAGAAGCGCCCGCGCGTTGATGGCTTGCGCCGCCTGCTCCGCCGTATCGCCGGCAGGGAAGAGGTGGGCGTAAATGCCGCTGTACACGCCCTGCTGCAGCAAATTGTTGAGCAGATAAGGAACATAGGAGGCGCTCTGCGAGCCGTCCGGGGCGAAGGGCGGTTGGATCGCGCCCCATACCGAGAGAAGGATCATAGGGACAAAGCCCAGCAGAATTGGGATCAGTCCCATCCAGGGCGTCGTTTTCGTTTCGTGCCCTATGCCGTATTCACACTCCTTGGAGCCCGCCTGCATGCTCTGCGAGAAAAAGATGTACAAATAAAACCCGATCACCAATATTTGCCCGATGACCATCAGGGCGGTGTTCCGGGACGTGGCGGTGAACATCATAATGCCGAAAAAGCTCATAACCAATTGGTACAGAAAAGTCTTGATGATAAGGGGAACGGAACGGGACATAAACGACATTTCTTTCTTCCTCCGATCACAAAAGCTGCGGGAAAGCTGATACAAGTATTGTAACCTATCCGCGCCATCCGCGCAAGAGCGATTTTAGAAATTCTTTCCGGTGCCCCCTTGTTTTTCCTGGGTAAATTCCGAAAAACCATTGACAAAAAAAGCGTTTGATGCTATAGTGAATCAGGATACTGGGTGAAAGTATGCCCATTTTCTCTGCGAAGATTCGATTTGATCCGAGGAGCAAAAAATGAAAAAGATCCTTTGTTTTGTCCTGGTATTGATGATGATCGTTCCGCTGTTCGCGGTCCCGGTGAACGCCAAGGGGTATACCCTGTCCGTTCCCAAGACTGTCAACGCGCACAACCTCAACTCCTACGGGTTGAGGACTTTGAATGTGTATGAAACCACGACCGCTCCCGCCATTGACGGCGAGGTTGGCGAAGGTGAATACCCCGGTCCCGATAACGGAATGGCGGACAGTGTTTCCGTCAAGGGCGAAACGAATGACGGCTATTTCAACCACGGCCTTTGGATGTCCAGCCACTCCGCCGGCAATATGAACGGCTACTCCGGACAGCAGGATTTTACCGGATACACGTCTGAACGGGACGTGCCTCAAGCGGTGGAGACCTACTTGACCTACGATAACGACTATCTCTACTTTGCCATCGTTTACCGTCATATGCCGGAGCAGATCGCCGCGCAGGTCAGCGGCAGAGGCGGCTCTATGGTGTTCGATACGCGTACCAACTTTGTGCAGAGCAGCAATGCGTTTGAAGCGCACGGCTCCGTAGCCTGGAACCGGTATAATATCGCCATCACGAACGCGGCGCTTAAGAACCAGGACAACCGGATCGCCAGTGACGTTTACATTTATAACGCGACTTCCTCCACAAAGAGCGGGCGTCAGATCCGTCAGATCATCGACGGGAAGGACACGACCAACTATATCGAATATTACGTGGACGCCCGCGGCACCGCCTGGGGCGGTACCGACGGTAAATCCACTGTGTATAAGCGCGGTGAGAACAACCACTACGGCATTGTCGTTCTGGAAGATACCTACACTGATGAAAACGGCAATGTCCGCTGCTTCTGGGATCTGACGATTGAAGGCCGCCAGCCTCTTGGCGATATCCTCCGGATCAGCGATGTGGAATATGAGGACGGCACCCCCCTGGATTATGTGCCCGAATGGGGCGTCTGGGGTTCCAGCCTGCGCTATTACTCCTCCGCCACCGTGATGAACGTTACGCCCAACGGAACGGAGGTTACAATCGGATATGACGAGCCCATCATCGCGCAGACGATGCTTCCCGCGCGTGGTATGGCATATACTGATCTGAACAGCCGTGTCGGTACTTACCAGTTTCATAATACTTTGTCCAACGCTTTTGCCACGGCATCCGGCGTGACCACCGACAGTAAGATTTCTTTCCTTATGAACCCTGTGCATTTTCTCGGTTTATATGACGACGGTAGCTTCGATGTGGATTATTTCTACGGAAGCGAAGTGAGCAATACAAGCACTGTCGCCACCTCCTCCACCCGTGCCACCCGCCGTAAGAACCCCAATTTGCAGGAGTTTGACGGGTCCGCGGCGCGCGTGATCGGTGTTTCCTCCCGTGCTTCCAGCGCCACCGGGGACAACACCCTTCCCGTGATCATCCTGAGCGTCGTGATGGTGGCTTGCGCCGCCGGCGTAGTAACGATGCTTCTCCTGAACAGGAAAAAGCGGA
>JAGDAA010000095.1 GCA_017959745.1 Clostridia bacterium
GCGGTCACGAGGAAAGCCGTAGTGAAGAATGCGGAGAAAACACTCAAATCCGTAAAGCCGTGAGTCTTCAATGGCGTTATAATCGTAGTTCCTGCGCTCTGTATATAACCATTTGCCGTCTTCGGCATGATCTCTGTAATATCGCCAGATTTTCCGCGCGGGCGGGCTTGGTTCATGAATAAACCGGCATACCTGTTCAAGCTGCCACCAGCGCAGATCTTCCTCGTCTTTCGCACGGTAAACAACGACGTCGTCTCCGCCGCGTTCACCCTCCTGCATTACCGTCAGCCCGTCAAGATACTCTCCGGAAAAACAATCGATAGGCTGCGCGGACAGTTCTTTGGGAAGATGTGCGCGGATCCATTTTTCATCCAGTCTCATTTCTGATTTTCCTTTGCAAATCCCGATTTGCCGATTTCTTTTTGATTATTATAACACAAAAACATCTGATTTTCAATCCGTCTTAAAGCGCTGACTGGCGTGGTGTAAATTATCGAACACCTGACGTATACGAATCGGATTATTTTAAGCGGCAAGCGGCTTTGCAGAATTTGCAATCGAACACCGATGGTTCAGATTGAAAGTATTTTTTTGATTTGTGCACGCAATATGAGCTGTTTCGAAAATCGTGTTCGATTAGCTGCATTTGCGCAAACCCGCATAAATACTGGGTTTATATAGAAAAATCACCCTCTAATCGAACACGAACGGTTCAGATTTGAAGGGTGATTATCTTGGAGGCGCCACCCAGAATCGAACTGGGGAATAAAGGTTTTGCAGACCTCTGCCTTACCGCTTGGCTATGGCGCCGAATGGTCAGCGGAGCCTATTATAACAAAGCCCCGTGGCTTTGTCAAGGATAAATCGTGGAAAAAACAAAGACCGGCTTTTTCATAGAAAGGCGGCCTTTAATTATGCTCTCCGGTTGTCGCTGATCCCTAAGATATAGTCCGTAGAAACTTTGTAAAAGCGGGCGAGACGGATCAAAACTTCCGTGGGAATGTCCCGCTGCCCTAATTCATAATTGCTGTACGCCTGCTGGGAACAGTGGAGCGCCTGTGCCAGCTGCTTCTGCGTTAGATCCTTATCTTCCCGCAGGTCCCGTATGCGTTGATACATCCTTTCACCCCCCTCGTTTTTAGTATATGGAACAACAATATGCGGTATTGACAATTACAACAAAATGTTGTAAAATGACCAAAAAGGAGGGGATAATTATGAACACACCGGAACAAGTGGAGACATTAAAACAAGCTTTGGATCTTACACTTCGCAGAGAAGAACTGCAGAACAGGGCAACTGCTCTTTCCCGGCAGTCTTTTAAGGCAAAACCGGCTCCGCCGGTTCGTACGGAGATTAAGGTGGAGTACCCGCCCATCAAATCCAATGTGAAGTTTTGGGGCGTTGAGTTGCTTCCTACTTTAATATTCATTTTGTGGCCGATTTTCTACTACTTCCTTTTCTACAAAAAACGCAAAGAGGAAGACATAGAGCGGATTAAGAATTCCGAAGAATACAAAGCGAGCTGTGCAAAAGCGGAAGAAGACGCTAAAGCTAAGCAGGCGGAAATCGATGAAAAATATCAAGCCGACAAAAAAGAGTACGAGGAGGTTATCTTGCCTCAGTATGAAAAGGACCTTGCCGCTTGGCAGAAGAAGCACGAGGAAGAAATGAACGCCTGTCAGGCAGACCTGTCTGATACCCAAAATCGTTTGGAAAAGCTCTATGAAGAAACGAAAATTATCCCTGTGCAATACCGGGGCATTCCTGCATTGCGTCATATCTACAATACCGTATCATCATCCGATTATTCCGTGCGAGAAGCGATTGAGGCTTACGAGCAGGAACGCGCTCGCCAGCTGGAAGTAGCTAAAATTCAGGAACAGCAGAGGGCAAACGATATTGCTGATGAGAAAAACGATTTACTTGCGGAGCAGAACGAGATTGCCGAAAAGACTCGGAAAGATGCCCGCAACGCTGCTTTTGTCGGAGCAATTCAGAGCCACAATCGCAACAAGAGCTTGAAAGGAATTGATAAGAGCCTTCGACGGTAAACGTTTGTCCCACGCTTTTCTCTGTTGTAATTATGCTGACGGCTGATTTTAGCATATCATGGTTTCGGGCTATATTCACAATCTATAACGATGTTGGGAGCAGAAATCATTTTTCCTTTCCCTTGACAATTCTTTTTTTCCGTGTTAAAGTACCTTTTACAGACGAAGAAGGAAACGAGTACCGTTGAAACGGCTCCCAAGCGAGCGGGGGAGGGTGGAAGCCCCGTGAGACCGGCGGCGGGAAAATCATTCCGGAGTCGCGGACCGAAAGGAAGACGAGTAGGCTCCGCCGGCGCCCCCGTTACCGGGCGAGCGTATGACGGTACGCTTCTCGTATAAGGTGGTTAAGCAAAATCCCCTGTCCTTTGCGGGCGGGGGATTTTTATTTTGATCAAGCGGAGGAAAAGATGATCTACAAGAAAGTCGATCCCGATCTCAATTTCGTACAACGGGAAAAGAAGGTGCTGGAATTCTGGCAGCGGGAAAAGATCTTTGAAAAGAGCGTGGCGCTCCGGAAACAAGGGGAGTCCTACGTCTTTTACGACGGTCCCCCCACCGCCAACGGCAAGCCCCATATCGGGCACGTCCTCACCCGGGTCATCAAGGATATGATCCCCCGCTACCGCACCATGAAGGGCTATATGGTCCCTCGGAAGGCGGGCTGGGATACCCACGGTCTGCCCGTGGAGCTGGAAGTGGAAAAGCTTTTGGGACTGGACGGGAAGGAGCAGATCGAGCAGTACGGTCTGGCGCCCTTCATCGACAAATGCAAGGAAAGCGTCTGGAAATACAAGGGGATGTGGGAGGATTTCTCCGGCACCGTGGGCTTCTGGGCGGATATGGAGAATCCCTACGTCACCTATCACAACGACTTTATTGAGTCCGAGTGGTGGGCGCTGAAGGAGATCTATAAGAAGGGGCTTTTGTATAAGGGCTTCAAGATCGTGCCCTACTGCCCCCGCTGCGGCACCCCCCTGTCCTCTCACGAGGTGGCGCAGGGCTACAAAAACGTGAAGGAAAGAAGCGCCGTGGTGCGCTTCAAGGTCGTAGGGGAGGATGCCTATATCCTCGCCTGGACTACCACCCCCTGGACTTTGCCCAGCAACGTGGCGCTGTGCGTCAACCCCAAGGAGAGCTACTGCAAGGTGAAGGCCGCCGACGGCAAGGTCTATTACCTGGCGGAAAAGCTGCTGGATTCCGTTCTGGCGCCTTTGGCGAAGGAGGGCGAAGCGGCTTATGAGATCCTGGAAAAATGCGCCGGGACTGACCTGGAAGGGAAGGCATACGAGCCCCTTTACGCCGCTGCGGCGGAACTGGCGAAGAAGCAGAATAAGAAGGGGCATTTCGTCACCTGCGACGATTACGTCACCATGTCCGACGGTACCGGCGTGGTCCACATCGCCCCCGCCTTCGGTGAAGATGACGCGCGGGTGGGCAGAAAATACGACCTGCCCTTCGTTCAGCTGGTGGACGGCAAGGGCAATATGACAGGAGACATCCCCTTCGCGGGTCTGTTCGTGAAGAAGGCGGACCCCGAGGTCTTAAAGGATCTGGACGCCCGGGGGCTGCTGTTCTCCGCTCCCAGCTTTGAGCACGATTATCCCTTCTGCTGGCGCTGCGATACGCCCCTCATCTACTACGCCCGGGAGTCCTGGTTCATCCGGATGACGGACGTGAGGGATAGGCTTATCGCCAACAACGAGACCATCAACTGGATCCCCGAATCCATCGGAAAAGGGCGCTTCGGCGACTGGCTCACCAACGTGCAGGACTGGGGCATTTCCCGGAACCGCTACTGGGGCACGCCTTTGAATATCTGGGAGTGCGAATGCGGGGAACGCCTCTCCGTGGGCTCCATCGAAGAATTGAAGAAATTGAGCGGCAACTGCCCGGACGAGATCGAGCTGCACCGCCCCTACATCGACGCGGTCACCATCCCCTGCCCCAAGTGCGGCAAGGAGATGCACAGGGTCCCCGAGGTCATCGACTGCTGGTTCGACTCCGGCGCCATGCCCTTCGCCCAGCACCACTATCCCTTTGAAAACAAGGAGCTTTTTGAGTCCCAGTTCCCCGCGGACTTCATTTCCGAAGCGGTGGATCAGACCCGGGGCTGGTTCTATTCCCTCCTTGCCATTTCCACCCTGCTCTTTGACAAGGCGCCCTACAAGAACGTGATCGTTTTGGGGCACGTGCAGGATGAAAACGGGCAGAAGATGAGTAAATCCAAGGGCAACGCCGTGGATCCCTTCGAGGCGCTCGCCACCTACGGCGCGGACGCCATCCGCTGGTATTTCTACACCAATTCCGCCCCCTGGCTGCCCAACCGCTTCCACGGAAAAGCGGTGGTGGAGGGTCAGCGGAAGTTTATGGGCACCCTGTGGAACACCTACGCCTTCTACGTCCTCTACGCCAATATCGACGACTTTGATCCCACCAAATACACCCTGGACTTCCACAAGCTCTCCGTGATGGACAAGTGGCTTCTGTCCCGCCTCGCCTCCACGGTGAAGGCGGTGGACGATCATCTCTTCAATTACCGCATTCCCGAAGCCTGCCGGGCGTTGGAGAGCTTCACCGATGATCTGTCCAACTGGTACGTGCGCCGGGGCAGGGAGCGCTACTGGGTCGCCGGAATGCCCCAGGACAAGATCAACGCCTATCTGACCCTGTATACCGCCCTGGTCACCGTCGCCAAGATCGCTTCTCCCATGGTCCCGTTTATGGCGGAGGAGATCTATTGCAACCTGGTGAAATCCGTGGACAAAAACGCTCCCGAATCCGTCCACCTCTGCGACTTCCCCAAGGCGGAGGAAGCGTATATCAACGAGGAACTGGAAACGGAGATGGCGGAGGTCCTTACCATCGTGGTGGCGGGACGCGCCGCCCGGAACGGCTCCGGCAGAAAGAACCGTCAGCCCCTCGCCCGTATGATCGTGAAGTGCCCCCATCCTCTGACTCAGGAGCTTGTCGCCATCGTCCGGGACGAGCTCAACGTGAAGGACGTGGCGTTCTCCGACGACGTGGACGCCTATCTCTCCTACGCTTTCAAGCCCCAGCTCAAGACCTGCGGTCCCAAATTCGGCAAGCTGCTGGGTGAATTGAAAGCCGCCCTGGCGTCCCTGGACGGCACCAAAGCCAAGAAGGAGCTGGATACCGACGGTACCCTCGCCCTGGATCTGCCCTCCGGCAGAGTGGTGCTGGAGCCGGAGGATCTTTTGATCTCCACCCAGCAGAAGGACGGATTCTTCGCCGTGCAGGACGGGGAACTGGTGGTGGCTCTCGATACCACCCTCACCGAGGAACTGATCCGGGAGGGCTTCGTCAACGAGATCATCAGCAAGGTCCAGACCATGCGCAAGGACGCGGATTTCGTGGTCACCGACCGGATCGAACTGGGCGTTTCCGGCAACGAAATGCTGGAGAAGCTGATAAAGGAGAACAGCGAGGAGATCTGCCGCGCCACTCTGACGGAAAGGATCACCGACGCCCTTTCCGACAATGCCAAAGCGTGGGATATCAACGGCGAAAAGGTCACCCTCTCCGTGAAGGTGATCGGCTGAAGCTGATCAAAAACCGTGCGGATCCGTGGATCCGCACGGTTTTTTTGTTGCTTTTTTGCGCCTTTTCCTGTATACTGGAAGTAACAAATATGACCGGGAGGCATTTCTATGGGTATCACGTCAAAATTCAACCGATTTCGGGAAGCGGGACAGGAAGCCAACGTCAACAACGTGGCGCAGTTCGGGCAGCCGCTGAAGTCCCTGTTTACCTCATCGAAGGTGTTTACGCTGCACCATCGCATTGAGATCACGGACGAGGCGGGGAACGTGGTGTACCTGGCAAGCACCAAGTTTCCCTCCCTCCACGACCGGACGACGCTGACGGATGCCGCCGGCAACCCCGTCGCTCAGATCTGGAAAAAGTTTTTCACCATCCACGAGCGCCATTTCATCACTATGGCGGACGGCACGGCGTTTCAGCTTTCCAACGAATTGTTCCACCTCATCAAGGATATCAGCAATATCGAGGGACTGGGCTGGCAGCTCCGGGGCAATATTTTAGGGCTGAACTTTCAGCTTTACGACGGGGCGGGCAATATCCTCGCCGTCATCAGTCAGAAGATGATCTCCCTCCACGACAAATACTGCGTGGATCTGTACCGCGCCGACGCGGAACAGCCCGTGGTGGCGATCCTCATCACCCTCCAGCACATGATCAAGGACCGGGAAGTCGCCGCTTCTTCGTCTTCCTCCTCGTCCTCTTCCTCTTCCAACTGACGCTCCCGTCATCCTGAGCGAAGCGAAGGATCGTATGATATGACACAACAGCAGCCGGGCATTTCGCCCGGCTGTTGTTGTTTTGTTCGCATTTGGATCAGTCGACATTGTTGCTTTCATTTCTTTTTTCTCCTTTTTTGTTTTTTCGGGTTTTGCCGGGATCAGTGTATCACAACTGTTTTCCCTTTTGGTGGGCTGATAGCCCAATTTTGAAACTTTTTCACGTCCGTGCCAACAAAAAAGTGCGCAGCGGTCGCCGCGCACCGAAAAACGCAACTCCCACTTGCACCACACAAGTATTTGCAATCTGCAAGAGAAATACAAATCGGGAGAAAGCATTTTTACCGAAATAAAAATACTTCCCTTGCAAATCGCGTATTCACTTGTGTGGCAGGGACAGTTTATCATAAATCTCCTTCAAAAGACAAGTGAACAAAAACAGAGCGGAAAGCCAAGCGGCTTTTCGCTCTGTTTTTGTATGAAGTTCCCTTACAGGGAGATGTGGATGATCCCTTTTTCATCCCGGGTAAGCTTTGTGCCGTAGGGCTCCGAAAGGCGCGTCAGGGTGGCGAAGATCTGTTCGCTTTCCTCCTTGTCCGCGGGGTAGGGGATCCCCTTTTGGGTGCGCCCCTTATGGAAGCCCAGTCCCACGGGCATCAATTCCGCCTCTGTGAGTTTGCCGTCTTCAAAGGCGAGGTAGGGGATCACGGTGAGGAAGTTTTCTATCTGCGTGTGCTGCCCGATGGTCCAGCCCTTGTTCCGGGCGGCGAGCGCCTGGGGACCGGAAAGCTCGTCCAGCCGGAAATTGTCCATCATATCCGCCGGCTGACGCTCCACCATATTGGACTGGAAGCAGAAATTGCCCAGGGAGTAGAAGATGGGCTTGCCCTGATAGATCTCGATGGGCTTTAATTGGTGGGTGCCGCCGCCGAACACCGCGTCGGCGCCGCCGTCGATGACCCGGCGGCAGAATTCCTCCGCGTAGGCGGGATTTTCGTCCATTACGTCCCCGGCGATGTCGTGGCAGTGGAACATGATCACCACGTAGTCCGCGATGAGCTTCGCGTCATCGATGGCGCTTTGGATCCGCCTCATATCCCGGTTGTCGCAGGCGGTGGCGACGTACTCCCGCCCGTCGGGAGAGAGGGCGATGGAAAGCTTGGCGAACTCCATCGTTCCCTCCGCCAGAGGCGGACGGAAGCCGGTGGCGCAGGCTTTTTCCTCATAGCCGTTGACCTTGGTGACCCGGGCGATCTCCTTCATCTGATCCATATGCTCTTTCGTAAGCAGGATCTTCTGAGAGTGCCGCAGGGCGTTCACGCCCGGTCTGCCCGGCAGATCCTTGGAGGCGTAGCCCGCCCGGGCGGCGGGGTTGAAGGAGGCGGAAACGGCGATGAGCGCCACCCGCCCGCCGGGAAAGTCCCGGTATACGGGCCGGGACGCCTCGAAAAGATCCTCGCCCGCGCCGGCGACGGCAACGCCCGTCGCCTTTACGTTCTCCACGGTCTCCAAAAGTCCGTCGGGACCTAAGTCCATGGTGTGGTTGTTGGCAAAGCCCAGGAAGTTGAAGCCGAAGTCCACGATCTGCCCGAGGACCCGGGGCTCCGCGTTCATCCAGGTGCCGCCGCTGTAGGCGGAGCAGTAGGTATCCCAGTCGGTGACGCAGGTCTCCAGATTCCCGAACCGCGCCTGTCCCCGGGCGATGAACGCTTTGACGGCGCGCAGCCCCTCATAGCCTTCTTCCGGATAACCCTGGATCAGGATGGAATCGCCGGTTCCCGTGATTGTCATTTTCATATCGGTTCTCTCCTTCAGTTGGAAAAGCTGAATTGAAGCGCTTCGTTGTTGTAGTGCTCGCCGGGGATGTAGAACAGGAAATATTCGTGGGGACTGCCGGGATACGTGTAGTCCTCCAGCTCGCCGATATCCGGGATCTCGCCGTCGATGAGATCCGGGGCGGCGGAGACAAGAAAGAAGATCTGATCCCCCTCCCGGGTGACTTCGTCCACCCCGTAGTTCAGGGTGAGATCGGGGGAGGCGACCTCCAGCACCGCTATGATCCCCTCCGTATCGGCGGTGATCCGGGCGGCGTCCGCGTCCGTCAGCGACGGGAAATAGGACCGGTATGCCGCCAGGTCTCCCTCGCTGCTGATGACGCTTGCTTCCCAGCTGCCGGGGAGATCCACGTGCCCGTCGTCCCCCTGGCCGCGCCAGGATTCCATTTTATCCAGCATACTCATTTCCTGGAGCTGCTGTTCTTCCAGGAGAACGGGATCCGTGACCACCGTCTCCCGGGTTTCGGGGGCGTCGCCGCCGTTGTTGCCGCTGTTATAGTTTTTACAGGCGAAGAACCAGAGAAGCACCACAAGGACAATCAGCACCGCCGCGAGGATGATCGCGACGCGCTTCATATTGGTTTCTTTTTTCTTCATCATCGGTCACCTTTCCCTTTGAGCGCTCGTTTTACTGATGGCATTGTACCACAGTTTTCCCGCTTCATCAAGACCGGGAAAGAAAATTTGCCAAAACTATTGATTTTTATAGAGTATCGTGATACAATACATTACAGAAATATGGTGTATGGGAGTAGGGTTGATTTTCGCCCTACTCACTTTTCTGTGAGAAGAGGAAATCGCATGGCGGAAAAGAAAAGCCGCGGCAAGGTGGCGCGGGAGGTCTTCGACCTGGCGCGTCCCGTTGCGGAGGGACTGGGCCTTGTCCTGTGGGACGTGGATTTCTACAAGGAAGGCGGGGCGTACAATCTTTTGGTGACCATCGACCGCCGGTCAGGGAGCGTGGGTCTGGAGGATTGCGAAGCGCTTTCCCGGGCGCTGTCCCCTCTCCTTGACGAGGCGGACCCCATCGAGGAAAGCTACTGCCTGGAGGTTTCCAGCGCGGGGCTGGAAAGGGAACTGGTCCTGCCGGAGCATTTCGCCGCCTACACGGGCAAACCGGTCACGGTGAAGCTCTACGCGCCCCGGGACGGGAAAAAGAGCTTTACCGGCACGCTTCTTGCCCGGACGGAGGAGGGGCTGACCCTTGCCGGTCCGGCGGGGGAGATCACCTTTGCCCGGGGGGACGTAGCCAAGTGTAACGCCGCGGACGCGGACTGAAATCGGAGGAAACGCGCCTTTTGCGCGAGGAAAGGAAACGGAACAATGACAAACGCCAACAACGAGTTTTTTGACGCACTGGACGCTTTGGAACGGGAGAAGGGGATCCCCAAGGGATTTCTGCTGGAGAAGATCGAGGCCGCCCTTCTCGCCGGCTACAAGAAGGAGAACAACAACGAGTCCAACGTGCGGGTGGAGATCGACCCCGAAAAGCGCACCGTCCGGATGCTCCGGCAGATGACGGTGGTGGAGGAGGTGCAGGATCCCTCCTGCGAATTCACGGAGGAGGACGCCCGCACCATGTCCAAATCCCGCCGGAAGCACTACAAGACCGGGGAGCTGGTGGAGATCGAGATCAAGCCCAAGAACTTCGGGCGCATCCCCGCTTCCACCGCCAAGCAGGTCATCGTACAGGCGATCCGGGAAGCGGAACGGGACCGGCTCATCGAGGAATACGAGGAAAAGAGC
>JAGDAA010000096.1 GCA_017959745.1 Clostridia bacterium
CGCAGCCCCTCATCCTCCGTCCTGAGGTGGATGTAGAAGCACTTGAAGGGCAGAGAGACCAGGTTGCGCACCTGACCGGGCTTGGCGCAGACCAGGGTTCCGCACGCCAGGGAGTAGTCTTTGCCGTTTACGCGAATGGTGCCGGGCAGGTCGGTGGTAATCAACTCGATCTCGTACAGCGTAACCTGCCGGGGATTGGTGCGGGTGACGCGGGGAAAACTGACGCTGTGGTCGAAAATGCCGAACTCCGTAACCTCATAAGCGGGGCTCCTCATAAACGTCCCTCCTGCCCATCGAAAATAAGAAACTGAAAAAAAGATCGAGATCCGCTCCGGTTTTTTCATACATTCCTACATTTATTTGATATAGTATCACGACTTTTCGGGCTTTGCAAGCTTTTTTTGAAAAAAAGGGAGTGTCGCATTTTGTGTATTTTTTAATCAAGAGGACCGCTCCGAAAATCAGATTCGGAGCGGTCCCTTGCCGCGGCGGGCGATTATTCAGCCCAATGCCAGATCCAGCGTCATCATGACGATAAAGCCGATGAAAAAAGCCGCGTTCCCCGCCGAGCGTTCGCTTTTATCTACCCACCCGGGCATCAGTTCCGTCGCCGTGACGTAGACCATGGCGCCCGCCGCGAGTGCCAAAACACAGGGCAGGATCGGCGCGAGATTCGCGGTGAAGAGAAGGGTCAGCGCCGCGCCGACGGGCTCCACGACCCCGGACAGAAAGCCGCCGAAAAAGCTTTTGGCTTTGCTTTTTCCCGTTACGGATAGAGGAAGGGAGATGACGGCGCCCTCCGGGATATTCTGAAGGGCGATCCCGATCGCCAGGGCTAACGCTCCCGCCCGGGCGCCGCCGCCGTCCCCCAGCGCTCCCGCCACCGCTACGCCCACCGCCATTCCCTCCGGCAAGTTGTGCAGGGTCACCGCCGCGATCAGAGAAAAGAAGCGATCCAAGCCTTTTCGCGCTCTTTTTTCCCGGCGGGCGAGAAAGAAGTCGGCGAGACGGAAGAAAAGGATCCCGCCGGAAAAGCCGGAAACGGCGGGCAGGGCGGGGTTTATTCCCCGGGCAAGCGCCATTTCCGCGGCAGGCTCCAGCAAGCTGAAAAAGCTTGCCGCCATCATGACCCCTGCTGCGGCGGCGCAGAGAAGGGGCGTCAGCCGGGACGCGCTTTCCCTTTTGCGAAAGAATACCGCGCCGGCGCCCAGAGTCGTCCCCGCGAGGGGGGTCAGAAGCGCCGAAGCGATAAAGATGATATCAACCATTTTACTCTTGCCCGGACGTCTTTGATTTGGTGGTAAGAGTGGTCCGGGCCCATGTTAGTCTATGGCGGCTTTGGATGATAGGTGAGAGGCGTTTTTTTGATCATTTTGAACGGGAACGGGCAAAAAAACACCGGTTTTTGTGAAAAAAACACGAAAAAACCGCATTTTTGTGCCGTAAAATGCGAAAAAAACATTGATTTTTCATTTCGAATGTGTTACAATATGTCCAGCGGGACGACCGCTGAAAAAGGAAAAAAATGGAGGATTACCATGAACAAGACCGAACTTATCGCTGCTGTTGCGACCGCTACCAAGGTTTCCAAGAAAGAAGCTGCTGCTGTTATCGATGCCACTTTCGCCAGCATCACCAAAGCCATCACCAAGGGTGGTAAGGTCCAGCTGATCGGCTTCGGCACCTTCGAGACCCGGAAACGCGCTGCCAGAGTCGGCAAGAACCCCCGCACCGGCGCGACTGTTAAGATCGCCGCTTGCAAGGTTCCCGCTTTCAAAGCCGGCAAAGCTCTGAAGGACGCCGTCAACAAGAAATAAGTTCTATTGAAAACGGAGTGAGGGGTGAGCCGCTTTGCCGGCTCACCCCCTTCCCTCTATAATTCGAATTCCAAAACAGGGAAAGAGGCATAGGAGACAGCATATGATATTCAGTATAGTTTCCGTCGATCCCACCAGGGCGATCATTGCCGCGGCAGTGGCTTTTGCGGCCGGTGTCGTGGTCTTTCTCGTCCGCCGTATCCTCCAGTGGCGGGAAGAAAGGAGAGGGCGGAAATGAAGAACAACAAAGGAAAGAGCCGCTCCCTGCAGCGCACAGTGATTCTCCTGGTTCTGGATGCGCTTTTTATCTGCATTTCTTATTTCGGAGCGCTTTTGCTGCGCTTTGATTTCAGCATCGGCAATTTGGTCAAACTGTATCCGGAGTATCTGAACGGCTTTTTGTGGTCCATGCCTTACTGGATCATTTCCACATGGGTGGTCTTTTACTGCTTCCGCCTCTATCAGGGAATCCTGCAATTTGCCAGTGTGGCGGATCTGGTCCAGATCATAGAAGCCTATGCCGTTTTGATCCCGGTGTACCTGCTTGGCATTTGGTTTATGCAGCTGAGAATGCCCCGCTCTTACATCCTGGGCGGTTTCTTTATCAGCTTTATGGCGACCTGCGCCATTCGCTTCGCGTACCGTTTGATCCGATTTGCGTTCCAGTCCCGTCAGGCGAAGAAAAACGACCTGGGGGATGTGGTTATGATCATCGGCGCTGGGGAAGCCGGACGGCTTCTGGTGCGGGAGCTTAACGGCTCCGATAAGGTGAACGCCAAGGTAGCCTGTATCATCGATGACAATCCCGCCAAGCGCGGTCATTTTCTGGAGGGCGTCCCCATCGTGGGCGGGCGGGATGAGATCGCACTCGCCGCCAAGAAGTACAGCGTGACCCGTATCATTCTCGCCATTCCCACCATCCGGAACAAGGATCGGCGGGAGATTTTGGACTGCTGCCAAAAGACCACCTGCAAGCTCCAGATCATTCCCGGGGTCTACCAATTGGTGGACGGCAGCACCACCCCCGGTAAGATGCGGGACGTGGATGTGACGGACCTTTTGGGCAGAGAAGAAATCCACGTCAAAACCGATGAGATCCTCTCCGATATCAAGGGCAAGGTGATCCTGGTCACCGGCGGGGGTGGCTCCATTGGAAGCGAGCTATGCCGGCAGATCGCCCGTTCCGGGCCGAAACAGCTCATCATTCTGGAAATCTATGAGAACAGCGCTTACGCGATCCAGCAGGAACTGAAACGGAGCATGCCCGACCTGAACCTGACGGTACTCATCGGCTCGGTCCGAAATACCTCCCGGGTGCGCTATGTGATGGAAACGTACAAGCCTGACGTGGTTTTCCATGCGGCGGCGCACAAGCATGTGCCCCTGATGGAAGACAGTCCCAACGAAGCCATCAAGAACAACGTTCTCGGTACTTACAAGACCGCTGTGGCGGCGGCATCCGCCGGGGTCGGTAAATTTGTTCTCATTTCTACGGATAAGGCTGTTAATCCCACCAATATCATGGGTGCTTCCAAGCGTCTGTGTGAGATGGTGGTGCAGATGATGGACCGCCGCAGTCCCGGCACCAGCTTCGTGGCGGTGCGGTTCGGCAATGTTCTGGGCTCCAATGGCAGTGTGATTCCCCTATTCAAGGAACAGATCGCCGCGGGGGGACCCGTTACCGTAACGGACAAGCGCATTATCCGCTATTTTATGACCATTCCGGAGGCGGTGGCACTGGTCCTTCAGGCGTCCTACTACGCGTCAGGCGGAGAGATCTTCGTTCTGGATATGGGCGAGCCTGTGAGCATCGACGAGATGGCGCGAAACCTGATCCGGCTTTCCGGATACCGGCCCGACATCGATATTAAGATCGTGTATACCGGCCTGCGTCCCGGAGAGAAGCTCTATGAGGAACTGCTGATGGATGAGGAAGGGATGAAGGAGACCGCCAACAAGCTGATCCACATCGGGAAACCCATTGAAATGGACGACGCCGCGTTCCAGAAGTCCCTTATGGAACTGGATGAAGCCAGTCGGAGCGAGTCCGACCGGATCCGGCAGATCGTCTCCGAGATCGTTCCTACCTACCACTACAAAAAAGAAGAATCAAAACAATAAATTTTAGCAAAGATTCGCAAAAAAAGAGACTGTCCGAGACAGTCTCTTTTTTTGCGGAAAGGAGCGCGTCAAAACACAGTATCGGAAGAGATCTCTTCCCATACAGGCTCTTTGACAACGCTTATGGTTTTGCCCTTTTCCCGCAGCAATGCCAGGAACAGATCCTCATATACGCCGCTGTGACGGTTGCCCGCGCCATCTTCGTAGCCCTCCAGCACGTCCGCCTTGCGCTTCAGCGCCTTTTCATCCTTGATGGGGACGCGACGGAGAATGTAGACCCCCGCGGCTGCCTCCACCGGCTGAGAAAGCTCATTTTCCGCCAGGGCGGCGCCCGCCTGATACAGAACGTCCTCCGCCTCCCCCTCGGTGATATAATAGCCGTCCGGCTCCAGCTCCATGCCGGGATCCTCGCCGTATTCTTCCATCAGATCCATATAGTCCGCGCCTTCGTTATACGCCGCCAGGACAGTCTGAGCCTTGGCGAGGGTCCCGGGGCAATCCCCCGCCTTCTCGCCACGGGCGTAGGGTAGGTAGATCTCCTGGACCGCCAGGTAATTCTCCCGGTAATACGCAAGGAATTCTCCGTCGCTGTAAGAATCGGTCCCGTTTTCACCGTAGAAGCTGTCGTACAGTTTTTGGTACAATTTCGTAAAGGAAGCGGTTTCCCGATAGAGCTGCTGGGACATATAGGAGGCGTGGAGCTTTTCGATCAATTCGTCCTTTCCGTACAGGGCGACGGTTTCCTCGATCTCCGCTTTGGCGGCCTTTTTTTCCTCGGGAGAAAGGGAAATACCCCGCTCTCCGGCAAGGAGCCTTACCGCCCTGTTGCTCAACAGATTATCCAGGACTTCCTCCTTTAAGCGTTCCTCCGCCGCCGGGTCCGAAAAGGCGTTCTTGTCCTTCGACAGGTACAGATCCCGGTAATTCAGATAATAATAGCGGAATTCATCAAAGCTGACGGCTTCTCCGTCCAACGTCGCTACCTTTTCGGGATACACGTCCCCGCCGTCTGTATGAATACCGCCGAGCTTTTCCGTTTGCAGCACGTCCGAGCAGGCGGTCATAAGGACAAGAAGAGCGCCTACGGCAAAGGCGAATATGCGTTTCATCGCGCACCTCACTTTTTTTTAGTGGGAACAGTATACTCCATGATTGTGACGATTCTATGAAGAAGCGGGAAAATGCCGGCGGACCCCGGCGAAAAGCCCGTAAAACTTGCATTTTTTTGCTTTGTGTGATAAAATAAACACGATTATGGCATTATTTCGGAAAGGAGGCGGCGGGATGTCCCAGTCTTCCACCCCCGGCAAAGACCAAAAACCGAAAAAGCGCCGGTTTGCCCAGAAGGTAAAGAAACCGGATTTCCAAACGGAGGAAGCCCTGCTGGCGTCCGCCTCTTATTCCGCGCTGTATAAACGGTTCCGGGAAAGCGGTCTCGGCGTTCCGGACGCCTTTTTCAACGCCCTGTATACCGTGATCAGCGAAAAGAACGTTTTGCTCCTGGAAGAACGTATGCGGGAGGCGGGGCTTTCCCCCACCGCGGAGCAGAAGAATGATCTTCACACCGCCTCTCTGCGTTTTCTGGCTTTCTTTCCCCGCTTTTTCCGTCGCTTCGCCGACGGCTGGCGCGCTCTGGGAAAACGCCTGTTTCACCGGGATCCCGGCGGCCGGTCCTACCGGGCGAGCTACCGCTTTTTCCGGACGCATCTGCCCCACGTTCTGGTGATCCTGTTCGTTCTGATCTGTTCCTATCTTGTGGCGCGGACCCTGGCGGTGCCCGTGGTGCTGGAGGCCAGGATCGACGGAAAGATCCTGGGTGTTGTAGAAAGCAACACGGTGGTGGACAGCGCCCTTCGGGAACTGGAGAACAACGTGAGCGGGATCCTGGGGAAGAGCTTTCAATTCCCCTATGAGATCGAATATGATTTCGTGCGGAAAAGCCGTGCGGAAACCACGGATAAAACGGAGATCAGCAAGATCCTGTATACCTATCTGCCCGATTATATCACCACCGGCGCCGGTCTGTACGTGGATGACGCGCTGGTGGCGGTGTGCGCCACGGAAGCGGACGTCCGGGCGGAGCTGAGCGACGTTACCGCCGCCCACGTGGGACAGGGCGCGGACGTGGGCATTTTCAACGAGATTTTGGTGATCACCCAGGCATATCCCGCCGGGAGCGTTATTGATCGCGGGGAACTGCGCGAGCTTCTGGAGAAAATGACCGTACCCCCGGAGGATCGGGAGGGCGCCGGACAGAAGGAAGAAACCGCTGTGTCTCCCGCCGCCCTGCCGGAACAGAACGAGACGGTAGCGGAGGGGACGCTGCTCTGTGACGTTCAGATCCCCACCATCCGCGCTTCCCGGAAGGCGTCCAATCAGCCGGTGGGGATAGAGCATACCTACCTAACCTTTTACAGGTCCGAGGTACTGCGGTACCAGGAAAACATCCCGTTTACGACGGAGTATACCGAAAGCCCGACCCTCTACACCTCCATGGCGGATATCACCACCTTCGGCGAAGCGGGCAAAAACAACATGGAAGCGCGGGTCTATTACGTGGACGGCAAGGAAGTGAAGCGCGAGATCCTTTCAGAGACCGTGGTGAAGCCACCCAGGAACCAGGTGGTGACCATGGGGACCCGGGTCCTGCCGGAGGAATTGGGGATTACCGGACAAAAAGGATATTTCATCATGCCCCGCTGCGCGGCGATCAGCTCACCCTACGGGGAGCGGGAATTGGGCTTTCATCAGGGATGGGACATTCCCGGACCGACCGGCGCGAACGTCTATGCCGCCGCTTCCGGCACAGTTGTTGCCGCCATCGGACAGGACGGCGGGTTTACCTATACGCCGGAGGCAAACTACACCGGTTACGGATACTGCGTGATTCTGGAACATGAAAACGGGCTGTCTACCCTGTACGCCCACTGCAGTAAGATCTGCGTCACCCTGGGGCAGGAAGTGAAGCAGGGGGAGAAAATCGCGGAAGTGGGGGAGACCGGCGAGGCGTACGGCAGTCACATTCATTTTGAGATCCGGCAGGGCGGAACACGCCTGGACCCCGCGAACGGCTATATGTACGAAGGCAAAACCACCGTTTACGACAGAATGAACGCCGCGTCGACGGACAAAAAGAGTTGAACAGAATAATCCAGTGAGGTTTGAACGATGGCAAAGAGAAAAAAGAACGGCATTCTGATCGGACGCCTGATCCTCGGCATACTCATCGTATGCGCTATGATCTTCACCGTCGTGTGGGCGATCAAAACCAAGGGAGAGACATCGGATACCGCTTCTCCCGCGACAGTTTCCCAAACGGAGGAAAAGGAGCCTGTTAAGGAAACGCCGGCGGTAACGGACCCCCATACGGGACTGCCGTATCCCACGGATTCCGAAACCGGCCTGCCATACGTGGAAGATCCCGATACGGGGGAGCACATTCCCGTGGATCCCGAAACGGGGATCCCACAGCGGGCTTACGTGGTGTCCCGGGCGACGGTGGCTTCCAGCGGGGATATTCTGATCCACACCCCTCTTCTGGCGACCGCCAAGCAGGGGGACGGTTCTTATGACTTCAACTGGATCTTTCCTTACGCCAAAGCGTATTATGAAAAATATGATTATATGGTGATGAATCTGGAAGTGCCTCTGGGCGGTCCCGAGGCGGGCCCCTATGACGGATACCCCCGCTTCAACGCGCCGGATTCTCTCGCCACCGCGCTGAAGGACGCCGGAGTGGATATGCTCCTCACCGCCAACAACCACTCTTCCGACGCGGGTGGGCAAGCGATGATGCGTACCACCAACGCGGTGCGGACGGCGGGGATGGAAACCCTGGGAACCCGGGCAAGCGCGGCGGAGCCGCTGTATACAGTCAAGGAGATCAACGGGATCCCCATCGGAATGGCTTGCTATACCTACGGCAGTATCGACGCTTCCGGAAAGAAGAGCCTGAACGGCAACGGTTGGATGTCCACGGAAATCAGCCCTATGATCAATGTGTTCGATTACGGCAGGATCGATGACTTTTACGCGGAAGCCGAAAAGCTGATCGCGGATATGAAGGCGGCGGGCGCCGCCATCACCGCAATCTACGTCCATTGGGGCAACGAATACCAGTACAGACAGCCGAATAACTGGCAGAAGCAGATCGGGCAGAAGCTGGCGGATCTGGGCTTTGATCTCATCATCGGCGGTCATCCCCACGTGGTCCAGCCTGTGGAGACCCTGACCGGGGTCAACGGCAACGAGACCTTTTGTGTCTACTCCATGGGCAACGCCGTTTCCAATCAGCGCAAAAGCATCATGACGGCGGAAGCCCCTCAGGGTCATACCGAGGACGGGATGATTTTCACCTACACCGTGGAGAAGCTAAGCGACGGGACCTATAAGATCTCCGATGTGAACATCCTGCCCACCTGGGTACATATGTATACGGAAAACGGCAAGCGGATCTATGAGATCGTTCCGCTGGACATTTCCGTTTCCGACTGGACCCAGTTCGGTATGACGGATCCCACGGAGGCGATGGCATCTTATAACCGTACCATGGGGACCGTGGGAGAGGGTCTCAACGCCTACCGCGCTTCCCACGGCCTGACCGAGGTCCCCGCCCGCGTGGATTAAAGCGCCCGCCCGTACGACAGGGAGAAACACGCATGACAAAACGCTTACGGCGCCTGTTGGCAGGCGGGATCGCCGCCCTGCAGCTCATATCGGCGGCAGGTTGCTCCGCGTCCCTTGAAACGCCCGTCACGGAAGGAGAGACCATGCAAACGGTGGAAAACAACGCAGATCCCGCGCCGACGACGGCGCCTGTGCCGGATCATCTGACCGCGCCGCCGGTGTATACGCTTCCCGGGAACGCCTCCTCGGACGAAGCGCGCGCCATGGCGGTCCGGGCGATGGCAGATCAACTGACCTTCCCCTGGACGCCGGCGCAGGACGCGACGCTGAAATATATCCAGGTGAACAACGACCGAAACCGTACCTTCTATGCCTCCAAGGCATACGCGGGTATGCCTTACGCCGGCGGCGGCACGGGGCTCCTGCAGGCGTTGAGCTATTACGATTTTGAGACAGGGGTCATGAAGGACCTGCCCTGGCAGAATATCAACGACGTGTTCGGCAACACCTGCGCCACCGCGGTGAACTGGGCGCTCTCCGCCGTGTGTCCCTCCGTCTGCGGCACTCAGACCGACTCCGTCGCCCCCGCCTTCGGGTACGAACCCATCGGGGACGTGACCTTGCCCCCGGATCTCGTCACCTTCGACAACGGCGAGCACTCCACCTCGGTCTACGTGGACGCCGCGGACGAACAGGCCCTGTACCGCGCCTACGCCATGATGCTGCCCGCCGACGTGTATATTTCCGTGGGCTCTCCCAACGAGGGCGCCCACGCCATGATGTGCTATGAAACGCCCGAGATCGTCTCCCTCCCCGGCGGCGGGATCGACCCGGACAACAGCTTTGCCGTGGTCATCGACCAGCGGGCGACGGATAAGGAATACGTGCTGAACGGGACTACCTATCTCATGCGGGGACGGATCGGCGGCAGGATCTCTTTTTCGGAATTGCGGAGGAAGCACTATCTGCCCCTGCGCCCCGCGGACCTTGCGAACTGGCAGGGCAGTGAGCCTGCCGCGTCCGCGCTGGACGGAGCGGTCTCCACCCTGGCGGAGCTGCGCGGGGCGACCGTTCTCTCCAACTACCGTTTGGCGCGGCTGACCTTCACCCTCACCGATGAAAGCGGCGAGGTCGTCCTGACCCGGAAGCTGAACGTGGCGCAGTCCAATTTCCGGGAGAAGCAGGACCGGGCGTTCGCCGCCGCGTCGGCGATCCCCGGCGGTCGCGCCCTGAAAGCCGC
>JAGDAA010000097.1 GCA_017959745.1 Clostridia bacterium
CGCGGCGATGATCCGCCCGGGCATAGCGCCGATATAGGTCTTGCGGTGTCCCCGCACATTCGCCTCGTCCCGGACGCCGCCCAGGGAGACCCGGACGTATTTCCGTCCCATCGCTTCGGCGACGGAGGACGCCACGCTGGTCTTGCCCACGCCGGGGGCGCCCACCAGGCAGAGGATCTGCCCCTGCACATCCCCCCGAAGTTTGGTCGCCGCCAGGTACTCCAGGATCCGTTCTTTCACTTTTTCCAGTCCGTCATGATCCCGGTCCAGGATCTCCCGGGCTTTTTCCAGATCCGTTTCCCCTTCGGAATACACGTTCCAGGGGATTTCCAGGCAGGTCTCCACATAATTGGAGATCAGGGCGGATTCGGAGGAGCCGTAGGGCATTTTCTGCAGCTTTATCGCCTGGGCGCGGAGCTTGGCAGCCACCTCGGCGGGAAGCTTCTTCTCCTCGATCTTCTTGAGAAGGTCGTCCTCCTCGTAGTAGGACTCCTCCTCCCCTTCCTCCTCGTCTTCACCGGATTCCCGGGATTCGCCGCCGGACAGCTCCTGCTGGATGACCCGCATCTGCTCCCTGAGGTAATAGTCCCTTTGATGGCGGTCCATATTCCGCTGGACCCGGTCGGCAATGCGCTTTTCCAGGGTGGCGACTTCGATCTCCTCCCGGAGCATCTGGCACAGCGCCATCGCCCGGGCGACGATCTCTTCTTTTTCTAAAATTTCCGTTTTGTCCAGGGGATCCCGGAGCAGGTTCGCCGCGGTGAGGTCCACCAGGCGTCCCAGGGGGCGCACGGTTTCCAGCGCCGCCAGGAATTTATCGTTTTTCCGGGGCTGGAAGCCCACGAATTCCCGGACGAGCTCCAGGATCTGTCGGCGGAGCGCCTCCTCCATGGAGGGGGACGCCTTCACTTCCTCCACCCGACGGATCTCCGCGGTGAAAACGCCGTTTTCCAGGACAAAGACGTTCACCGGGACGCCCCGACTGACGCCCTTGGCAATGATCCGGGCGCTGCGCTCCGGCAGGCGGACGCACTGCTCCACGTGGGCGATGACGCCCATAGGGCGGAAATCGCCGGGCTTGGGATTCTCCACGGCGGGATCCGTCAGGGGCGCCAGGAAGAGGACACCGTCCGCCCGCATCGCCATATCCAGCGCCAGGGCGGCGTTTTTTTCATTCACCTCAAAATTATGATCCATCCCGGGAAAGGGCACCATCCCCCTGAGGGGGATCACAGGCAGTGCCGTCCGGGTGGTTTGTTCCGTATAAATGGACATATGCTTTTCCTTTCTCTTTTCCCTTGAACCGGGTCCGCGTACAAACACCGACCCCCATTTTCTCAGTTTATTATAGCACGAAAGAAACGCGGGCGCAAGCGCCAAATGAAGAATGAAGAATGAAAAATGAAAAACTATGGAAGAAAGCCTGCCGGTGGCAGGCTTTCCGTTTGGTTATAAGGAAGCACCTATACTTGTCCTTCTGACAAAGCGAGGGGATCACCCGTCGTAGCGGAAGGAGGAGACGTTGCCCTCCCGGATGAAGTAGTGGGTCTTGACGGGGCTTTCCCCGCCCCGGTAGGCGTCCACGATGACCAGCTTCACCTTGCGTTTTTCCGGGAGGATGCTCTTGATGTAGACGCTGCATCGGTCACCGGGATTTACCCCGGGGCGGCATTCCGCCAAGCCCGCCAGGTTGGGCATCAGCTCCACGAAGATGCCGTAGGATTCCACACTCCGGGCGATACCCAGGACCGTTTCCCCGGGGGAGAAGCGGGCGGCGTTTTCCCGCCAGGTGCCCAAAAGCTCCTTATGGGTCAGGGAGATGCGTCCCCGGCGCCCCAGGGTCACCTCGTCCCGGGCGCGGACGGCGGCGAGAATGTTTTCCCCCAGAGAAAAGCGGTCCGAGGGGTGGGAGATTCGGGAGACGGACATACAGTCGATGGACAAAAGCGAGGGAATGCCGCAGCCCACGTCGCAGAAGGCGCCGAAAGGCTCGAAATGGGTGACCCGGGCGGGGAGGACGTCCCCCGTCTCCAGGGTGTCCAGGTAGTTTTTCAGGCAGTCCTCCTGAGCGGCGCGGCGGCTGAGAAGCGCCGTGCCGTCCGCTTCCAGGCGCAGGACCCGGAAGGCGCAGGGCTTGCCCACCCGGGTGATCACCGCCACATCCCGGGGGGCGTCGCCGGTTTCCGTCACCTGAACCTCTTCCCGGGGCATAACGCCCTTTACGCCGCCCAGGTCGAAAAAGAGGGTCATATCCCGGTCGCAGAGCCGCGCCCGCGCCTCCAGGATCCTCCCTTCCTCCGCGGCTTTTTCCAATCCCGCCCGGGTCTGGAGGGCATCCCGGTTCTCCTGTGTCAAAAGCAACTCCCCTTCGGGAAAGAAACGCGTCATAGCATACCTCCGGCCTTTTGATTTTTCACGGTACGCTATTGTATGTGCGGGGCGCGAAACTTATGTTTGCCCAAAAAAGTCAAAAAATTTTCAAAAAGGGCTTGACAAACGTCCGCGCCGGTGCTATTATCCCTGCATAGCAAAGGCGCTATGACCCCGAGGGGCGTGGCGCCTTTGTTTGTATTTATTTTTTATTTGCCGGCACAGCCGGAGAAAGGAAGTGGACGCTATGTCTAAGACCGTAATACCCACCGGTTACACAGTAAGATTGGGCAGTTATGACACCCAAGCCGCCATCGGAACCCTCAGGAGTACCTTCCAGCAGAATCTCGGTGAAGCGTTGAATTTGAAGCGCGTTTCCGCGCCCTTGTTCGTTGACCCCAAAAGCGGCCTGAACGACGATCTGAACGGTGTGGAGCGTCCCGTTACCTTCGACGTAAAAGAGACCGGCAAAGACGCCGTGGTGGTGCATTCCCTCGCCAAATGGAAACGGATGGCGCTGAAAAAATACGGCTTCCCCGTGGGCGAGGGCCTGTATACGGATATGAACGCCATTCGCCGGGACGAGGAAATGGATAACCTCCATTCCATTTACGTGGATCAGTGGGACTGGGAAAAAGTCATCGCCAAAGAGGACCGCACCATCGACTATCTGAAAGAAACCGTGAAAAAGATCGTGGGCGCCGTGTGCGATACCCAGGAAAAGATCAAGTCCCTGTTCCCCGCTCTGAAAACCACCCTGTCCCGGGAGATCACCTTCATCACCACCCAGGAATTGGAGGATCTGTACCCCGACCTGGCGCCGAAGGCCCGGGAAGAAGCGTTTATGCGGGCGGGTCATCCCACGGTATTTTTGATGCAGATCGGCGATAAGCTGAAAAGCGGGATCGCCCACGACGGCAGGGCGCCGGACTACGACGACTGGGCGCTGAACGGCGATATCATCTTCTGGAACGAAGTTTTATCCTGCCCCTTCGAGGTGAGCAGCATGGGCATCCGGGTCAGTCCCGAAAGCCTGGCGGAGCAGCTGAAGAAAGCGGGCTGTGAAGAGCGTGCCAAACTGCCCTTCCACGCCCAGCTCCTGGCGGGCGATCTGCCCTACACTATGGGCGGCGGCATCGGACAGAGCCGTATGTGCACCCTGCTTCTGGAAAAATGCCACGTGGGCGAAGTGCAGGTCTCTCTGTGGGACGAAGAAACGGAGAAAGTCTGCAAGGCCGCGGGCGTGCCCCTGCTGTAATTCGATCATTCCTGCGAGTGCAAAGGAGAGCTTGTGATGAAAAATCTACCGGAACTGTTCGGCTGTAAGGTCTTTAACGATAAGGTCATGAAGGAGCGGCTGCCCCGGGATATTTACCGCTCGCTGAAAAGCACCCTCGCCGGGGAGCGGCTGGATCCCGCCATCGCCGATACCGTGGCGAAAGCCATGGGCGACTGGGCGGTGGAAAACGGCGCCACCCACTTCACCCACTGGTTCCAGCCTATGACGGGCACCACGGCGGAGAAGCACGAGGGTTTCATTCAGCGGGACGGCGCTTCCGGCGTGATCATGGAATTCTCCGGAAAGAACCTGGTGTCCGGCGAGGCGGACGCTTCCAGCTTCCCCTCCGGGGGCTTGCGCGCCACCTTTGAGGCCCGGGGCTATTCCGCCTGGGACCCCACCTCCTACGCCTTTATCAAGGACGACACCCTGTGCATCCCCACGGCTTTCTGCTCCTACCGGGGCGAAAGTCTGGACAAGAAAACGCCCCTTCTGCGTTCCATGGAAGCCCTGTCCCGGGAAGCCCTGCGGATCCTGCGGCTCTTTGGGGACACGGAGACCTCCCACGTGATGGCGGAATGCGGTCCCGAACAAGAGTACTTTCTCATTGATAAAGAGGCCTTCGAAAAGCGCCCCGATCTGGTATACTGCGGCAGGACCCTCTTCGGCGCCCGTCCCCCCAAGGGACAGGAAATGGACGATCACTACTACGGACAGATCAAGCCGAGAGTCTTTTCCTTCATGCAGGACCTGGATGAGGAATTGTGGAAGCTGGGGATCCTCGCCAAAACGGAGCATAACGAGGTGGCTCCCGCCCAGCACGAGCTGGCGCCCATTTTCGGCACCGCCAACCTGGCTACGGACCACAACCAATTGACCATGGAAATGATGAAGAAGGTCGCCGCCCGCCACGGGCTGGCGTGCCTGCTTCACGAGAAGCCCTTTGCCGGGATCAACGGCAGCGGCAAGCACGACAACTGGTCCCTGTCCACGGATACCGGACGGAATCTGTTGAAACCCGGCAAGACCCCCTCTCAGAACGCCCAGTTCCTGCTCTTCCTCACCGCCATCATCAAGGCGGTGGACGAGAATCAGGAT
The DNA here is from genome assembly GCA_017959745.1 of Clostridia bacterium. Taxonomy (GTDB): domain Bacteria; phylum Bacillota; class Clostridia; order Oscillospirales; family SIG627; genus RGIG5579. The sequence goes on from JAGDAA010000097.1 coordinate 4,748, forward strand.
CTTTTGCGGATCTCCGTTTCCTCCGCCGGGAACGATCACCGGCTGGGGGGCAACGAGGCGCCGCCCAGCATCATCTCCATTTTCGTGGGCGACGATCTGATGGCGCTTTTGGAGGACATTATGGCGGGCGCCAAGCCCGAGGACCGTCCCCGCACGAAGCTGAATATCGGCGCAAGCGTTCTGCCGGAATTTCCGCAGGATTCCACGGACCGGAACCGTACCTCCCCCTTCGCCTTCACGGGGAACAAATTTGAGTTCCGTATGCCCGGGTCCTCCGATTCCATCGCCTGCCCCAATATGATCCTGAACACCATCATCGCCCAGACCCTGTCGGAATTCGCGGATGAACTGGAAAAGAGCAAGCATTTCCACGAGGATCTGAACGAATTGATCCACCGCACCCTCATCGACCACCGGCGCATTCTCTTCAACGGCAACAACTACTCCGAGGAATGGGTGAAGGAAGCGGAGAAGCGCGGCTTGTCCCGCTTTGACAGCACCGTGGACGCCCTCGCCCACTACACCGATGAGAAAAACGCGAAGATGTTCGATCGCCTGGGCGTGCTCTCCCCTGCGGAGATCGCCTCCCGGCAGGAGGTACTGCTTGAGAACTATTCCAAGACCATCCTCATCGAGGCTTTGACCATGATCGACCTGACGCGGAAGGACATCGCCCCCGCCGTATTGAATTACGAAAGCGCCCTTTTGGAGGAGCGTCAGCGGAAGGCGCTGTTCCCCGGGACGATCTCCACCAAGCTGGAGGACGCCCTTCTGGAACGGATCGCCGCCCTGTCGGAGCTGTTGTCCGTCAGGCTCTCCACCCTGGAAGCGGACGTGGTCCGCGCCAAGGAGGTGGAAGGCTCCGTCGCCATCGCCGCTTTCTATCGGGAAACGGTATTCTCGGATATGGCGGAGCTGCGCGCCGCGGTGGATGAACTGGAATCCACCGTGTCCCGGAAATACTGGCCCTTCCCCACCTACGCGGAGATCCTCAACAGCGTGAAGTAAGACCGCACGAAAAACACCCCTTGTCCGATTTGGACAAGGGGTGTTTTTTTGTACCGTCAGAGAGATACCGGAACGGCGCGGTCCAGGGAGAAGGAATAGAGCAGAAGCTCCGTCACCTGCTTTTCCTCGATGGCTTCCACGGCGCGGCGGTAGATGCGCAGCTGTTCCCCGTGGCGCTCCGCCAGGACGGCGTCCCCGTCGGGAGGCAGGCGATCGGTCTTGAAGTCCAGGATCGCCAGGGTGCCGTCCTCCTTCTCAAACCACAAATCCACCACGCCCTGGATGAGGATCTCGCCGGTCCTGCCCACCAGCTCCTCCCCGGGGAGCAGGACGTTGAAGCGCTTTTCGTGGACCACCCGGGGGGAGGCGGCGATCCGGCGGTACAGATCGCTCCCGAAGAAGGCGGCGAAATGCGCCCGGTCGATCTCCCGCGCCATTTTTTCGGTGATGAAGCCCTCTCGCAAGAGCCGCTCGATCTCCCCTTCCGGATCCCGCGCTGCCGCCGTCAGGTCGGCGTACTGCATCGCCTGGTGGATGGCGGTTCCCTTAAAGGCGGCGTCCGCTTTCAGAACGCCCCGCTCAAAATCCGTCAGGGCGCGGGGGATCAGTTGGGCTTCCCCTTCCTCGCCCCGGCGCACGATCTCCGAGACGGAGAGCTTTTTGGGCAAAACCTCCCGCTCGGGGTGGGCGTAGGTGAAGTCCAGGTAGGGCCTGATCGCCGTCCAGGGGGGAAGGGGGGCGGTCCCGGCGGTGTTTTCCTCTTCCGCCTCGGGGGCGGCTTCCTCCGCGGCGTCGCCGGGGTCGGCGTCAAAAGGAACAAGCGACGCCGTAAAGCCCGGCTCCGCGCCCTTGCCGACGGCCAAGGCGTCCCGGAGGGCGGGACTGTCGTGGAGTCCGATCAAAAGAAATTCCAGGGGGTTCGCCGCCACCCGCAGAAGGCTCTGCGCCAGGGAGGGAGAGAAGGGAGCGGCGCAGTCGGACAAAGTGCGGCTCCGCAGGGCGGAAAAGCCCGCGGGGGCGCCGGTGATGATCAGCTTGTCCCTGGCGCGGGTCAGCGCCACGTACAGGACCCGCAGCTCCTCCTCCCGCTCCTCCCGGGCTTCCTCCCGGCGGGCGAGGGCGGTGAGCAGATGATCCCGGTAGGAGACGCCGCCCCACTTGGGCAGGGGGAACGCGGCGCCGAAGTCCCGGGTCATCCAGACCCGTCCGTCCTTATTCCCCTTTTTCCCCGCCGCCAGGAAGGAGACGAAGACCACGGGGAATTCCAGTCCCTTCGCCTTGTGGATAGTCATGAGCTTGACCCCGGTTTCCCCGGCGCCGCCATCATTTTTCTCCTTGGCGGACGCCAGGTACAGACAGAATCGCTCCAGACTTGTAAAGCCCGCGTCCTCCGCCGCACGGGCGAGGCGCAGGAATTTCCGGCGGACCGCCCCGTCCCCGGGGGAGGTCTTCCGGTAGAGCTCCTCTACCGAGAACGTCCGGTAGATGAGAAAGACAAGCTCCGTGGGGGTCATGGACCGCGCCCCCCGGCGCACCAGGTTCAGCGCGTCCAGGGCATTCCGGCAGGCGGGCGCGGCGCTTCCCTCCCCCGCCGCCTCGGCGCAGAGCGCCGCGTAGAAGCTGACCCCGGGATGACCCTTCCGCAGGCGGAAGAGATCGTCCGGGGAAAAGCGGAACACGGGAGAATACAGCGCCGCCAGCAGGGGCACGTCCCGGGTGGGGTTATCCGCCGCCCGCAAAAGGGAGGTGACGAAGTATTCCTCCGGCACACTTTCCGCTTCCGCCCCTTTGGACCAGGCGGAGGGGATGCCCCGGCGGCGCAGCGCCGCCTGCACTTTCTCCACGTTTTTCCAGGTGCGGGCAATGACGGCGATATCCTCCGGAGCGTACCGGGAGCCGTCAGACCGGGTGATCTCCCCGGACAGGATGGAGCGGATCCGCCGGGCGATCCACGCCGCTTCCCGGTTCTCTGCGTCCTCCTCTTCCTCCTGCTGGACGCGGGCGGCGGAACTCTCCTCCTGCTTCGGCTTCGGTTCCAAGACGCAAAGCTCCGCGGGGAGGTCCCGGTAGCCCCCGGACCTGCCGGGGTACAATTCGTCTTCTTTTTTGTAGAGGGAATCCGGGGACGGGGCATCCATCAACACCCGGAACAATTTGTTGGTCAGGTCGATGATGGGCCGGTCACAGCGGAAATTGTGGGACAGGAAATGCCGCGCCATATCCTGATCCCCCGCGGGATCGTAATCCGGCAGCGTCCTGCGGTAGCGGATGAACACCTCCGGCTGGGCGCCGCGGAAATGATAGACGCACTGCTTGGGGTCGCCCACCAGAAAGAGATTGCGTCCCCCGGTGATACAGCGGAAAATGGCGTCCTGGATGCTGTTGGTGTCCTGGTACTCGTCCACGAACACCGCCTGAAAGCGCTTGCCGATCTCCCTGCCCGTTTCCGTGGGAACAAAGCCGTCCTCCCGCTTCTCGCCCACCAGCTTCAAAGTCAGGGCGGCAAGATCCGCGAAGCTTAAAACGTTCCGCTCCCGCTTTTTCTCTCCGAAGCGGGCAAGCACGGTCTCAAACAGCTCCACCAGGGAAAACGCCAGGGGCAGAAACGCCTCCAGATCCGCCTGATGGTCCTGCCAGGGGGTACTCAAATCCGTTTCCGCCAGGGTCTTCAATTCTTTTTTGAAGCGGTTCCAGGCACCGTCGTACACCGCCTTTTCCGCCTTTTCCTCTTCGGACAAGCCCCGGATGGCGGGCAGGGAGGCGCCGTACGCCGCTTCCAGCATTTGTCCGGCGCGAAATACCTCGCCTCCCGCCAGGACGGCGCGCGCCTCCCGGAGGGCTTCCCGCCGCGCCATAAAGAAATCGCACCTTTTTTCCGCCAGATTCGGGCGGCTGCGGGCGATGTCCTCCGCCAGATACGCCGTTTCCTCCGCCACCCGGTCCAGGATCGCCAGGGCGTTTTCCGTCAGCAGTTTGCCGGGGCGGGATTCATAAAAGGTGATCTTCCCCGCCGAGACCTCCCGGACCTCCCGGGCGAGGGCATCCAGGCGGGCGCGGAAAAACTGGGCGCCGTCGGCGTCGTTATCCGCCTTTTGCTTCATTTCCCTCAAAACCGCCAGAAGCCCCTCCCGGCTCTTGGCGGTGCAGAACAGGGCGTAGAAATCCTCCTTTTCCGTCCCGTTCCCGGGAGCCGCCAGAAAGGCGTCCAGCCCTTCCTCCTGGGCTTCCCGGAAGAGAAGCGCCTCTTCCGTTTCGTCGCAGACCCGGACGCCCGGGCGGAGGTCCAGCTCCCGCCGGTAGGCGCGGATCAGGTCCAGGCAGAAGGAATCGATGGTGGAGATGTGCGCCTGATCCAGGCGGAACAGCTGCCGGGACAGATTCTTGTCCTCGGGATGCTCCGCCACGGCGCACGTCAGCGCCTCGTACAGCTTGCTTTCCAGGTCCCCGGCGGCGGCTTTGGTGAAGGTCACCACGCACAATTTCGACACGTCCAGGGCGTGGGGGGCGGGAGCGGACAGGAGGCGGACGATGCGCTCCGTGAGCACCGCCGTTTTGCCGGAGCCCGCGGCGGCGGAGACCGCCAGGCTCACGTTGCCCGCGGTCAGCGCCTGTTCCTGTTCCTTTGTCCAGGCGATCTTTCTTTCCGTCACGCTTCTTCCTCCTCTCCCAGAAGTTCTTCCATAGAGCTTATTTTCCCCGCGCCGTATCGTTTCGCGCCGGGGGAACGCTTGCACAGGGGCAGATAGGGACACCATTGACAGGGATCCTGGCCGCCCCGGACCATCCGGCGCGCCTCGATCTTGCCGGCGAGGATGTCTCCGGACAGAGCGGCAAGCTCCTTTTCTACCTTGTGTTTAAGCCTGCCCAGCTGGCGGGCGGTAACAAGGCCGGGGGAATCCTTTTTATTCTGATATAAGACGGGCAGGAAGCGCCCCTTGCCCTCGGGATCCTGCGCCGCCAGCAGCTCCGGATCATCCACGAACAAGCCGGAACGCTGCAGGGGCAGAACGTCCTCCGTACGGAGGCGGGACAGATCCTCCTCGTCGATCTTTTTTTCCTCCTTCAGAACGCCGGTGACATAAAGCACCCCGGCGGGCTTCGGACAGACCGTTTCCCCGGGGACCGGGACCGGTTTATCCCAGAGGGCGAAGAGGTACAGGAGCATCTGCAGATCCAGCCCGCTCGCCAGATCCGACAGTTTGAAACTGTGGGCGCCGCTCTTGTAATCCACCACCCGGACGTAGTCCTCTCCCTTGGAATTGCGGTAGAGATCCACCCGGTCGATGAAGCCCACCAGGACCAGATCCCGTCCGTCGGGCAGCGGGATCTTGTAAGGATCGGGCAGGTCCGTGAGCGACTGCTCGAACAAAACGGGCCGGAAGGCGGAGACCTTGGCTTCCCGCCACAGGATCCTGACGATGGACAGAGCGTCCCGGGTCACCAGGGCGAGCTGCCGCGCCAGGGAAGGGGAAAGCTCCTTGCCGAACCAGGCGTCGAAGAGCTTTTGCCGGATCCGGTCCGCCCGGTCCAGCACCTCTTTTTCCGAAAGATCGCCCAGCACGGCGCCCTCTTCGGCAACGCCCCGGAGCAGCTCCTCCAGCATCGCGTGGATGAAGGTGCCCACCGGCGCCACACCCAGATCCCCGGAGGGATCCTCCTTGGCCTTCAATAGCCGGTCGGCGAAGAATTTGAAGCGGCACCGGGTATATTCCTCAATGCCGGAATAGCTTAGAAATAGATCCCCGCTCTCATAAGGCTTTTCCGTTTTCAGCTCCGTATCCCGGCAGAAGCTCTGCCCCGCCGCCGCGGTCATCAGGCGCTCCTTTTCCTCCCCTTGCGCGAAATACCGGAAAAGCTCCGTTTTCGCGATATCCGGGTCGTCCAGGTGCGCCAGGAGCAGGCGGAACGCGTCCCGCTTCGTCTTGGGCAGGGCGTCCCCGCTCCAGAACACGGTCTCGGGCAGTTCGGGGAACAGGGCGCGGCACCGCTTCACGAACACGCTTTCAGAGCCTTTGTCCCGGGCGGCGTCCCCGTTGGCGCGCCAGGAGAGCAGCATTTCCTCCCGGGGGATCTGGGTGGCAGAGGCGAAGTAGAACGCCTCCTCCTTCCGCCGCAGCTCCGGATGGGACAGGGCGTAGCCCCGGGCATAGATCCAGTCCCGATCTACATCGCTGAACAGGCGTCCGGGGGTCTCTCCCCGAGGGAAAACACCGGCGTTCATGCCGATGAGAAACAGCTTTTTCACGTCCCCGGGACGGGCGAAATCCACCGTGCCGAGAAAGACCGCGTCCTGGGCGGGGGGTACCTCCCCGGGGGCGTCGCCCCCTAAGGCGATCCCCAGGAGCCGGAAGAAATCACGCCCGGACACGGGACGGTCGCCGGCGATCTCCGCCAGGGTCCCCAGGCGGGACAGGGCGCAGTTCCACGCCCGGGCGACGGACGCCGCTTCCTCGAAATCCTGCCGCTGGCGGGCGGCGGCGATCATCCGCCGGGAGGCGTTTTCGCCGCCTACGGCGCGGAGGAAGGACACCAGCGCCGTGACCTTTTCCGCCGTTGGTTCCGCCGATAGAGCCACGGCAAGCCCCTGCAGGGGTGCGAGGACCCGTTCCCGGGCGGCGTTGATACGCGCCAGCTCCGCCCGGGTCCTGTCGTCGAAATCCGCGTAGCCGTCCGGGTTTTTATCAAAGGGACCCGCGCGGCGCAGGACGGCGGGAGACAGGCGCCAGGTCGCCACATATTTTTCCAGGAGGAAGCGATCTTCGTCCTCCAGGTCCAGAAGGGGATTCTGCAGATACGCCCGCTCCTCGCCCCGGAACGCGAGATCCAGGGCGATCTTCGCCGCAAGCAAAAGGAGCCGGGCGCCGGGGGTTTCCGCCAGGGGCCGCTTTTCCTCCAGGAAATGGGGGATGCCCTGCTCCGTCAACACCTGACTGAGCAACAGATCCGTGCCCCGGTCGCGGCTGAGCACGGCGATCTCCCGCCAGGCGCAGCCCTCCTCCGTGACGAAGCGGCGGACGCGGTCCGCCACAAACGCGGCTTCCTCCCACTCATCGCCGCAGAGGACGGCGGAGAGCATATGATTTTTCCCTTCCCATCGGGCGCCGGGGGTCAAAAGGTGCCGCCGCAGAAAGGCAAGTTCATTCTCGTCCCCGTCCGGCTCCGTCTGCTCCACCGTTCTGTCCACCCCGGCGTCCCGGGCGAGACGCAGCAGATCTTCATAACAGCGGAAGGGCACCTCATACAGCTCATCCCGCGTCCGGGCGCAGGGCAGAGTCACCCAAAGCTCCGCCGCCTGTGTCATCAACCGGCGGAGGATTTGCAGCTGAGGCCGGGTAAAATCACGGAAATCATGGATCAAAACGATCTTTCCCTCAAAGAAGGGGACCCGGTCCAGCGCGTCGCAAAGCTGTTGCTCCGGGTCGGGACAGACGTCCGCCAAGGCGTCCATCCGGCGCCGCCACGCCGCCGCCACAAGCGACGCCGCCCGCATCTTTTCCGCCAGGCGCGGGGAGACGTCATCCGTTTCCGCCAGGGCGGTCAGTTCCTTTTCCCCCAGGCCCGCCATGCGGGCTTCCTCCAGGTCCGAAGCCAATTCCGAAACGGCGGCAGAATCAAAGGAGCGGCTCAGAAGCTGGGCTTCCCCGGGGAAATCCATCAGGGTCAACGCCAAAAGCAGGTCCTTTTCCACGCCGTCGGGGACCCGCTTCGCCACGCCGCCCACCTGCCGGAGGACCACGTCCCGGAGACGGGAGAAATTCGTCACTTCCAGGCGCTTTTGCGCCGGGGCGCCCAGGCGCTGCGCCAGGAGGAACTCATAGGCGGCGGTTGCCTGCTCGGGCACGATGAAAACGGTGTCTCTTCCCGCTTTGACCGCTTTTTCCGTCTGGCGCAGGACCAAATCGGTCCGTACGCTCTGCCGGGGATCCAATACACTGTGCAGCATAATCGCGCTCCTTTTCTCTGTTCTTCGGCTCCATTCTATCGCCGCCTGTGTCCCAAAAGCGGGACAGAAAGGCATCTTTCTTTCTTGATTGTACCATATTTCGCGGCAAGAGACAAATCATTTCCGCTTTTTCGTTCTTTTTTTGGGTAAAAGCTTTATCAAAAAGGAAAAAGACAAAGGGCGGTCCCATAGGGTAAGATAGAGGGGAAGAAAAGCGGAAAGAGGATGAGAGCTTTGGAAGAATATACCGTTGAAAACAAAACCACGCGGGTATTGATCTTTGACACGGCGGAAGAGATCGCCGAGTTCGCGGCGGACGCGGTGACCTACGCCATCCGGCGCAAACCCCACCTGGCGCTGGGTCTCGCCACCGGCTCCTCCCCCGTGCCCCTGTATCGGAAGCTGATCGAAAAGCACCGGGCGGGAGAGGTCTCCTTTGCCCGGGTGAAGACCTACAACCTGGACGAATACTGGCTCATGGACCCCGCTTCGCCCCTGAGCTTTCGCGGCTTTATGCGGGAAAACCTGTTTGACCATATCGACCTGCCCGAGGCGTCCGTTCACATTCCCGCGGGGGACGCCCCCGACGGGGAGGCGGAAGCGGTCCGGTACGAGGCGGAGCTTGCCGAATTAGGGGGCGTGGATATTCAGATCCTGGGGATCGGCTCGGACGGCCACATCGGCTTCAATGAACCGGGGGAGCGTTTTGTGTACGGGACCCACGTCACAGCATTGACGGAGCAGACCCGGCGGGACAACGCCCGGTTTTTCAACAGTGTGGACGAGGTACCCACCCACGCCATCACCATGGGCGCGGGCGACATTATGCGGGCGAAGAAGTGCCTTCTCATCGCCACCGGGAAAAACAAAGCCGAGGCGATCCGGAAGGCTTTGTTGGAGGATCCCACCCCCGCCTGCCAGGCGTCGATCCTGCAGTTCCACCCCAACGCCGTATTCCTGCTGGACCGGGAAGCGGCGGGAGAATTGGAAATGAAGACTGAAAACTGAAGAACGGAGAATTGAGGAAGGAAACAGCCGGGGCTGTTTCCTTTTTTCTTGATAGGGGATATATGCGGGGGGCTGTTTCCTTCTTTTCGGGATAAAAAAAGAGACTGTCGCCGAACAGTCTCTTTTTGCTCGTTATTTCTGATGAACGTCCAGTTGATTGAAGGGGATGTGGATATCCTCTTCCTCCAGGCAGCGCAGGATGGTGCTCAGCGCGTCCCGACGGATCTGGACCTTTTCCGTAGGGGGACAATAGACCTTGATCTGGTACTTGACGCTGGATTCCGCGAATTCATTGACGCCCCGGTACTCCGCGTTTTCCACCTTTTTCAGCTCCCGGATCTCGGAGAGGATCTTCCCGATCACCGCCTCCGCCGCCTCTTTTTTCAGCTCGTAGGGCAGAGGGATGTCGATATTGATCATATGGGACAAAACTTCCACCTTTTCGATATTCCGGTTGGAAATGGAGATGACGTTCTTTTCAAAAACGTCCTCCAGCTTGGTGGTCTTGATGCCGATGGCAAGGACCCTGCCGGTGTATTCCCCCACGCGGATCACGTCCCCCACGTGGTAGTAGGAATCCGCCATAATGTCCACGCCCTTGATCACGTCCTTCAAGGCGTCCTGGATGGCAAAGCCGAAGATGATGCCCAGGATCCCCACCCCGGTGACCATGGCGGTGATGTTGACGCCGTTGATCTTCAGAATGATCAGAATCAGAATGATGAAAAACACATAGCGGTTGATGCTGATGAACAGTTTGACGTAGGTATCGCTCTTTTTGCCCCGAAAGATCTTGCGGTCCTTCCGGTCCAGGCGCTTGAGAAACAGGTGGGTCAAAGTGGCGTACAAAGCGATCCCGATCACCAGCGTCAGAAGGGAGTACAGAAGATTCAGGACCCAGGGGTTCTCCCGGAACAGATTTTCAAAAAACTCTTTCACGATGCTCCTTCCGCTTGTTTACTTGGCGGCTTGAATGACTTTCAGCGCGTCGGGAACGGCCGCCCGGACGGCCAGGCCGTTCAGAGAAGCCAGGGCGGCGCAGAAGCCCGCCGCCTCCCCCATCGCCATGCAGTTGGGCATGACCCGGGTGCTGGCGAACACGTTCCGGTCAAAGGAGGCGCACCGCCCCGCCACCAAAACATTGGATAGTCCCTTGGGCAAAAGGCAGCGGAAGGGGATGCCGTGGGTCTCCCCGGGCGCGTAGTGCCGCTTTTCCACCGGAACCTCCAGTTTACCCTTGCCGCCCACGCCGTGGCAGTCCAGCCAGTAGCAGTTCTCGGTCACTTCGTCCTCAAAACGCCGGCGAGCCAGATAATCCTCGGCGGTAAGCGTGTAATCGCCCTTGATCCGGCGTCCTTCCCGGATGCCCATGGCGGGCGCCGTTTCCACCAGGACCGCGTCGGCAAACGCCTCCGGCAGAAAATCCTTCAGCGCCTCCAGATACTGCGCCGCTACCTTTCTGCCCAGAACGTACGCCCGGGTGAGGGAGGCGGGATCGGCGGGATCCACGTCCCCTAAATGTCCGCCGTTGACCAGGATCACGTCCTCGCCCATAAAGCTGGGGATAAAGTGCTTGAAGAGCAGAGGGTATTTGCCGCTGGCCTTGATCCTTGCCCACAGGCCGTCCCTGGGATTGCTGGAAAGCGTTTCGGTGACGAACTCTTTACGGTAACCCGCGATAACAAAGCAGAGAGAGGCGGGCTGGCGGGCGCCGTCCAAGGCGCCGTCCTCAAACGGGGCGCCGGCGTAGAAAGCGAGATCCCCGTTGCCGGTAGCGTCCACGTAGGTCTTCGCCGTATACTCCGTCAAACCCTCCTCACTGGAGGTGAGCACAGCCTTCACGACGCCCTCTTCCTGTTTCACGCCGCACACCCGGGTGCCGAAGCGGACGACCACGCCGGCCTCGGCCGCCATATCGTCCAGCAGGCGCTTGAGGATCTCGGGGTAAATGGGGATCCAGTCCCACTTGTCCTCCGCGATCTCCGCCGCTTCTTTGTAGCGGGTCACGATCTCCCGGGTGATGCCCCGGTAGATGACCCGGCCGTTTTTATCGGAAAGGGGCGCGTATTTGGAAACCAGTCCCAGGGTGGCCATACCGCCCAGGGCGCCGCCCGCCTCCAGCAGCAGCGTCTTCGCCCCCGCCCGCGCCGATGCCAGAGCGGCGCTGATCCCGGCGGGGCCGCCGCCGGCTACGATCACGTCGAAGGGCGCGCCTTGTTTAACGGGATAATCCATCTTGTTTCCTCCTCGGGATATAACGATCCCGCACCGTAGAGCGGCGCGGGATTCGGAAAAATCAGTGGCAAATGCAGATCTCGGTCTCGGGATCGAAGAAGTGCATCCGGTTGATGTCGAACGCCACCTTGACGGCGTCGCCGGAACGCGCCTTGGACCGGGGAGACACCCGGGCGACGAAATTCTGCTCCAGGCTGCTCAGGTACAGGAAGATCTCCGCGCCCATCAGCTCCGTCACGTCCACGTTCGTTTCGATGATCCAATCCGGGAACTGCTTGAGGTACATATCCTCGTCGTGGATCGCCTCGGAACGGATGCCGGCGATGACTTCCTTACCCACGTACTTGAGGAGCTCTTCGTTCTCCGTCTTTTCCTCGGGCAGCTTGAACTCGTTCTGCTGCTCCTCGGTGCCGAAGGTGAAGTAGAGACCGTCTTCCCCTCTCTTCTTGATGATCTTGCCGTTGATGAAGTTCATCTGAGGGGTGCCGATAAAGCCGGCGACGAACAGGTTGACGGGAATATCGTACAGGTTCTGGGGGGTATCCACCTGCTGGATCAGACCGTCTTTCATAACCACGATGCGGCTCGCCATGGTCATAGCCTCGGTCTGGTCGTGGGTCACGTAGATGAAGGTGGTGCCCAGTTTCTTATGAAGCTTGGTAAGCTCGGTTCTCATAGAAGCGCGGAGCTTGGCGTCCAGGTTGGAGAGCGGCTCGTCCAGCAGGAAAACCTTAGGCTCCCGGACGATGGCGCGGCCCAGGGCGACACGCTGGCGCTGGCCGCCGGAGAGGGCCTTGGGCTTCCGGTCGAGCAGATGGGCGATGTCCAGGATGCGGGCGGCTTCTTCCACCCGGCGCTTGATCTCCTCCTTGGGGACCTTGCGCAGCTTCAGACCGAACGCCATATTCTCAAAAACGGACATATGGGGGTACAGCGCGTAGTTCTGGAACACCATGGCGATGTCTCTGTCCTTGGGCGCCACGTCGTTGACCAGACGGTCGCCGATGAACAACTCGCCTTCGGTGATCTCTTCCAGGCCGGCGATCATACGCAGGGTGGTGGACTTACCGCATCCGGAAGGCCCGACCAGGATCACGAACTCCTTATCCTTGATCTCCAGGCAAAAATCCGTAACGGCAGTGACGCCGCCGGGATACTTCTTACAAATGTGCTTCAGTGATACGCTTGCCATGTTTTCCTCCTCAAATTCGACATGAGAGCCGCGAAAAGGCGACGACACCCACGTTTTTACCTTGCTATCATAGCAGAAAAGCGCGCCAAAAAAAAGGTGGCATTTTCCCAAAAATCGAAAACGATCTTTGTTGACAATCAACAAATCCTTTTGATTTCCTTTCTCTTATACACGAAAAAGCCTGATCTGTCAAGGGGTTTCTTTTTCTCTTGTAAAGTTTCCGGCAGAAAAAAGAGGGGGTGCTCCTTTATAAAAACAGGGTTCGGGCCCCCTTTTCTTTCGATCTTTAACCGGGGCGGGGACGCTTTGTTTTTGACATCGGGGTCAAAACTTGCTATAATGGCAGCCGTAGACTACCGCATCCCGGCGCGGGAACCGCCCGGACGTTACGAGGCACGAATATGTTCAACAAACGCATTTTTTCCATCCTGCTGGAGACCGCCAAGGGGGACCGCTCCTGGCGGCAGTTCGCCACGGACTGCGACATCTCCTATATTCAGATGCGCAAACTGGCCCTGATGCAGCAGGAGAATTCCCCCCGGACCAAGCTGATCCGCAAGGTCGCCGCCAACGCCGCGGGGGGCATCACCGAAGAGGATCTGCTTTTCTGCGCCCGGACGGGAGAACGATCCGATAAAAAGGGAAACGAAGCCGCCCGGCTGGGCGAATTGTTCTTCGATAAATTCAGCTCCCTTTCCATGGGTCAGCGAAAGATGGTCCTGGATTTCATCGACTTTCTCTCCAACCGATGAAGGGCGCGCTGAAAGAGTATCTCCGGGAGACGGGCGTTCTCCTGGAGGAACAGAGGAAGCTGGATCCTCCCTTTCCCTATGAAACGGCGGAATTGATGGAGGGGACCTACGCCTACTTCCTGCGGGGGGGCAAACGGCTCCGTCCCGCCATCTGCCGGATGGCGGCGGGCGCTCTGGGAGGTGAGGCGGCGGAAAGAGCCGCCCTGCCCTGCGCGCTGGGTCTGGAATATTACCACAACTGGACCCTGATCCACGATGACGTACTGGATCACGACGATCTGCGCCGGGGGAAACCCGCGGTACACACTCTCACCACGGACCGCTTCCGGGAGGAATCCGGGGCGGACGCCGCCGGGGAATACGGACTGGATCTGGCGATCCTCGCCGGAGACGCGCTCCACAGCGCCGCCATCCGCGCCATCGCCGGGGCGAAGGACGTTTCGCCGGAGGTGACCCTCGCCATCCTGCGCCTGCTGGAAGGGGAATACGGACCCCGCCTCATCGAGGGGGAGACCGTGGATACGAAAAACGGCGTACTGTACGGCAAGGGCAGGTTCGCCGGGATCTCCCGGGACACGGCGCTGGGAGTGATCCGGGGCAAGACCGGGGCGCTCTTTGCCATCGCCGCCGGAAGCGGCGGGATGATCGGGCAGAGCCGCGCCGAGGAGACTCCGGAGATCCGGGCGCTTTTTGACTTTGCCGAAGCCTGCGGCATAGCGTTTCAGCTGCAGGACGACATCCTGGGGCTGACCAGTACCGACGGGACCCTGGGCAAGCCCGTTTGTTCTGATATCCGGGAGGGGAAACCCACCGTTCTTCTGCTCACCTCTTTCGCCAACGCCACCGAGGAAGAACGCGCCTTCCTGCTGGAAACGGTGGGGCGCCGCGCCGGTGACGAACAGGTGGAAAAAGCCCGCCGGATCCTCCTGGCACGCGGCGGCGTGGAAGAAAGCCGCCGCCTTGCCGACGAATCTATACGGAAAGCCAACGGCTGTCTCGCCGTCCTCGCTCCCTCCCGGTGGCGGGATCTTCTGGAAGCGTGGCGGGACGCCATGGTAGATCGGGATCACTGATATGAAAAAGACGCTTTTGACAAAACTTACCGCCCTTTGCCTCGTTCTGGGGCTTCTCCTCCCCGGCGCTTTGTCCGTCCGGGCGGCGGAGCGGGACCCCATTTACGATATGGCCCTGGACAGCCAGGGGGCCTATCTAATGAATCTGGAGACCCGCTCGGTGGTCTACGAAAAGAACGCCCGGGCGCGGATGTTCCCCGCGTCCCTCACCAAGATGCTCACCGCCCTGGTGGTGCTGGAGAAATGCCCCGATACGGAGGGGACCACCATCGCCGTGCCGGATACTTCCCTGTTCCAGGCCATCATCGACGAGGGCGGCGTGAATATGGAAATGCGTCAGGGAGAAGTCTTCACCGTGCAGGATCTGCTTTTGGGTATGATGCTCAATTCCTTCTGCGACGCGGCGGAACTGCTCGCCTGGCATTTCGGCGGGACAGATACCGGCAGATTCGTCGCAATGATGAATGAAAAGGCGGCGGCGATCGGCATGGAGGATTCCCACTTTGCCAACGCCCACGGCCTGCACGACCCGGAACACTGGTCCAGCCCGCACGACATAGCGCTCCTGTTGGAGGAGGCGGTGAAAGACGATCGCTTTGTGTCGCTCATCACCGCCCGGAGCGGCTTCATCCCCGCCACGGAGTACCACGATGCCCGGCCGCTGATCTATACCGTGAGCATCTTTTATCCCCAGAACGAGTACTATCTGGACGCCTTCGTGGGGGGCAAGAGCGGCTTTACCGATGAGGCGGGGCGCTGCCTGGCTTCTTACAGCACCAAAGACGGCGTCTCCTATATCTGCGTGATGATGGGCGCCAATATGGACTCATCCCGGCGCTACGGACGGGACAATATGGCGTGGATCGAGACCAGCACCCTCGTATCCTACGCGTATGAGAACTTTGCCCTGCAGACCTTGTTGAAAAAGGGACAGGAAATGACGCGCATCCCCGTTCTGGATTCCGAGACAAAACTGTCCGTGACGGCGGGGGAGGATCTGACCCTGCTGACCCGCGCCGGGACGGAACCGGAATACCGGCTGGACCTGCCGGAAGCCATCAGCGCCACGGAAGCGGAAGACGGCGCGGTGGTGGGCCGC
>JAGDAA010000098.1 GCA_017959745.1 Clostridia bacterium
CGGGGATCTTGAACATCTTGGAAAGGGCGTACTGCTGCGCGGGATTCAGAATATTCTGGATGATCCAGTAAATAGACACCGCCAGCGGCACCTGGAATGAAATGAACAAGCTGAAGAGCGGCAGGAAGATGTTCATCATCTTCATGGAGCTTTGCTGTTCGGTGGCGGCGGGGGGCTGATAGGTGAATTTCTTGGTGAAGAACTGCCCGAGATAGGCGGTGACAAGGTTGAGAAGCGGGATCAGAAGGGTCAGCCGCGTCGCCGTGGGCAGGGACGAATCCGTGAAGAAACTCAGCGCCGGCACCGTGCCGAGGCTGAAATCCTCGAAGAGTTCGAGTTCGGGGAACTCTCCGACAAGCGCGCGGGCGTCCTCAACGGTATATTTTTCGTTGGTCGAGGCGAGGAACTGAACGAAGGCTTCCCTGTTGTCCGCGTCTTTCAGATAGCGGATGATATTGATCTCACTGTAGAAATTATAGGATCCGCCGTTTGCCGTCGGCATGGCGAGTTCCAGCGTTTTCACAAGATCCTCGCGGCTCTTGGAATAATCGAGCGACACCTGGATATAATCCGAAACGGTATATTTCGGCTTGTTGTTTTCATCTTTCAGTTTGCCGTCTTCGGTATAAAAATCAAGTTCGTAATCCAGCACCTGATACGGTACGGTCTGCTTGACAACCTCCACGGGATCGCGCGAGGCGCCCGCGGGCGTGGGAAGGGACGCCGAGAAAGTGAGAGGGCTTCTCACAACGGCGTAGACTGCCAGAAGGATGAGCATTTGCAGGAGCATGGGAAGACAACCGGAGAAAGGACTGAAATTCTCCTTCTTATAGAGCTCCTGGATCTCCTGGTTCATCTTCATCTGCGTGGCGCGGTCGTTACGTCCGGCGTATTTCTTCCGGATCACGTTTTCCTTCGGACGCAGTTTCGCCTGCTTCTGAGAATTCTTCTGCTGTTTGATCCCGAACGGGAAAAGAACGATCTTCAAGACGATCGCAAAGAGGATGATGGCGACAAGATAACTGCCCGTCCAGGAATAGAACTGGCGGATCAGCCAGCCGAACGGGACTCGGATCACGTTAAAGATCGTTGAAAAGAATGCACCCACGGTCATTTTTCCTTTCTTTTTGGAAACGTTTCGGGAACAGGGTCATAACCGCCTTTTCCAAAGGGATTGCAGCGCAGAATGCGCCAAACGGTGAGCACGGTCCCTTTGAAAAAGCCGTGCATCTGGTACGCCTCCACGGCGTACTGGGAACAGGTGGGCGCAAAGCGGTAATGCGCGCCTAAGAGGGGCGAAATGAACTTCTGATATCCGCGGATCAGAAGGATACAGAGGTATGTCATGATCCGTCGGAAAAAAGCCCCAGGCGCCCGAACGACGAGCGGATCTCGGGGATGAGATCCTGCGTTTTGCGGCCCTTTTCAAAAAGGGCGCGGCGCGCGACGATCACGATGAGATACGGGCGATCGAAACGGACCTCGCCCGTCACGGCCCGGTACGCTTCGCGGATGATGCGGCGGGCGCGGCTTCTCTGCACCG
>JAGDAA010000099.1 GCA_017959745.1 Clostridia bacterium
GCTGAGGTGCAGAAGGGCAACGCCCCGGAGGAGCGGAAGCTCCAGCGCCTTTTCCGGGATCCGGAGGCCACCCGGCTCATAAAGCGGTGCAACGATTTCGGCGCCGGCGGCGTCAGCGTGGCCGTGGGCGAGCTGGCTGACGGCCTGGACATCGACCTCAACGCTGTCCCCCGCAAGTATGAGGGTCTGGACGGCACCGAGCTTGCCATCAGCGAATCCCAGGAGCGGATGGCGGTAGTGGTGGAAAAGGAAAACGCCGACGCCTTCATCGCTTTAGCCAAAAAAGAGAATCTGAACGCCACCCCCGTCGCCGTGGTCACCGAGGAAAAGCGGCTGGTCATGCGCTGGAACGGCAAGGTGATCGTCAACGTGAGCCGGGAATTCCTCAATTCCAACGGCGCGGAGAAGCACACCACGGTGGCGCCCAGGGCCTCCCTGCCTGAAAAAGGCGCGTACACGGGGAATTTCTCTCAGAATCTTTTGACTATGGCAAGGGATCTCAACATCTGTTCCAAGCGCGCCCTCGCGGAGCGCTTCGATTCCACCATCGGCGCCGGAACGGTTTTGATGCCCTTTGGCGGGAAATATCAGATCACCCCGGCGCAGGCGATGGTGCAAAAGGTCTCCGTGGAAAAAAAGCACACCGACGACTGCTCCCTTATGGCGTGGGGCTATGATCCCGCCGTCTCGGAAAAGAGTCCCTTTCACGGGGCGTATCTGGCGGTGGTGGAATCCGTTTCCAAGCTCATCGCATCCGGGGCGGATTTCAAGGACGTGTACCTCACCTTCCAGGAATACTTCGAGAAACCCGGCACGGATCCCGCCCGCTGGGGCAAGCCCTTCGCCGCGCTGCTGGGCGCCTTCCGGGCGCAGATGGATCTGGGGATCGCCGCCATCGGCGGGAAGGACTCCATGTCCGGTTCCTTCGAGGGGCTGGACGTGCCGCCCACCCTGGTCTCCTTCGCCGTGACCATGGGCAGAGCGGACCGGATCCTTTCACCGGAATTCAAGGGGGCGGGACACAAGGTTTATCTCCTTTCGCCCCGGTACGATGAAAACGGTCTGCCGGAAGCCGCTTCCCTGAAAGAACTGTTCGCGACCCTCTCCAAGCTGAATGAGAACAAGTCACTGTTTGCCGCCTACGCCCTGGGCAAGGGCGGCGCCGCGGAAGCGGTGACGAAGATGTCCTTCGGCAACGGCTACGGCTTTGCCTTTGAAGCGGATGTATCCCCGGATACTCTCCTTGAGAAGCGCTACGGCGCTTTTGCGGTGGAAACCGACAAGGCGCCGGAGGGCGGCGTTTTGCTGGGGACTGTCACAAGTGAGCCCGTCTTTACCAGAGGAAGCGAGAGCCTTTCCGCCGAGGCGCTGCTCCGCTCTTACGAAAGCCCGCTGGAAACGGTCTATCCCTTCCATACCGAAAGCAAAAGCGGCGCCGTTCCCACGATCTCCTGCCCGGTTCAGGGCGGCGGGAGCGCTTCCATCAAGGTCACAAAACCCCGCGTTCTCATCCCGGCGTTCCCCGGCACCAATTGCGAATACGACAGCGCGAAGGCCGTTATGGACGCGGGGGGAGAAGCGGAGATCTTCGTGGTGAACAACCTGTCCCGGGAGGGGATCGCCCGGAGCGTGGCGGACTTTGCCAAACGGGTCCGAAGTGCCCAGATGATCTTTATCCCCGGCGGCTTTTCCGGCGGCGACGAGCCGGACGGAAGCGGCAAATTCATCACCGCTTTCTTCCGGAACGACGACGTGAAGGAAAGCGTCACGGAACTATTGGAAAAACGGGACGGTCTGATCTGCGGCATCTGTAACGGTTTCCAGGCGCTGATCAAGCTGGGACTGGTGCCCTTCGGCAGGATCACGGAGCCGGATGAAAACGCTCCCACCCTCACCTTCAACACCATCGGGCGTCACCAGTCCAAGATCGTCCGGACCCGGATCGCCTCCACCCTTTCCCCCTGGCTTGCGGAAAGACAAGTGGGCGACGTGATCAGCGTGCCTATTTCCCACGGGGAAGGCAGATTCTTCGCGACGCCGGAATGGCTGGAGCGTTTGGAAAAGAACGGACAGATCGCCACCCAGTACGTGGATCTGGATGACAAAGCCACCATGGATATCCAGTTCAATCCCAACGGGAGCCTACTTGCCATCGAGGGGATCACCTCCCCCGACGGCAGGGTCTTCGGCAAGATGGGACACTGTGAGCGGATCGGCTCCAATCTCTATCGCAACGTACCCGGCGACTACGATATCGGTATGTTCCGCGCCGCCGTCAAGTATTTCAAATAAGGCGCAAATCTTCGCTTTTTCGGGCGCTTAAAGGCAAGAAAACCGAGCTTATTTTCCGAAACGGAAAATAAGCTCGGTTTTATTCTGTTCAACACAAAGGAGGGATCAAAGATTACAGATCGTATTCCTCCCGAAGGACCTCCTCGCCTGCCGCGGAAAAGCCGGAGATCCGTTGTGTCACCCGGGTCAGTTCTTCCAGGAACAACTGTTTTTCCCCGGGATCCGTCAGGGCGGCGTAACGGTCGCATACCGGTACGACCCGCATGGGGCGATTCTCTTCTTCCACGATGCAGAAGAGAGAGTAACTGCTCCTGACGATGCGCTTTTCCTCCACGTACAGGTGTGAGATGATCCCGTATTGCGGCAGCGTCTGATGCTGGGAATAAACCGTGCGGGAGGACATGGAAACGTTCCCCAGTGAATAATACACCGGACAGTCCCCCTGCCACTCGGCGCGCTGGGTGGTATGGGCATGACCCGCCAGAACGGCGTCGCACCCGAACTCCCTTGCCTTTTGGACCACGTAGCGGGTAAAAGCGCCGGGCTCGGTGTTGAACTGACCGCCCACGTGGGGCAGAAACAGGACCAGATCCGCTTTTTTCTTCGCCTCCTTTACGTCCCGTTGAACAAGAGACAGTTGTTTGTCGGCGGATCCCTGATTGAAAGCCTCGTCCGCGTAAGCGATGGGAATGCCCATGGCGCTCTTCAGTCGGATCTTATCCTCCCATTTCATGGTGTAGCCGGTAAGCTCCTGAATCAAATTCACCGTGGCTTTCAGCTTCGGGGACGAGGGCGGGGGCGTTTTGTCCTCCGGCACCATAAGCAGATTGATCTGATCCGCCGCCACGCCGTCCTTTTCCCCCGAGGATATGATGCCGTTTACTCCGTAGGTGTAGGCGATAACGGCAACGGTGAGATCCCCTGCGGTAAGGTACAGATTCCGATCCGCCGTTTCCCCGGGACGAAAGGTGCCGGTGTGGGGCATTCCCAGACGATCCAGCGTATCCAGGGTGGCGTAAAAGCCGGCGCCGCCCCGGTCCATAGCGTGGTTGTTCGCCGTGGAAACGGCGTCCACGCCGATGGCTTGCAGCGCCTTGACCAACGCATCCGGCGCGTTGAAGGAATAGATGGATTCGGAATATCCCAGCGCCTCGCCCGCCACCGGTGTTTCCAGGTTGGCAAGGACAAGATCCGATTGGGATAAAAGCGCTTTCAACGGCGCGAAAACCGGATCGTAACAGTAGGTCCCGTCCGCTTGATTCGTGTCCCTCAAAAGGCCCGGTTCGCTCATCACGTCTCCCAGGATGGAAATTTTCAGCATGTTCTCTTCCCCTCTCTTTCCTTCCCATTGTAGCACGGATTAACCCCCTTGGCAACACCGCCGCTGAAAATGCTTTCAAGACGGCAAGGGAGGTATGGAGAAATCCCCGCATAAAAAAACAGAGCAAAAATCCAATTGGAAATCTGCTCTGTTTTTTCTGTTAAACTTATCTCTTGGAGAACTGGGAGGCGCGGCGAGCGGCTTTGAGACCGTATTTCTTGCGCTCTTTCATTCTCGGGTCGCGGGTAAGGAAGCCCGCCTTCTTCAAAGTGGAACGGAAAGTTTCCGCGTCCGCCTGAACGAGGGCGCGGGAAACGCCGTGACGAATGGCGCCCGCCTGGCCGGAAACACCGCCGCCCACCACGGTGCAGACCACGTCGAACTTGCCGAGATTGCCGGTGAGCTCCAGGGGCTGACGGACGATGAGCTTCAAGGTATCCAGACCGAAGTAGTCGTCGATATCTCTCTTATTGATGGTGATGGCGCCGGTGCCGGGATAGAGACGGACACGGGCGATGGATTTCTTTCTTCTGCCGGTTCCGTAGAAATACGGCTTTTCACTGGTATAATTCATACTACTCTCCCTTTCTCAGATCAGAACTCGACCGTTTTCGGCTGCTGGGCGGTGTGCGGATGCTCCGCGCCGCGATAGACCTTGAGCCGGGTGATGCTCTTTCTGCCGATGGAGTTCTTAGGAAGCATACCCTTGACGGCAAGAAAGACCGCCTTTTCGGGGTTCTTGCTCATCAATTCCCGGTAGCCGATCTCTTTGAGACCGCCGATGTAACCGGTGTGATATCTGTACTTCTTCTCGTCCAGTTTTTTGCCGGTGAGGACCGCTTTCTCCGCGTTGACGACGATCACGAATTCGCCGCAATCCACGTGGGGGGTAAACTCGGGGCGGTGCTTGCCGCGCAGGATGGTCGCCGCTTCGGTAGCGATTTTACCGAGGGTCTTGCCTTCCGCGTCCAGCAGGTACCAACCGCGTTCAACGGTCTCAGGCTTTGCCATGAAAGTTGACATGATGGTTCCTCCAAATCTTTTTTGTGCAGGGGTCATTATAGCGTAGGAAAGCCGCTAAGTCAAGCGTTTTTCTCAAAAAAACGAAAAAATATTTTATGATCTTCTGTTTTCTTTAAATATCTCGTTTTTTCTCTCGTTTTCTCATTTGCCGTTTTACAAAAAGGAAAGGCGTCCGGATTCCCGGACGCCTGTATGATTCTACGGCTTATGCCTGCGGGGGCATATTCGGATGATGGGGCGGCATAGGCTGCTGCGGCACGGGCTGCTGGGGAACAGGCGGCATCGGCGGCATCTGCGGCATAGCGCGCGTCCGCTCCTGCGCCCTCTTCCGGCTCTTCCGGACGGCGGCGCGGATGATCCAGATGATCACAAGGACGATCACGGCGATTATGGCAAGATACGGCAGGGCGATGATCAGGTAGACGAAAAGGTCCCGGAAAAACAAACCGATGTTCGCCAGACTGTTCATAAAGCCGGACCCGATCTTGCCCCAGATCCCCTGCTCCGGTTCGGCGGAGGCATCCTCCCGGGCAACTTCCCAGATGGAGAACGTAATAGTGGACAGCCCCACCAGCTCGTCGATCTTGTTTTTGCGGGCGGTATAGGACTCGATCTCATACTGGATGTCGGACAGGCGGCTTTGAATGGTGATGAGATCCTCCATATTCTCCGCTCTTTCCATCATGGCGGTGAGCGCCTGCCGCTCCGCTTCCAGATTCTTCAATCTGGTCTCCACGTCCACATATTCCAGGGTGACGTCCTCGGAATCCTGGCTGCGGGAGGTGACCTGGGCGCTTCCGGCGATGCCGTCCACAAACGCCTCCGCCTTATCCGCGGGGACGCGGACCACCAAGGTCAAATACCGGTATTCATCGTATTCATCCTGATTCATACTTTCCACAAAGCCGCCTAAGGCGCGGGCCTCACCCCGGATCCGTTCGGTCAGTTCGTCATAGGAAGAAGTTTTCAGGGACAAGTCGTATTGAAAGATCTGCTTGCGCTCCGTCAGAGCGGATGATTCACTTTTCGCTTCCTCCACCGGCGCGGACTCGTTCCAGCCGTTCCCGTCCTCGGCATACCGTTCCGACGCGTATTTCGAGCCGGAATCCCGGGCGCTTTCCGCGCCGCATGCCGCCAGTGAGATGATCATAACAAGGGATAAAACAATCGCGAAAAACCGTTTCATATCTTATGCTCCTTTCTTGGTGAAAACCAGGCAAAGCCAGTCGTCCTTTTGCTCTTCCTCTAAGAACTGAAAGCCCGTATCCGCCAGGGTCTGCAAAACTTCCTCCCGGCGGGAGGAGAGGATCCCGGACGCCAAAAGGCGTCCCCCGGGGCGCAAAGCGGCGTACAGGACCGGCGCCATCTCCCGGATGATCCCGGCGACGATATTGGCGCAGATCAGATCGAAGTTCCCGCCCATACGATCCAATATATCCTTGTCTTCCAAAACGTTGCCGCAGAGAAATACGGCGTTTTCCGGGCAGTGGTTTTTCTCAAAATTCTCCCGGGCGATCCGGACCGCGTTTTCGTCAATATCCACGCTGACCACTTCCCCGGCGCCAAGCCGCTTGGCGGCGATGCCCAGGATCCCCGAACCGCATCCCATATCCAGCACCCGGTCCCCGGGGGAAATATCTTTTTCTAACCGGACCAGGCAAAGGAAGGTGGTGGCGTGGGTCCCGGTGCCGAAGGCGGCGTCGGGATCGATCTCCACGATCGCCCGCCCCTGTGCCTCCGGGGGAACGGTCTCTTCCCAGGAGGGCTTGACGTAAAGCCGCTCCCCCACGGGAAAGGGATGGAAAAACTGTTTCCAACGGGTGTCCCAGTCGCTGTTTTCCACCAGGGTCACCCGGCAGGAGATATCGTCCCAATTCAATTCTTTTGCCACGCCGAGGATAAAGCGCCGCACGCCCCGCGCCTTGTCTTCTTCCCCGGCGTCGAAATACAGCCGGATGAAGGGCGCCTCGTCCCGGCGCGCCAGGAGTTCGTCCTCGATATAATCCGCGAAGACGATGCCGGCGTTCTCCATCAGATCGGAAAGATCCGAGATCTCAAAGCTGTCATATCCCGCTGTAACAAGAAAGGTCGATACCAGATCGACCTTTTCTCGCGGCAGGGAAATCGTGCATTCCCAGTAATCCATATCAATAGACGTATTTTTCCAGAACCTCCGGCAGGGCGCTGTGGTCAATAGAGGAGGTGGTGACACAGTTGATCTCAAACTTGGCGCAGAGGGCGTCCAGCTTTCCGATGAACTCCACCCAGGCTGCCACGTCGTTGCCGCAGATCTTCAAGGAAGAATCCACAAAAAGATCTTTTACGTCGTAGTTGGTGGCAAGGATCCCGCAAATCAGCCCGTACAGTTCCGCGGCGTTCTTGACGCTATACGCTTCGGCGTCCACGAGGCGGACCTTGTGGCTGATGTCAAAAATCAGCTTGTTGGATTTCTCTACGCAGACGACATGACCGGGGGAAGTCTCCACTGCCTTGTTGGCCAGTTCAATGAGGTGCTTGGTCTTGCCGCTGCCCTTGAGTCCGATGATCAGTTTCACCATGGTTCTTTTCCTTTCTGATCGGGCGGCTCCCGCCCTTTTTATCACTTGCATTGTACCACATTTTTCAGGAGGGCGCAAGGTGGTTTTACGCAAAAAGAGGGCGATCGCCCTCTTTTTTGTGAAATCCGTCAATTATTTTCAGCTTTTTCGATCAATTTGTATAACCGGGCTTGCCCAGGAGCCGAAACATATTTTTCTTGTAGGCTTCCACACCGGGCTGATTGAAGGGATCGACCCCCAGCATATACCCGCTGACGGCGCACGCCAGTTCAAAGAAATACACCATATAGCCGAAGTTTTCCTCATTCTCCCTGTCCATGGTCAGGACCAGTCCGGGAACGCCCCCGTCCCGGTGGGCGAGCGCCGTGCCCCGAAAGGCGTTCTGATTGACGAACGCCATGTCGCGCCCTTCCAGATAGCGCAGCCCGTCCACGTCCGTATCCGCCTTGGGGATATCGAAAGTGTAGCGGGGTTTGTCGAAAA
>JAGDAA010000100.1 GCA_017959745.1 Clostridia bacterium
CTGTTTAGCGCAGATTAAGGATCCCCTTCCGGAGCGGGTACGCCTGTCCGAGAAGCTTGTGAATCTCGCTCACGCCGTATACAGTATGCACTGTCCCGAAAACGAGACGGCGCTCGCGAAGGCGCGGGAGCGGCTCGCCTTTGACCGACTGTTTCTCTTTTCGGTCAGGGCTTCCCTTTTTATCCGGAAAACCGCAAATATTGTCGTTCCCGGGATGAAAAAGATTCCACTGTCCGATTTTACCGCCCTTTTGCCTTTCGCCCTCACCGGCGCCCAGGAACGCGTCATCAAGGAAATCTGGTCCGATCTGACCGGAGATGAAACCGTTCCGCCAATGAGCAGGCTTCTTCAGGGAGACGTGGGCAGCGGCAAAACCGCGGTCGCCGCCGCCGCCGCGTACCTATGCGGCAGGAACGGAAAAAGCACCCTTTTGATGGCGCCAACGGAAATTCTGGCGCGTCAGCACTACGAGGGATTCACCCGCCTGTTTGAGAACACTTTCCTGCCGGTCTATCTGCTCACCGGCTCCACAACGAAAAAGGAGCGGCAGCTCCTGTATGAAAAGACCACGAAAAAGGAGCCGTACGTTCTCATCGGTACCCACGCCCTGTTTGAGGACAGCGCCCTGTGTGACAATGCCGCCTTGACCATTATAGACGAACAGCATCGCTTCGGCGTTGACCAGCGCAACCGCCTGAACGACAAAGGCGGCGCCGTACATTCCCTGGTTATGAGCGCCACCCCCATACCCCGTACCCTCGCTATGTTTCTGTACGCGGGCAGCCGCATCAGCGTCCTGGATGAATTGCCGCCCGGACGGGTCCCCGTTGAGACCTACTATGTAGGAGAGGACAAAAAAGCCAGGATCTACGCCTTTTTGAAAGAACACGCGTTGAACGGAGAACAGGCGTACGTGGTTTGTCCCCTCATCGAGGACGAGGAGGATCAAAGCCCGCTCCAATCCGCGAAAGGGGAATGGGATTCCCTGCGAAAGCATCTGCCGGAGATCCCTTCCGCCCTTCTTCACGGCAAAATGAAACCCGCGGAAAAAGAGGAGATCATGGGCCGGTTCAAGGCGTGTGAGATCAAAATACTGATCGCCACCACAGTGATCGAAGTGGGTGTGGACGTACCAAACGCCACCATTATGGTCATTATGAACGCGGAACGCTTCGGACTCTCCCAGCTTCACCAGCTTCGCGGCAGAGTCGGCAGAGGAAAAAAAGCATCCTATTGCGTTCTGGTATCATCATCCGGCGCCAAAAGCGCCCGGGACCGCCTGCAAAAGCTCTCCTCCTGTCAAGACGGTTTTGAACTGGCACAATACGACCTGGATCATCGGGGACCGGGCGCCTTTTTCGGAACGAGTCAAACGGGCTTTGACGGTCTCTGGGATCCCTCGATCCTGTCCATGCCCATGTTTCAAAAGGCGGGAGACGCCGCCCGTGCCTTTATCGAAAGCGCCACGGATAAGGAACTGGAGCCTTATGAAGAACTAAACCATCTAAACTGAAAAGGAGAAAACAGCTATGCTTGAGTTTTGGAAAAACATATCGCCTCATCTTATATCGGGGGGCCTTCGCCTGTTGGGCGCGCTCGCCATTGTGATCGTAGGATGGATTTTGATCAAATGGCTGGAAGGGATCGTCAGAAAAGGGAAACTGTTCGGAAAAATGGAGGCTACCGCGCGCATTTTCCTGATCAACGTCATCAGCGTCGCCTTGAAGGTCGTCCTGATCCTCACCGCCGTGGCGACATTGGGCGTCAATATGACGGGACTTGTTACCCTGCTCGGTTCATGCGGCATCGCTATCGGTCTCGCGCTCCAGGGCAGTCTCTCCAACTTCGCCGGCGGCATACTCATCCTGCTTTGCCATCCCTTCCGCGTCGGCGATTATATCGAAGTGGGGGATAAGAGCGGTACGGTCAAAAGCATTTCCATTCTCTATACAACTTTGACAACCATAGACAACCGAAACGTGGTGATCCCCAACGGGGCTCTCTCCAACGCCACGGTAGTCAATTATTCCTCGGAGGATCTTCGCCGGGTGGATTTGGATTTCAGCGTGGCTTACGGCACGGATACCGATCGCGTTAAAAAGGTGCTTCTTTTGATCTCCGATCAGCATCCCATGGTGCTGAAGGACCCCGCGCCCTTTGCGCGGCTCACCGCTAACGACGATTCCGCCCTGAACTTTACGCTGAGAGCCTGGGTAAAGAAAGAGGATTACTGGCAAGTACGCTTCGATTTGCTGGAACAGGTCAACGATGCCTTCCGCAAGGTGGGAATCGAGATCCCCTTCCCCCAGGTGGA
>JAGDAA010000101.1 GCA_017959745.1 Clostridia bacterium
ACTATGCGTTCCGGCTGCGGCATGAACGATCAACGGCTTGTCAAGACCCTGACGGGTGGGGCAATGGAACAACCGGCGTTCCTTGCTTTGCTGGGCCTCGCCCCGGATGAGGATATGGGTCGTCCGCGCCTGATCCGGCCCCTGGGCGCCAGCGTGCCCCGTGTGGCCAGTGTGGATAATGCTACCGGGCCTGCTATCCTGAGGGAAGTCAAGAAGCGCTTGAGGAACGATCCTCTCTTTACTGAACACCTGTCCTGCCGCGCAACGGAACTGTTGACAGAACAGGGCCGGGTGATCGGTGCAAAGATCTACGACAGGAAAAAGAACTCTTTCTTTTCCTGCTTAGCCGCTTCGACTCTGTTGGCGACCGGGGGCTTCTGCCGCCTGTTTCCGAAAACCACCACGCCGCCGGATCTGGGCGGTGACGGGATCGCTATGGCGTATCGTGCGGGCGCCCGGCTGCGGGATATGGAGTTTATCCAGTTCGAGCCCTGCAGTGCCGTTTTTCCCGAATCGCTTCGGGGGAAAAGCGTGATCACCACTCTCTTTTACGAAGGAGCTGCCCTGAGAAACAAGCGCGGCGAACGCTTCCTTCTGGCCTATGGCCCCGAGGGAGAGCGGCTGCAAAAAGACGTCCTTTCCCTTCGTATGGCGCGGGAGATCAATTCCGGCGGCGGTGCCGAACACGGTGGTCTGTATCTGGACTGCACGGCGGTACCGGAGGAACAATGGTCGGGCGTTTACGAGCCGTATTACCGGCGGTACCGATCCGTGGGGATCGATCTGAAAACAACGCCCGTTGAAGTGGCGCCCGCGGCCCATACCTCGCTGGGGGGCGTGGTCATCGACGAGGCGTGCCGTACCACCGTTCCGGGGCTCTTTGCCTGCGGAGAAGTGACAGGCGGGCTCCACGGAGCAAATCGCCTTGGCGGCAACGCCGGTACGGAGACTCTGGTCTTCGGGCGGATCGCGGGTCAAACGGCGGCACGGGAGCAGGGAAGGATCCCGGACGATAAGCCTTTCTTGGAACCTGATCGTCCCGCCGCAAACGATATCCCCGAGAAGAGGAGAAAGCTTGCCGGCCTGCTTCAAAACGAGCTTGGCGTTGTGCGGACCGAAAAGGGACTCCGTTCTGCGTTGACAGACGTGGAAGCCATGCTGGCGTCGCCGCTCTCAAATGCGTCCTTTGAAGAGGCGCGTTTGAAAAACGATCTGGTCACTGCCCGTTGCGCTCTTACGGTGGCCCTGAACAGAAAAGATAGCATCGGATGTCACGTCCGGGAGGAATGAGGTTATGATGAAAACGGATGCTTGTAAACGTCTGGCCGAACGCTTGGTGAATGGGGAGTGGGGCGAAAGGATCGACCGCGCCAATATTGCCGCCGCAGACGCCATCATCGACGCAGACCCCGTCTGGGTTGACGTCCGGACCGCGGGTGAAGTGATCGAAGGCCTGGGTGATTATACCGTCACCCATTCCGGCCCGCCCATCGCCTTTGAAGATATGACCCTGCTACATCGGCGGGGCATGATCTCCGCGTGCCTCTTCGAAGGGTGGGCCAAAAACGAAAACGAAGCGATCAAGCTCATCGAAAGCGGGAAGATACGGATCCTGTCCGCTCTGGATACCAATACTGACGGCTCCGGGACGGGGATCATGACAGGGTCCGTTCCGGTACTCGTGGTCAAAGATAAAAAATGCGGTAAGGTCGCCGCGCTCTTCCCTTCAGAAGGGCCCGTACACCAGGGTGGCTTTTGCGGCTGGGGGCTCTATTCTCCTGAGATCGCCGACAACCTGCGGGCGCTGCGGGAACATCTTCTGCCGCCTATAGCGGAAGCGCTGAGGCGCATGGGAGGTCTGCCCTTACGGGACATCATCGCCGAGAGTCTGACGATGGGGGATGAAAACCACAGCCGCCAGACGGCGGCGGGGCTACTCCTGGAGCACCGTCTGGTGCCGGCGCTATTGAAGCTCGGACCCTGCGCCTCGGACAGCATTCGGTATCTGATGGAGACGCCCCGATTTTTCCACAACCTCGGGCAGGCGGCGAGCCGGGCCGCGTGTCTGGCCAACGCGGGCAGGGCGTATTCCACCGTGGTGACCGCCGCCGGCGGGAACGGGGTGGAATTCGGTGTCAAACTGGCCGCCACGGGCGACGAGTGGTTCACCGCGCCCTCCCCGATGATCCGGGGAAAATACCTTTCCGAAAAGACCGTTGCCTCCGATCAGATCCCTTGGTGCGGGGACAGCAGCGTGACGGAATGCGCGGGCCTGGGCGGGATCGCCGCCGCCGCGGCGCCCATCGTATGTCATACCCGCGGCGAGACCCTTGCGGACGGGGTCGCTCAAACGAGGGAAATGGAGAAGATCTGCGTGAAGAATAATCCACGCTATCCGATCCCGAATCTGGACTTCGACTGTCTGCCCGTGGGGATCGACGCCCGTAAAGTGGTCTCCTCCGGCATTACGCCCGCTATCCACGGCGGTATGTTCAGCAAGGACGGGGGACTGTTGGGCGCCGGTGTGGCGCGCATCCCCATGGAATGTTTTGAAAAGGCGCTCGTCGCCTTCGCGGAAAAGTACGGTTTGTAAGAGGATCAAACGATGGATGAAGAGTATCTGGAGATCACGGAATACGACGGACCGGGCTTTAAGCCCCTGGTGATCTATGAGGGCTGGCGCGCCGCCATCCTCAACGACGATCCTTCGAAGTACAGACGTGACACGCTCCGCCAATTCGAGCGGCACAACCTGACCGACGAGATCTTCGTGCTTTTGCGCGGGGAATGCACCTTGCTCATCGGCGACGGAAAGGGCGATGATTCCGTCGGGAACGTCACGCCCGTCCCCATGGAGCCGCTGAAGCTCTACAACGTTCGCAAGGGTGTATGGCACAACCTTTTAGGGGTAGAGGACATGGTCCTCTTTGTGGTGGAAAATTCCAACACCTCGCGGCAAACGTCCGATTTCATTCCCGTAACGGAAGAGCAGATACCGTAAAAAACGCCCCGCAAAAGCGGGGCGAAATACGATCCGGATAATAATGACGGGTGGCTCGATCTAGGATACAGTTTCGATAGAGAATACCGTCAGATCGTTCCTTTCTTCCGGTAGCGGACGGGCGAGATCCCAGTCTCCCGCTTGAAGAAATTGGAAAAATGAGAGGCGGAGTAAAAGCCAAGTTTGGCGGCGATCTCGCCCACGGGCTCCTGGGTGGTCAAAAGCAGCTGGGTCGCCCTGGCCAGCCGCCGCTGGAGGATATAGCGGTGCAGACTCATACCCGTCTGCCGGATCATCAGCCGGTTGAGGTAATTGGGGTTGTAGTACAGCGCCTCCCCGATCCCGGCGTTGGTGATCGCTTCCCCGATGTGCTCGTCCACGTAGGAGAGCACCCGGTCGATCACGTTCTTGCCGCCTTCCCCCGTCATTTCCCGGCGAACGATCTCAAAGAGCAGGTTCTTCAAAAGCGAGCCGCCCTTTTCCCGGAAAAACAGTCTTTGCTGACGAAACTCCAGGACGATCTCCTCCAGCCGCGCCTCCAGGAACGAGGCGTTTTCCAGGAAGACCGGCCGGGACAGGATCGGCGCGTCCGAAAGGGTCGGCGTTTCGTGGACCCGCGCCGGATCGTACGCCCCCACGGGACAGGGGGGCAGGACCGTCGACGGCTCCGCGTACGCCTGGGTCAGGTCAAAATCCAGCGCGACCAGCTCGATCTCCGGCGCGGGGGTAAAAAAGTACGGCGTATTCGGAGGAAAGGTCAGCAGATTGCCCCGGACAAGGTCCATCGCCCTGCCGCTGAGCTCCATATGCGCCTCTCCGCGGTAGATATAGAACAGGCGGCTGTCGTAGGTCTTGGACAGCATGCGCTTTTCCCGGAAGGTCAGACGATCCGCGAAACGCAGATAGGGGATCGTATCATTCAAAGTCATATGGCTCGTCCTCCTTTCACGCAAGGATCCGTAAGCAGTATACCACAACCGTCCCGATTTTTCATCTTTTTTTGCTTTTGCGTTACGCTTTTCCGGCGATCACACGTTTTTCTCTGGAAAGGAGATCAGATATGGCAACCATCCCGCGGCCCGAACATCCCAATCCCCAGTGGGAAAGAAGCAGCTGGCGCAACCTGAACGGCGTCTGGCAGTTTGAGATCGATCACGGCGTCTCCGGCGAGGCGAGGGGCCTGCAGAACGCCCTCTCCCTGTCCGGCAGGATCATCGTCCCCTTCTGCCCGGAAAGCCGTCTATCCGGTGTGGAGTATAAGGATTTCATGCGCTGCGTTTGGTATAAACGCATCATTTCTTTAACCAAAAAGGACCTGGAAGGAAAACGGGTGATCTTCCACGTGGGCGCCTGCGATTTTGAGACCCACGTCTTTGTTAACGGCGAGGAAGTCGGCCAGCCCCATTTCGGCGGTTACGGCTCTTTTCAGTACGATATCACCAAGTTCGTGAAATCCGGCAAAAACGATATCACCGTGGAAGCCATCGACGATATCCAGTCTCTGGTACAGCCCCACGGCAAGCAATCCGCCAAGTTCCATTCCTACCGCTGCTATTACACCCGCACCACGGGCATCTGGCAGACGGTGTGGCTGGAGTTCGTTCCCGAAAGCTATATGGCGCGCGCCCGGTACGATACCGATATCGAGAACGGCACCGTCACGGTGACGGCGGACCTTGTTGGCGCCGGGGACTTCTCCGTGGAGGTCTTCTACAACGGAAAGAGCGTGGGCAAGGCGGCGAAGAAGAACTGCGCCGTTCGCGCCTGCGTGGATATCAAGCTAAAAGAGAAACACCTGTGGGAGATCGGCAAGGGTCGGTTGTACGACATGGTCCTGCGCTTTGGCGAGGACGAGGTGAAGAGTTACTTCGGACTGCGGAGCGTCCGCATGGACGGGATGAAGTTCCTCCTGAACGGCAAGAGTGTGTTCCAGCGGCTGATCCTGGACCAGGGCTTCTATCCC
>JAGDAA010000102.1 GCA_017959745.1 Clostridia bacterium
AGCACCACGTTGATACCCTCTTTTTTCAACACCCGGCACGCCTGGGCGCCGGCGTAGTCGAACTCCGCCGCCTGTCCGATCACAATGGGACCGGAGCCGATCACCAGGACCTTTTTAATCGCTTCATTCTTAGGCATTGTTTTTCTCCATCATCGTAAGAAAACGGTCGAATAAAAACTCGGTGTCGTGAGGTCCCCCGTTGGCTTCCGGGTGGAACTGCACGGTAAAGGCGTTCAGGCCGGGGTATTCCATCCCCTCGCAGCTGTTGTCGTTGGCGTTGATAAAGAGCTCCTCGCCCACCCCCGCCAGGGAGTCGGCGAGCACCGCGTAGCCGTGGTTCTGACTGGTGATATAGGTCCGGGCGCCCCGAAGCTCCTTCACCGGCTGATTGGCGCCGTGGTGACCGTATTTCAGCTTCACGGTCCTGCCTCCCATGGCGAGAGCGGTGAGCTGATGCCCCAGGCAGATCCCGAACAGGGGCTTTTTCCCGATGAGCTTTCGGATCTGTTCGATCTCAAACACGTTCTCCGCGGGATCCCCCGGTCCGTTGGACAGCATGATCCCGTCCGGGTCCGCTTCCAGGAGCTCCTCCGCCGGGGTATCGGCGGGGAAGGAAAGCACCCGGCAGCCGCGCTTTTGCAAATTCTTCACGATGCTCTTCTTCGCGCCGTAGTCCAGGAGCGCCACCCGGTATTTTTCCGGGGTTTCCGGGGGAAATTCCTGCTTTTCCCCGGAGGTGACCTGTGCCACCACGCCTGTTACGGCGTAGTCCTCGATCGCCTTTGCCGGTGGCGCGGGAGAATCGGAGATCATCCCGTTCATCACACCCTCCTCCCGGAGGATCTTCGTGAGGGCGCGGGTATCGATCCCGCAGATGCCGCAGACCCCCTCTTCCTTCAGGAAGGCGTTAAGCTCCCCCTCCGAGCGGAAGTTGGAGGGAGCGTCGCACAGAGAACGGACCACGTAGCCCTTCACGGCGCATTTTCCCTCGAAATCCGGGAAGATCACCCCGTAGTTTCCGATGAGAGGGAAGGTCTGTACCACGATCTGTCCGGCGTAGGAGGGATCGGTGAGGGTCTCCAGATACCCTTCCATCCCGGTGGTGAAGACCACCTCCCCGATGCTTTCGGTATCCGCGCCGATCTTCGTTCCCTCAAAAACCGTTCCGTTTTTCAGAATCAAATACGCTTTTTTCATGTCAGTTTCCGCAAACCTCTTTGATCACGTCGATGGCTTTTTTCAACACGTCCATGGGGATGTTCAGCGCCGGGAGCAGACGCACCTTATCCTTTGCCGTCAGGCAGAGAACGCCCTTCTCCAGACAGGCGCTCACCACCTCTCCGGCGGGTTTTTCCGTTTGGATCCCGATCATCAGCCCCATACCGGAAAGTCCCTTGACGCCGGGGGCGTCCTTCAGGGCGGAGAAGACGTAATCGCTCTTCTTTCTCACCTCCGCCAGCAGGGCTTCGTCGATCCGGGACAGGACGCTCAGCGCCCCGGCGCAGGCGACCGGGTTCCCCCCGAAGGTGGAGCCGTGGTCCCCGTAGGAGAACACGTTTTCGCACCTTTCTCCCAGCATCGTGGCGCCCAGAGGCAGACCCCCCGCCAGTCCCTTGGCGGTGGAGACGATATCCGGCTGAAGACCAAAGTTCATATAGGCGTAAAGCGCGCCCGTCCTGCCGTTGCCGGTCTGCACTTCGTCCACGATCAGCAGTACGTCGTTTTTCCGGCAGAAGGCGGCGAGGGCTTTGGCAAAGTTTTCCGTCAGAGGCACCACGCCCCCCTCCCCCTGGACGCACTCGATCATCACGGCGGCAAGGGTCCCGTCGTTCAGCTTTTCCAGGGCGGCCATATCCCCGGCGTCAAAGCTAACAAAGCCCGGGGTCAGGGGGTTATACAGTTCATGATAATGATCCTGCCCCGTCGCCGCCAGGGTGGTGAGGGTCCTGCCGTGGAAGGAGTTGTTCAGGGTGGCGATGACGCAGCGCTTCTCCCCGTATTTCTCCTGGGCGTATTTCCGCGCCGCCTTCACCGCGCATTCGTTGGCTTCCGCGCCGGAATTGGAAAAGAAGACCTTTTTCATCCCGGTCTTCTCGCAGAGCATCCGCGCGAGATCCGCGCAGGGCTGGGTGTAATACAGATTGGAAACGTGCTGGAGCGCCCCGGCCTGTCCGCTCACCGCCTTCACCCAGGCGTCGTCCGCGATGCCGAAGGCGGTGACCCCGATCCCGGAGCCCATGTCGATGTATTCTTTTCCGATCTCATCCCGGATGACGGAGCCTTTCCCCTCGGTCAACACCACGGGAAAGCGCTTGTAAGTCCCGGCAATATAGCTTTGATCCAGTTCTTTTACGTTCATATTCTTTCCTTTTCGCTGTCCGCTGTCCGCCAACGGCATAGCCCGCGCGGCTACGCCGTAACCATCGTCCCGGCGCCCTCGTCGGTGAGAAGCTCCATGAGAATGGAGTGGGGCACCCGTCCGTCCATGATGATCACGGTCTTCACGCCCTTTTCGATGGCTTTCACACAACAGTTCACCTTGGGGATCATCCCCCCGCCGATGACGCCTTTTTTCTGGAGCTCCGCCGCCTCTTTCACGCTGATCTCGGGGATCAGGGAGGCGGGATCGTTCTTGTCATGCAGGATCCCGGCGATATCCGTCATCAGGATCAGCCGCTCGGCGCCCAGCGCCCCGGCGATGTACGCCGCGGCGGTGTCTCCGTTGATATTGAAAATATTGCCCTTTTTGTCACAGCCGATGGTGGAGATCACCGGGATGTAGTTGTTGTTCAAAAGGTCCTCGATCACCGCGGTGTTCACCTTGGTGATCTCGCCCACCAGCCCCAGCTTTTCATCCTTGACCTCCGCCTCGATGAGCCGGGCGTCCACCCCGGAGACCCCCACGGCTCTGCCGCCGGTGGCGTCGATGAGGTTCACCAGGGACTTGTTCACCTTGCCGGACAGCGCCATCTGCACGATATCCATGGTCTCCTGGTCCGTGACCCGGAGCCCGTCCACAAATTCGGGGACCTTGCCCAGTTTATCCATCAGGTCGGAGATCTCCGGTCCGCCTCCGTGCACCAGCACCACCCGGATGCCGATGAGCCAAGAGAGAACGATGTCCCGCATCACCTGCTTTTTCAGGTCCTCGTTTACCATGGCGTTGCCGCCGTATTTGATCACCACGGTCTTGCCCACGTAGCGTTTGATGTAGGGCAGGGCTTCCGCCAGCACTTCCGCCCGTTCCGCGTTGGAAAAAAGATCGTTCATAGTTTCTCCTTTTCAAGTCCGGTAATCGCCGTTGATCTTCACGTAATCGTAGGTCAGGTCGCAGCCCCAGGCGTCCGCCTGACACCCGCCGTCCTTCAAGTCCACGAGAATGTCGATCTCCTTTTCCGAAAGGACCGCTTTGGCTTTTTCCTCCGAGAAGGGGACCCCCGCGCCGTTTTCACACACCGCCACGGTGCCGGCGGGGCTTCGGAAGGCGATGTCGATCCTGTGGATATCCACCGCCGCGCCGCTGTACCCGATGGCGCAGATCACCCTGCCCCAGTTGGCGTCGGCGCCGAACATGGCGGCTTTGGTCAGGCTGGAGGTGATGACGCTTTTCGCCGCGGTTTTCGCCGTTTCTTCATCCTTTGCCCCGGTGACCTTGCAGGTGAGGAGCTTGGTGGCGCCCTCCCCGTCGCCGGCGATCATCCGGCACAGGTGGACCGTAACCGTGTTCAGCGCCCGCATAAAGACGGTGAAGGCGTCGCCTTCCGAGGAGATCTCTTCATTCCCCGCCAGACCGTTGGCGAGGATAGTCACCATATCGTTGGTGGAGGTGTCCCCGTCCACGCTGAGCATATTGAAGGTCTTTTGCACGTCTTTGGAAAGGGCTTTTTGCAGTATCGCCGCGGAGACGGCGCAGTCCGTGGTGAGAAAGACCAGCATGGTCGCCATATTGGGATGGATCATCCCGCTGCCCTTCGCCATGCCGCCCAGCACGCACG
Organism: Clostridia bacterium; assembly: GCA_017959745.1. Classification (GTDB taxonomy): domain Bacteria; phylum Bacillota; class Clostridia; order Oscillospirales; family SIG627; genus RGIG5579. The sequence goes on from JAGDAA010000102.1 coordinate 3,996, forward strand.
TTTTTCCGCCGATCTCAAAGGAAACGGCGACTTCCTTTTTCACCGTGTCCGTGGTCAGGATGGCTTCCGCCGCGTCGCCGCCGCCCGCCGGGGACAAGCCCGCCGCCAGGGCGGGGATCCCGTCCCGGATGGGAGTCAGGTCCAGGGGCTGTCCGATGACGCCGGTGGACGCCACCACCACGTCCCGGGGATCCAGCTTCAACGCCTGCGCCAGAAGGGAGCAGGTCTCTTCCGCCACGTTTTCGCCCCCCGCGTTGCAGGTGTTGGCGTTGCCGCTGTTCACGATCACCGCCTGCGCGGTTCCGTTCGCCAGATGGCGTTTGGTCACGATAAGGGGCGCGCCCTTCACCAGATTGGTGGTATAGACCGCCGCCGCGGCGCAGGGGACTTTGCTCTTGATGAGCGCCAGGTCCTTTTTCGTGTGATTTTTCCGGATCCCGCAGTGGATGCCGTTTGCCGTAAAGCCTTTCGCGGCGCACACGCCGCCTTGGATCAATTCCATTTCTTATGCCTCCGAAAATACCAGCCCGGTCTCCTCCGGGAGACCCAGCGCGATGTTCATATTCTGTATGGCGGCGCCGCAGGCGCCTTTCCCTAAGTTGTCAAAGCGGGAGATCAGGGTGAGCCGTTCCTCATTTCCGTAGACGCTTATCTCCATATCGTCCCGCCCCGCGAAGGTCCCGGCGGAGAGGAACCCCCCCTCGTCCGGATTGTCCGCGAAACGAACGATCCTGCCCGCGTAAACCTTTCGGTAGACCGCCTTCACGTCCTCTATGGTCCCGCGAAGATCCTTCGCCGTCAGGGGAACGATCACTTCCATCCCCGCGTAGTAGGAGGACACCACGGGGCAGAAGACCGGCGCCTGTTTCAGTCCGCAGAGCTTTGCCATTTCCGGCAGATGCTTGTGGCTCTGGGTCAGCCCGTACAGGGTGGGTGCCTGAAGACTTACCTTATTCGCCTCATCTTCGTAAGAGGCGATCATCTTCTTTCCGCCCCCGGAGTAGCCCGTGAGGGAGAAGCAGGAGAGGGAAGCGTCTCCGGCGATCAACCCCGCCTCCGTCAGAGGTGCGATCAGGGAAATAAAGCCGCTGGCGTGACAGCCGGGATTGGCGATGCGCTTCGCCCGGGCGATCTTCTCCCGCTGCCCCGCCAGTTCCGGAAAGCCGTAGGTCCAGCCGGGAGCGACCCTGTGGGCGGTGGAGGTGTCGATGATCACCGTGTCCGCGTCCCCCGCCAGGGCGACCGCTTCCCGTGCCGCGTCGTCCGGCAGACATAAGAAGGTCACGTCGCTTTTCAGAATGGCGTCCTGCCGCGCCGCGGGGTCCTTCCGGCGCGCCTCGTCCAGTTGGATCAGTGAAATATCCCGGCGCTCCGCCAGCCGCCGGTGAACGTTCAGCCCGGTGGTCCCGGCGCCGCCGTCGATGAATACTCGGATCATATTTTTCCTTCCCATTTTTCTATAATATATAGCATCATAGCCGCGGGAAGCGCCTTTGTCAAGGAAAAATCGAAAATTTATGCACAAAATTTAAGAAAAGTTCAATAATACCTGCATATTATTCTTTAATAAGCTAAAATATGCGATAAATATTCACCTTGCGCCTTTTTGGTACGGCAGGGCGGCGCGGGGCGCGCTTTTTCCTTTTTCTTCTTTTTTCGGGAAAGACGCCCCCGCCGCTTGCGCCGCTTTCCGATCCGTGCTATACTGACCTTACAAAACGGATCGAGAAGGGGGATCGCTATGTCGAAATACATCAAAACGCCCGCCTACGTGGATTCCATGCCCGTGGATATTTCTTTCGTGTTCGCGGAGGAAAGACCCGCCGGTAAGCACGGCTTTCTGAAAGCGGACGGGGAAGACTTCCGCTTTGAGGACGGGACCCCGGGACGGTTCTGGGGGGTCTGTATGAACGGTGCCGCCTGCTTCCCGTCCCGCGACTACGCGGAAAAGGTCGCCGACCGCCTCGCCATGACGGGGATCAACTGCGTGCGCTTTCATCAGCTGGACGGGGAATACCATACCCCCAATATTTTCCAGTTCCGCAAGGGCGCGCGGCTGAAAAGCACCCGGGTCTTCGATCCAAAGTCCCTGGAGCGGCTGGATTATTTTACCAAATGCTTAAAGGAGCGCGGCATTTATATCTACCTGGATATGATGGTCTTCCGCCATTTCAAGTCCGGAGACGGCGTCGCCTGCGCCGGGGAATTGTACCGCTTAGGGGAATACTGCGCCAAGCCCTACAGCATCTTCGACCCGGTGATGATCGAATTGCAGAAGGAATACGCCTCAAATCTCTGGAATCACGTGAACCCCTATACCGGGCTGGCGTACAAGGACGATCCCGTTTTCATCCTCTCCGAGGTCGCCAACGAGAACGATATCTGGATCCAGGGACACCGCTCCACGGACAAAAAGCCCTTCGCGCATATCCGGTATTACGAAGACGAGCTGCGGCAGCTTCTCCGGGACTGGCTGAAGGACAACCAGGCGGCGATCGACCCGGAGACCGTGGACGTGTGGGATATGGAAAACGCGGACCTGAACCGCTTCAAGCTGGATCTCACCTACCGCTACAACCGCACCATGTACGAGCATCTGCGCGCCATCGGCGTGAAGTGTCCCGTCACCGCCAGCAACCGATTGCGGAACGTGGGCTTCAACATCTACGCCCAGGAGGGTTGCTGCGACTATATGGACAACCACCACTACTACTACGACTGGGCGTGGGGCGAGGAGGAGAAGTTCGGCACCAACGTCCAGATCAACGGCTTTCCCGCCGTGATGCAGAATCTGCCCACCCTGCGGATCGCGAACCGTCCCTTCTACGTGAGCGAGTGGGGGATGCCCTACCCCAATTCCTTCCGCGCCGAGGGCCCCGTCTACTACGCCGCCGTTTGCGCCCTCCAGGGCTGGGGCGGTATGGGCATCCACACCTACGCCTACAATACGCATCTGGAGCACGTGGACGTCATCGGTAAGGAGGCGTCCAGTGCCACCCTGGGCGGCGTTCCCTACCGGGAGGGCATCTTCTCTTGCTGGAACGACCCCGCCGTGTTCGGGCTCTTCTACCACAGCGCCCTTATGGTGCGCCGCGCCCATATCACTCCCGCCGACAAAAAGGTGGGCGTCCGCGTGCCCTTTGAGGATAAGCCCAAGAAGACCGCCTTTGAGACCGGTCTGGAGGTCCACCGCCTGGTGACGCTGCTGGACGGTATGGACGGCGCGGGCTGTGACGAGATCATCGAGAACAGTGACGCCATCGCCTGGGAAAACAAAGATCGCGTGGTGTCCGACAACGGTCAGATGTGGCG
>JAGDAA010000103.1 GCA_017959745.1 Clostridia bacterium
GAAACGCTGAGAGGAGACCGCGTTGCGGATCGTTTCAAAAGGCCGGTCGAACATCCATTCTCCCGCTGCGGAGGAACAGGCCAGTCGGCGGGTGGCGTTCCGAGAAAGATAGGGCCGGAACAGCTTGTGCAACGCGCCGCGCAGCGTCCGGGAAAGACCACTCATACGGTCCACCCCGCTGCTGTGGGAATGGGCGATGCGAACCGGCACACCGCACGCCTTCGCCGCTGAAAGCAGCGTGCAGTTGAACGCCTCTGACAAATTGAGGTAGATCGCGTCGTAGGAGCCATTCCGTAATATGCACTTAATGGCGCGGCGCTGGGAAAAAGGCCGCTTCAAGCTCGGCACCGCCAGGAGGCCGAAACCGTAGGAGGTCAGGTGCTCTTTTAATTCCGGATCGATTTCCTGCGTGAGAAAATCAAGCTTGGCGCCCGCTTCCCGAGCCGCGTCACAGAAGCCCAGCAGGTATTTGTCGATCCCGCTGTGCTTGCCGTCCAGGAGAAAACCCACAAGCATTTTCTGAACCATAAAAGCCGACCCTTCCCTAATAAGTCCCCTATTTTCCAACATTTTACTACGGTATCCGAAAAAAAGCAAGCCCCATTTTCCCCTCCGTTCGGCGGGATTCGCGAATACCGATTGACTTTTTCGCTCCAAACGGGTATAATAATTATACTTTAATATGGTCTTTCTATCCTCGCACGCCCGCGCGAGCGCTCGGGCGCAGGGGGAGAACAACGAAGTCTAATAACAAGGAGTTTTTCGTTTATGTACAGAAGACAATCCAGCGGTTGGATGAAGCACTACGATTTTATGTTAATCGATCTCCTGTGCCTTCATGCTTCCTTCATTCTCGCCTACATCATCCGTCACGGCTTTTTTAATCCCTATGCGGACGAACTGTATCGCAATATGGCGATCTTTGTGACTCTGGCGGATCTGGTGGTCATGTTCCTGTTCGGCTCCTACCGGGGTATTCTGTGGCGGCGGATCTCCAAGGAAGTATCCGCCACGTTCCGGCACGCTCTGGCAGTGATCCTGCTCTCGGTGCTGTACCTCTTCTCCGTCCAGCAGAGCTTTCCCTATTCCCGGGTCACCCTGTACCTGATGTGGCTCTTTTACACACTTTCCCTATTCGGATGCCGCTGCTGGCGCAAATACGCCATCACCCACAGCAAATCCGGTAAAAACCGCCGTTCCCTTTTGATCGTTACCACTTCCAATCTCGCGGAAGACGTGGCACGTCAGCTTTCCCACCGCAACTTTGAACAGTTCAACCTGCGCGGGATCGCCATAATGGATCGGGATATGACGGGGCAGGAAATCGGCGGGATCCCCGTGGTCGCCAACAGCGAGAACGTAAAGGACTATGTGCTTCATGAGTGGGTGGACGAGGTCTTCACCTGCTTTACCGGTCTCAACGACGCTCAGAAAAAGCTGGTCAACCAGTTCATCGTCATGGGCGTCACGGTCCATGAAAAATTGAACTTCCGCGCCGAAGAAATGAAAAACAAACAGTTCATCGAGAAGGTGGGCAACTATACGGTCCTGACAACCAGTATCAATTATGCCACCACCTTCGAGACCGTGGTCAAACGGCTGACGGATATCATCGGCGGGATCATCGGTTGCATTTTCACCCTGCTCCTCTTCCCCGTTATGGCGCTGATCATTCGCATAAAATCACCCGGTCCGGTCATCTTTTCTCAAAAACGCGTTGGCAAGAACGGAAAGGTCTTCAAGATTTATAAGTTCCGGACCATGTACACGGACGCGGAGGCGCGAAAAGCGGAATTGATGAAGGATAACCGCGTTCAGGACGATATGATGTTCAAGCTGGATTTCGATCCCCGCATCATCGGCAACAAGGTCCTGCCGGACGGAAGCTTACATTTTGGCGTCGGCTCCAAGATCAGGAAGCTCAGCCTGGATGAATTCCCCCAATTCTTCAACGTGCTGAAGGGCGATATGAGCCTTGTAGGGACCCGGCCGCCTACGCTGGACGAATGGGAAAAGTATAAACTGCATCATCGGGCGCGCCTCGCCATCAAGCCGGGCATCACTGGAATGTGGCAGGTGAACGGGCGCAGCAATATCACCGATTTTGAAAAGGTGGTGGCGCTGGATACCACCTATATCAAAAACTGGAGTCTTTCCCTGGATCTGAAGATCCTGATTAAGACCTTCGCCGTGGTTCTGAAAAAAGAAGGGTCCGCATAATCCGATCCCTTCAACGCACCCGCATTCTGCCGGAAAAGAGGGCACCCCGCTTTTCCGCAGCGAGCATAGAAAGAGAGCAAATATGAAAAGAAAATTGCTTGCCCTGGTCCTCGCTCTGGCACTGGTCCTGCCGCTGACCCCGGCGGCAGATGTTTTTGCCGAGGGAGAGAATCCCTTTGAGGATCCCGACCTTAAGTTTTACGGGACGTCCCTTACGCTGGAGAACAACATCGCCGTCAATTTTTTGGTGAAAAAGGATGACTTCGTCGCGGCGGGTTACCGGTCGCCCCGGGTGACCTTTTCCTTCATGGGCCGGGAGATCGTGGAAAACCACTATGAGGGGCACGGCGGCTACTACTACTTCACCTTCCGCGGCATTCGATCCACAGGCGTGACCGCCGTGGGGGCGGAAGACGAGATCCCTCTGACCTCCTGCCTCTTGGGCGAAACGATCACGGCGACCCTTTCCGGCTATTCCGATACCGCCCAGGAGCGATTCTACGGACAGCCCGTTACGGAAAGCATCCTATCCTATTGTCAGCGGGCGCTGGCAACGCCGGAGACCTATACATACGAGACCTTTCCCACCCTGATCGTGGATCTGCTTACCTACGGCGCCAAAAGCCAGACCTACTTCGGTTTTGACACGGAGCACCTCGTCACGTCCGCGCTGAGTCCCGTGGCTCTGGAAGCGGGGACGGACACGATCCCCTCTCCCGTGAGTATCAAGAACACCTCCTTTGCCGCCGCACCGTTCCCTGCCGTGAAATGGCACGGCGCCAGTCTGGATCTGGAGGACTCCATCAAGCTGCAGTTTTATTTTAAGACCGACAGTATAGCGGAGCTTAAAATCGAGATCCGGGACGATAGCGACGCGCTCGTCGCCGCCTTCACGGAAGACGATATGGAGCGGGTGAACGGCATATATCGGATAAGCTGCAGTACCGTCACGCCGGATCGGATGGGAGACGCGCTGTATGTAACCGCCATCAGTACCCGGGAGCCCATGGATCTGGGCGATCATTTGGAAGAGGGGGAGCTCCCCTTCGTAGAACTCGGCGTGGGTACCGTCAGCGACACATTGCGGTACAGCATCGAATCCTACGCGGTAGACGCCGGCGAGCAGTACAGCAGTGATACCGCCCTGCTGGATCTGATCCGCGCCATACTGAATTACGGCGCATCCGCCAAGGCGTTTGTGGAAGAAACAGCGCATGAACGGAAGGTCAAAAGCCCCGCGACAACGCCCCTTTACACCTTCGATCACGAAAATCCCACCACGGACGAGCTCCGCGCCATGGCGATCAAAGCCATGCGGGATATGCTCACCGTCCAATGGTACAGCGAAAACGATCTCGGTTATACATACAGCGGCACGGAATATCCCCTCTACGCCGCGCAGACCTACGCCGGCGTACCCTATTCGGGCGCCGGGACCGGGCTTTTGCACTGGCTGCAATATTACAACCCCCGGACCGGTAAAATGACGGTATCGGGCGGTGATATCGCCGATAAACTGGGCTGCTCCTGCGCCACCGGCCTCATGTGGGGCTGGTCCAGCGTCGTCACCAGTATCACCTGGAACGCCACCCACCGGATGACCCCCGCCCGGGGCTGTATCCCCGTGGGCAACTATACGATGCCCGATATTCTTTTGAACGACTCCAATAAGGGTTACAAGGACTACACCACCGATCAGATCATCAACGACAACGGGGAGGACGCCATTCTGGAAGCCTACGCCCGGGTTTTGCCCGCGGACGCTCTGGTCTCCTACGTAGATTCCGACACGGCGCACGCCCGCATGGTCATTGAAGAGCCCGTGGTGGTCCGCTACGGCAACGGCAAGATCAACCCCAACAGCAGCTACGTTTATATCCAGGATCAGCACAAAGGACAGCGGCTTTCCAGCGGCTGGCCCATCGTGACCGCCGGGGGACAGACCCTGCACTACGCGGGGCATACCCGGCAGCAGATCTACTTCAAGGATCTTCTGAACGACAGCTACATCCCCGTCACCGCGGCGGAATTCACGGGGTTTTACGGCTACATCGAACCCGGCGCCTACACCACCTATTCGGGCAGTATCTCCCATCTTTCCGACCTGCAGAAGGTCACGGTCAAATCTTACTACCGCATCGTCACCGTGAAAGCGGTCATCCGGGATGGCGATACCGTCATCGACGAGAGCAAAACGGTCTGCCCCATGCAGATCACGTCGGCGGACGAATTCAGCTACAAATTGACAAGCGCCAATTTCGACCTGCCGGATGATTTTGAATCCCGGGCGGTCCCGGGCAAGACCTACACCCTGACGGTGGAAGCGCTTCTGGCGTCCGGCAGCACCCACACCGCCCTGACCGCCACGATCACAAAGAGCTGAAAAACACGGAAGCCCGCCGCGCCCTTCCGGTCAATGATAGGAGAATCACATGAAAAGAAAACTGCTCGCGCTGCTTCTCGCTCTGGCGTTTCTCCTGCCGCTCCTACCGGCGGGGACCGTCGCCTACGCGGAGGAAGTCAAGCCCGAGATCTACGGGACTTCCCTTTCCCTGGAGAACAACATCGCCATCAACTTCGTGGTAGATGCCTACGCCTTCGGGCAGAACGGCTTTTCCCTGCCCCGGATGA
>JAGDAA010000104.1 GCA_017959745.1 Clostridia bacterium
AGACCGTCAGCGGCAAGATCATCCGGCATCAGCTGTAAGAAACGCGAAAATGAACAACGGGAACAAGAAAAAGCTTGTTCCCGTTGTTTTTACTTCTGTTCTGTTGTTTATTTCTTGATGTGAGAGATGATCTCCCGGGCGTCGAGGGCGTGGATGCCGCAGTTCTTTTTCACGGCGAGGGCGGCGGCGATGCCGGCGGCTTCCCCGGTGGCGAAGCAGTTGGGCATGACCCGGGTGGAGGAAAAAACGCCACGGTCGTTCCAGATGCATCTGCCGGAGAGGACCAGGTTATCCACCTTCTTCGGGACCTGGCAGCGCCAGGGGATCCCGTGGCTGTCGCCGTCCTTATATTTCTGCTCGGGATCAAGTTTATAGGGATTGGGCTTCCCTTTCCGGGTATGGCAATCCAGCCAGTTATGGTTGCGGCAGACCTCGTCGTCAAAACTCTTGCGGTCGATATAATCCTGAGTGGTGAGCTGATATTCCGCTTCCATCCGGCGGGATTCCCGCACGCCCAGCATAGGGGCGGTTGCGATGAGCAGCGCGTCGGGGCCGAAGACCTCGGGGATATACGCCTTCGCCGCTTTCAGGTAGTCTTTGGCGATCCTTCTGCCTTTGATATACGCCTCGGAAACGGATTCGGGATCAGTGGAGTCCACACCGTCCAGGTGCCCGGCGTTGGCGAAGATGGTACCGTTCCCCACGTGGACCGGGACAAAATGATTGCGGACCAGGGGATAATTATCGTCCTTGCCGATCACGGACCAGACGGTATCCTTACCGCCGTTGAGAGAGCCCTTCTTATTCTCGGAATGGGTGTTGGAAAAGGCGAAGCACAGGGAGGCGGGCTGTAGGTCCCCCTCGTCGTCCCCTTTCTCATAGGGAACGCCGGCAAAATACGCCACGTCCCCGTCCCCGGTAGCGTCCACGTATACGTGCGCCACGTAGGGGGTAAGCCCCGCTTTGTTAGCAACGATGACGGAAGCGATATTGTCTCCCTCCATTTCCACGGCGCAGACGGTGGACTGGAACAGGACGTGAGCGCCCGCTTCCGTGACGATGTCGTCCAGGACCAGTTTCAGATCCTCGGTGATCAGGGGGATGCGTCCTCGGAAATCCGGCTCCACGCCGGCTTCTTTCATATAGCGGTCCATGATCTCGGTACACAGGGAATGATAAATGATCTTCTCCCCGTCGGATAACGTGGTCAGGCGGGAAACCATTCCCACGGTCGCCATACCGCCCAGGGCGGTGGCTCCCTCGATGATCAGGGTATTCGCGCCTAAACGGGCAGAAGCGACCGCCGCGGCGACGCCGGCGGGTCCGCCGCCAACCACGATCACGTCATATTTTTTCGGAACATTTTTGATCTCAAGTTTCATAAAACGTCCTCCATCCAATACTCTGTTCTCATTTTATCACAGAAGGAAAGGTTTGGCAAGAATCGCCATTTTCATTTTTTCGGCTTCTTTTTGCACGTATCACAGGAGGGGCAGCCGTCACAGCCACAGGAACAGCGGCTCTTCCCTTTCCTGACGTAAATGACGGCGGCGATCACGGCGGCGGCGATGACCCCGATGATGATATAGTCCCACAAGCCCATATCACACCATCCCGCAAGCTATTCCGATCAGATGAACGGCAAGGGCGCAGATCCAGGCGATGACGCACTGCCACAGGACCACGCCCACCGCCCAGCGGGCGCCTAACTCACGCTTTACGGAGGCGATGGCGGCGACGCAGGGGGTATAGAGCAGGCTGAAAATGAGCATGGAGGCGGCGGTGAGAGAGGTGACTGCCACAGTCAGATTCCCGCCGAAGAGCACCTCCATGGTGGCGACCACGCTTTCCTTCGCCATAAAGCCGCTGACCAGAGAGGTCACGATGCGCCAGTCGCCCATACCCATGGGTTGGAAGACGGGGGCGATAAAGCCGGCTACAAGAGCAAGAATGCTGTCCTTGGGGTCCTGAACCAGATCGAAGCGGAAATTGAAGCTCTGCAGGAACCAGACGACCACGGTGGCGATGAGGATCACGGAGAAGGCGCGCTTCAAAAAGTCCTTCGCCTTATCCCACAAAAGGTGCCAAACGTTGATAAAGCCGGGCATACGGTAATTGGGCAGCTCCATCACAAAGGGGACCGCCTCGCCCCGGAAAAGGGTCTTTTTGAATAAAAGCGCCACCAGAACGCCCACCAGGATCCCCAACAGATACAGGCCTGTGATGATCCACCAGGCGCTGCCCGGGAAAAAGGCGTCCACAAAGAAGGAATAGATGGGAAGCTTCGCGGTACAGGACATAAAGGGGGTGAGCAGGATGGTCATTTTCCTGTCCCGGGCGCTGGGGAGGGTGCGGGTGGACATGACCGCCGGAACGGTACAGCCGAAGCCGATGAGCATAGGCACGATGCTTCTGCCGGAAAGCCCGATCTTACGGAGCAGTTTATCCATCACGAAGGCGATGCGCGCCAGGTATCCGCTATCCTCCAGAAGGGAGAGAAAGAAGAACATAGTGACGATAATAGGTAAAAAGCTGACGACGCTTCCCACGCCGTTGAAAATACCGTCGATCACAAGGCTTCGGATCACGGGATTGACCTGCCCCGCTTCCATCCAGTTGCCGACCACTACGGTGAGCTTGTCCACGCCCTGCTCGATGAGATCCTGGAGGAAAGGACCGATCAGCCCGAAGGTGAGATAAAAGACCAGTCCCATGATCAGGGCGAACATGGGAAGCGCCGTCCACTTCCCTGTCAGAAGCCGGTCGATCTTCTCACTGCGGATATGCTCCTTACTTTCCCGGGGCTTGGTGATACAGCGGTCGCAGACCTTATAGATGTAGCGGAAACGCATATCCGCCATAGCGGCGTTACGGTCCAGTCCACGCTCTTTTTCCAGCTGGAGGATGATGTGATCCAGCATTTCTTTCTCATTTTGATCCAGTTCCAGTTTCTCCAGGATCCGCTCGTCCCCCTCGATGAGCTTCGTGGAGGCAAAGCGAACGGGCAGCTCCACCCGCTGGGAGTGGTCCTCGATCAAGTGGATGACCGCGTGGATACAGCGGTGAACGGCGCCGCCGTCCCCCTCGCTGTCGCAGAAATCCTGGCGCAGAGGCTTTTCCTGATACTTTGCCACGTGCACCACGTGATGGATCAATTCCTCCACGCCCTCGTTTTTTGATGCTGAAATGGGAACCACGGGAACGCCCAGCATTTCTTCCAGCGCGTTGATATCCACCGCGCCGCCGTTGCCGGTCATTTCATCCATCATATTCAGTGCCACAACCATGGGAATCCCCATCTCTAACAGCTGCATAGTCAAAAACAGACTGCGCTCGATGCAGGTGACATCCAGGATATTGATAATGGCGTGGGGCTTCTGATCCAGTACGAAATTCCGGGAAACAAGCTCCTCCGCGGAATAGGGGGACATGGAGTAGATGCCGGGCAGGTCCGTGATCAGGGTATCGGGATAGCCCCGGATCACGCCGTCCTTCCGGTCCACGGTAACGCCGGGGAAATTGCCCACGTGCTGATTGGAGCCGGTGAGCTGATTGAAGAGGGTGGTTTTCCCGCAATTCTGATTGCCGACCAGGGCGAACGTGAGTTTCGTCCCGTCCGACAGAGGATCGCCGGAGCCCTTGGGATGGAAGATCCCTTCCTCGCCGAGACCGGGGTGCGCCGTCTTCATCTGAATGGGCTTTTTACGGGCTTTTTTCTCTTCCTTCCTGTCGATCGGCTCGATTTCGATCCGTTTCGCGTCGTCCAGGCGGAGGGTCAGTTCATAGCCGGAGATCCGGATCTCGATGGGGTCGCCCATAGGAGCGTATTTCACCAGGGTCATCTCCACCCCGGGAATGACGCCCATATCCAGCAGATGCTGACGGAGCGCGCCTTCCCCACCCACGGATAAGATCTTTGCCGATTGTCCTGTTTTCAGTTCGTTGATAGTCATAGGATCCTCTGTTTATCAAGTTCTAATATGTAATTATAACACAAATTTCCTATTTTACAAGATTGTGATAGAAAGCGATCTTCCCGGTCAAAGGGCGCTTTTCGGGCATTTTTTTACGCACTCCATACACAGGATGCATTCCGTACCGTTTTTTCTATTCCGGGAATTATCGGTCACGTCAACGTCCATAGGACAAACGCTCTTGCACTTGCCGCATTTTACGCATTTATCCTGATCGCATTTGACGCGAAGCAGCGAAAAATAACTCGCGGGCTTTAAGAAAACCGTGATTGGGCAGACATATTTGCAGAACGCCCGGTTGTCTTTGAACAGAAAGGCAAGAAGGATGCCGATCCCGTAATAAGCAATGTTCCCTATAACGAAAGCCCAAAACATAATTCTTTCAATACCGCCGACCTTCGCCAAAAACAGCGCGGCAACGAAAACAAGGGACAAGGCGAAGGTAATATACCTGATCCATCCGATTTTCTTCCGGGGAAAAGAGGGCCGGTTATAGGGAAGAAAATCAAGGATCATCGCCGTCCAGCAGGCATAACCGCACCATCCGCGCCCGAAAACCAGGGGGCCTATGATCTTCGCCACGGCGTAATGAATGGTCGCCGCCTCGAATACGCCGGTGAAGAGATAGTACCAGAATCCCTCGATCTGCATATTCTCACGGCAAATAAAGCCGAGATAGACGAGCATATACAAGCCGACCAGCAGCTGAACGACGCGCCGGGCGTGTTTATACTTTCGGATATACAGAAAGATCCCGGCGGAAACGGATAAACCGATATAGCTGAAATTGAACAGATAGAACAGATTGTTTTTTGAATGCCACAGAATTACGGCGACAGATTCAAAAAGAATCCATATGAGAAGCGGATAAAAGTACTTCCTGAGCTGTTTCATAGATGCCTCGTCAAAATAGGATTTCTATCTATAATTGTATCATATTCTACGAGGAAAAACAACAAACCTTTTCCGAATTATATGGTCATCTTTTTTTCAATACATATGATCACGTCGCAAGTTCTGAAAAGCGATCCTGCACGTATTTTTTTACTTTTGAGCAAAAAACACTTGATTTTTGAAAAAAACATGATATAATACCATTGCTCTTGAGCAGCAAGGAAGGATGGCTGAGCTGGTCTAAGGCGCACGACTGGAAATCGTGTTTCGGCTAATACCCGAACCAGGGTTCGAATCCCTGTCCTTCCGCCAAAAAAGGCACACCGATCGGTGTGCCTTTTTTGACATTCAAAACGAAGAAATCAAGCCGTAAAATTTTCAGCCTCATTTTTCCTCGTCGTTCTTCTTGCTTTTCTTTTCGGGTTTAGCAGGCGCTTCCTCTTCCTCACCGCTGTTAACGGGGATCTCAACGGCGCGGACCGCCCACTTAAAGATCTTCAGTTTATTGCGGTCGGAACCGGTCTCAATGGTGACCACGTCGTCCTTGATCTTGACCACACGGCCCAGAATACCGCCGGTTGTGGAGATTTCATCACCGATCTGAAGGTTATCCCGCATGGAAGCGGCGTCCTTCTCCTGTTTCTTCTGAGGACGGTAGATCAAAAAATAGAAAATCGCGACGAACATAACGATCATAACCACGTACATGATCGTAGTGCCGGCGCCGCCGGCGCCTTGCGCGGCAGTTTCCGCGGCGAATAGCTTTAGAGCTGAAGCAAACATACAAAAATACCTCGCTTGTTTTTTTATCATTATAGCCAACGAAACAACTCTTTTCAATGCTTTTGGGAAAAGTTTTGAAAAAAAGCCGTTATGGCTTCAAAAAGGGTTGAAATAGAGAAGGTTATGCTTTATAATATACAGAAGTTTATGAAACGAAAGGAACGTTTGATATGTTTCGGGAACACACAAAAATCGCTAAACTATTCGCTTCACCTTCTGATTTTGCCTGTCAAACCGTCACCATCGCAGGTTGGGCACGAAACGTTCGCGCCAGCAATCAATTCGGCTTTTTAGAAATGAACGACGGTAGCTGTCACAGCTGCCTGCAGGTGGTATTTGAAAGCGATAAACTGGAGAACTACAAGGAGATCGCGAAACAGAACGTGGGATGCGCTTTGGTGATCACCGGCAAGTTTCTTCTGACGCCGGACGCCAAACAGCCTTTTGAGATCAATGCGGAAAAGATCGACGTGGAGGGCGCCTCCACGCCGGAATATCCTTTGCAAAAAAAGCGCCACTCCGTGGATTTCCTACGGACCATCGCCCATCTGCGACCCCGCACCAATCTCTTTAACGCCGTGTTCCGCGTCCGCTCCGCCGCGGCGTACGCCATTCACCGCTATTTCCAGGAACGGGGCTTCAATTACGTTCATACGCCGCTGATTACCTCCAGTGACGCGGAGGGTGCCGGGCAGATGTTCCGTGTCACCACTCTTGATGTTGACAATCCGCCCAGGACCGAAGACGGCAAGGTGGATTTTTCCAAGGATTTCTTCGGAAAAAGTACCAATCTCACCGTGTCCGGGCAGCTGAGCGCGGAGTGCTTCGCTTTGGCGTTCGGCGATGTTTACACCTTCGGACCCACCTTCCGGGCGGAGATCAGTTACACCCCCCGCCACGCGGCTGAATTCTGGATGATCGAGCCAGAAATGGCGTTCTGTGACCTGGAAGACGATATGAAGGTCGCCGAGGGCATGGTGAAATACATCATTTCCTACGTTTTGGAGACCTGTCCTCAGGATATGGAATTCTTCAATAGATTTGTGGATCCCGGACTTTTGGATCGACTGAATGCCATCGTGAAGGCGGATTTCGGGAAAGTCACCTACGCCGAAGCGATTGAGATCCTCCAGAAGAGCGGTCAGAAATTCGAGTATCCCATCGGTTGGGGAGAGGATCTGCAGACCGAGCACGAGCGGTATCTCACGGAAGTGTATTTCAAAAAGCCCATTTTCGTGATCGACTGGCCCAAGGAGATCAAGGCGTTCTATATGCGGTTGAACGACGACGGCAAGACCGTTGCCGCCATGGATATGCTGGTCCCGGGCGTCGGGGAACTGGTTGGCGGCAGTCAGCGTGAAGAACGTTTGGACGTTCTGGAATCCCGCATGGAAGAAATGGGGATGAAGAAGGACGGTTACGCCTGGTATCTGGATCTGCGCCGCTACGGCGGTGTGACCCACGCCGGATTCGGTCTCGGGTTTGAGCGGATGGTCATGTACCTGACCGGCGTCGCCAACATTCGCGACGTGGAACCCTTCCCCCGTACCACCGGAAACGCTGAATTTTGATTAAAGGAGAATGTCTATGAATTATCTCAACGGAAGCAAACAGGAACTGCAAGCGGAATACGATCTGATCAAAAAGGAATGGGACGAAGCGAAAGCGAAGGGTCTTTCCCTGGATATGTCCCGGGGCAAGCCGGAAAAGAGACAGCTGGATCTTTGCGGGGAGATGATGACCATTCTCAAAACCCCCGAGGACTGCAAAAACGAGAACGGCTTTGACGTGCGCAACTACGGCCTGCCAACCGGCATTCCCGAATTGAAGCGGATTTTTGCCGGGGTTATGGGCGTAAGCGAAAAAGAGATCTTCACCGGAGGTAACTCTTCGCTGAACTTGATGTATAATCTGATCGTTGACGGGATGGCGATCGGTTTCGCCGAATCCGATAAACCCTGGGGCAAATATGACAAGATCAAGTTCCTCTGCCCCGCCCCGGGCTATGACCGTCATTTCGGGATCTGCCAGCACTTGGGGATTGAAATGATAACGGTCCCCATGCTCGCCACGGGACCCGATATGGACCTGGTCGAAAAGCTGGTTGCGGAGGACGAGACCATCAAGGGGATCTGGTGCGTCCCCAAGTACTCCAACCCCACCGGCGTCACCTTCTCCGATGAAACGGTGCGGCGTTTCGCCGCGCTCTCCCCTAAAGCTAAGGACTTCAAGATCTTCTGGGACAACGCTTATCTGGTACACGATCTGTACGACGAAGGGGATAAGCTTCTGAACATTCACGAGCAAGCAAATAAGACCGGGAAAGGCAATATGGTCTTCAGCTTCACCTCCACCTCCAAGATCACTCTCGCCGGGGGCGGCGTATGCTTTGTCGCTTCCTCCGAGGAGAATATCGCGTGGATCACAAAGACCCTGGCGCTGGAAGGTCTTGGCTACGATAAGGTCAACCAGCTTCGCCACTTCCGCTACTTCAAGGACGCGGCGGGGGTAAAGGCAGTCATGAAAAAGCACGCGGATATCCTGCGCCCCAAATTTGAGGCGGTGATAGATGAATTCAACAAAGGATTCGGGAATACCGGCATTGCGCGGTACCATCAGCCACGGGGCGGGTATTTTATTTCCCTGGACGTGATGCCCGGGACGGCAAAGCGCACCTGGGCACTTGCCAAGGAGATGGGGGTCACCCTGACCAACGTTGGTGCCACCTTTCCCTACGGGATCGATCCGAAGGACGAAAATCTGCGGATCGCGCCCAGCAACGTTTTGCCCGGTGACGTGGCGGATATCGCGCATTACGTTACCGTTTGCGCCCGCCTTGCCGCATTGGAGAAATTACTGGAAAAATAAGGTTGACGAAAATATTCTCAACTGATATAATATTCCTTAAAGTATTTGTCGTATAGGACAGTTCAAAGAGAAAGAAGGACACCGTCTATGTTGAAAAACAGATTGAAATTTGCTGTGGTCATTCTGATCCTGCTGTGCTTGGTTGCGGCGCCGGTTTTCGGGGTCAGCTTTTATGATTCGCCCAGCATTTTCGAGGAAAACGCTTTCAGCACGAACCGTGAGCTGGGAAAAGGCACCAGCGTGTTCTTGAAATTTGCTGAATCAGAAGATGAAGCGATCGTAGAGGAAGAAGAACCGGATTCTGTGCCCGCCGAAACCGCCGAAACCGCGGAAACAGTCGAGTCAACGGAAAGCGAGCCGGAAGTAACGACTGAAACGGAAACCTTAAAACCCGCATCAAGCGACTCCGCCGCGATCAAACTGACCGACGAGGAGATTGATGACGCCGCGAATGCTCTCGCGGAACGGTTCAAAGCGATCGGTTATACCGACATTGTTGTTGAGCCTGCCGAGAACGATCAGATCCGTGTCGATATCGCTCAAACATCCTTTATCGACAGTGTGATGGGCGAGGTCGCAAAAAAAGGCGAATGGGGCTTTTATGATCCCAGTCAGAACGTGGTCTGTGACGCCACTATGGTCAAAGAGGCTTCCATCCGGACCTCCCAGTACGGGTATTTCATTCGCCTTGATTTCACGGAGGAAGGTGCGGAGCAGTTTAAGACCAAATGCTCACCTTTGGCGACAAGTTCAGGGTCCGCCTATTTTGAAGTGGACGGATCATTTATCTCCATTGTTTCCTTTAGCGACATTACCTTTGGAGACTCCTTCACCTTCGGGAGTTACGGGAACTACGGCTTCAATGATTACGGAACCGCGGCGTTGTATTGCGCCATGATCAATGAAGGCGCTCTTCCCGACTCGATGGAAATCGCTTCTACCGAGCCGCTTGCGCCCACTACCCCGCAAGCTGTGATTCTTGGTATGATCGCGCTTTTTATCGTCGCTTTCCTTGTATTTACTGTTCTGTACGTTTTACAGGGCAGGACAGTTGGACTTTTCGCCGCAGGCGCTTTGCTGGGCGACGTCGGGCTGATGCTCGTCTTTATGGCGAACAAGGCGTTTCAGGTTAATATTGCCACGGTGATCGTGCTCTTTGTCGCGATGATCCTTGCCGGGCTCCTGTTCCTCTACGCGGTCAGACCCTGTGGCAAGGCGCTTAAAGAAGGAAAGACGATTTCTTCCGCTTTGTCCGGATCGGTTAAGAAGATCAATATCCGCGCTCTGTGGATTCACGCCGCTATCTTTGCTTTGACCATCATTCTCTGGTTGACTGTTCAGGGAACTGTGGTTTACGTTGTTCGCTCTGTGATGATCGCTTCCCTGGTAAATCTCGGATCTTATTTCCTTCTGTTCGTCTTCCCCGCTTACACCCTTTCCGACGTTCAGCAATCGAAAAAATAAGAGTGGATGATAAAGAAAAAACCCGTCGAACGTTCGACGGGTTTTTCTTATGATACGATCACACGGAAAATCTTTCTGCCTTTTCGTTCGGCGTAATGGATGGTTTGCATCGTTCCGGAAATCGTTTCGTCCGGTTTATAGACCGCGATCAACGCGTCGCAGGAATCCACCAGAAACTGATTGCGCTTTCTAAAGCAATCCTTATGGTACTCGTGATTTACAAGAAAGCGAGCGGAGGATGCTATCATAATGCGGTGGAAACGTTCCCGGAACTGAGGGCGCATTGTCTTATCTTGATTGTAAAACGGGACCACCGCCACAAGCTCAGGCTTCGGGGTGAACCGGTCCATCAATTCTAAAACAATCTCCCCGCACCAAAGATCGACGCCTTCCGCCATCCCGCAGTAGAAGCGGCGGCATCCGGCGTTTAGCGCCTGGATGACACAGCTGCGCATTCTGTTTTTTAACTCCGTAAACGCGGGATCCGTTTCATCATATCCGAAGGAAAACGATTTCGGCCGGTGCCCCGTAAAGGCACAGGACCGGATTTCATTCATATGAATCGCCTCCCTTCCCCGGTATTGTAACACAGCGCGCCCTTGATTTCAACAGGAAAGAGCACGTATTATCCTTTACTTTGCGATAAATATGATGTATACTGATGAATAGAAATTATGTGTGGAGTCGCTATGAATGAACTGATCCGGATCAAGCGTAAATTGTTTGATCGCTACTACCAAAACCTGAACGATAAACAGCGGGAAGCTGTTTATCACGTTGAAGGTCCTTTGCTTGTTGTTGCGGGTGCCGGCAGCGGTAAAACAACCGTCCTGGTCAACCGCATCGCTCATATTATTCGGTTTGGAAACGCGTATATCGGGGAAAAGGAAATGTCGCCGGACGAAGGCGAGCTGGCTTTCCTGAGAAAGATATCAGATGATCCCCTGATGAATTCCCGGGAGGCGCTTGCACCGATCCTTTCCTGCTTTACATTGGATCCCTGCCCGCCGGACCGGATTTTAGCCATTACGTTTACCAACAAAGCGGCGGGTGAAATCAAGGAGCGGTTGGCAAGTGAACTGGGAAACGCGGCAAGCGCGATCTGGGCTGGTACGTTTCACTCTATCTGTGTCCGGCTACTGAGGCGTTTTTCCGATTACATCAACTACTCGTCCGGCTTTCTCATTTACGATCAGGATGACTGTAAAAAGCTGATTACGTCCATTCTGAAGGAACAAGAGATAGAGGATCCTGAAATCACCCCACGCTACGTGATGAACCTGATCTCCCGCGCCAAAAACGCCATGCAGGATGAGAAGACTTTTTCCGATTTAAACCAAGGCAGTGAGCAAAGGCGTCTTCTTGCCGGTGTCTATTCCGCGTATCAAAAAGAACTGAAAAACGCGGACGCGATGGATTTTGACGATATCATCATGGAAACGGTTTTGCTTCTGAAGCGTGAGGGAAACGTTCGCGCCTGGTGCAACGACAGGTTCCGCTACATTCTGGTTGACGAATATCAGGACACCAACCACGCCCAGTCACTTCTTCTGCAACTTTTGACCGCGGAAAGAAAGAATCCAAACATTATGGCGGTTGGCGACGACGATCAGAGTATCTACAAATTCCGCGGAGCCGCTGTGGAGAACATACTGAATTTTGACAAGACATATTCCGGGACGCGCATCATACTGCTGGAGCAGAATTACCGTTCTACCCGATCCATTCTGGAAGCCGCTAACGCGCTGATCGCACACAATGATTCCCGCCGGGGAAAATCTCTTTGGTGCGAAAATGACGTAGGTAAGAAAGTGGCGGTGCGGCAACTGGAGGATCAGGAAAAAGAAGCCGTTTATATCGCGGACAAAATCGGATTCCTGGCGATGCAGAAAAAATACGCCTACAAGGACATTGCTGTTCTATATCGAACAAAAGCGCAATCCAATATGCTGGAAACGGTTTTCACGAAATCAGGCATCCCCCATCGGCTTTTGTCCGGCACGCGGTTTGTGGACCGGGCGGAGGTGAAAGACGTACTTGCATATCTCAGGCTAATCATCAATCCCGCCGATACCGTAAGCTTTACAAGGATCATCAATGTGCCGAGACGAGGCATTGGTCTTGCAACCGTGGATAAGATTCGCGCCATCAAAGAAGAATCAGGAGAAAACTATATACAGATCCTATCACGCGCTGGTGAATACGAAGCCTTGGGACGGGCGGCGGATAAGTTGACTGATTTTTATCGCTTGATCGCGTCCCTGACCGCGTTTTCGCAATCTCACTCCCTCGCAGATACACTATCTGAGGTGCTGGATCAATCCGGTTATATCGAAACCTTGCAGGGAAAGGAAAACGAGGAACGGAAAGAAAACGTGGAGGAGTTGTTTTCCTCGGTTAAGTCCTACGCGAAACGATCTGACGAGCCGACACTCTCGGGGTTCCTGGAGGAAATGGCACTGATCAGCGACGTAGACGATTATGACGAGAACGCGGACGCGGTCGTGCTCATGACAGTACACGCCGCGAAGGGACTGGAGTTTCCCGTCGTATTTCTCACGGGAATGGAGGAAAACATTTTCCCATCGCCGAAATCCGCCGGGTCCGAGTCCGATCTGGAGGAGGAACGCCGGTTGGCTTACGTTGCCATGACGCGAGCAAAAAAGGAATTGTTCATCACCTGTACTCAGCACAGAATGCTATACGGCAGAACAAGTTTTAACGAGATCTCCCGATTTGTCCGCGAGATCCCGGAAAAATTCTTGGATATGGAAATGAGGACGCCCGTTCCCCGGCGTGAATTCGATGACGACGCGTTTTTCCTTCCCAAGCGGAATGTTATTCCATCGCCCTTTGCCGGACAGAAAAAAAGCGTGGTCAAACCCGCTTTTACAAACAACAGCGCAAAGCCAGCCACAAAGACGGAACGCTTTGTTGCCGGTGACAAGGTCATTCATCCCGTATTCGGAGCCGGGACCATCTTGTCCGCAAAGGACTACGCCAGTGATACCCTTTACGTGATCGAGTTTGAAAACGGGGAAACGAAAAAACTGATGAGCACCTACGCGAAACTCACGCGCAATTAATCCGACAACGCACCAAAACGCCTCTTTTTCATATGATGAAGTATCATCATTCGGAAAAGAGGCGTGTTTTATGAATGAAAACCACCCCCGTTATTTTGCCGCGCAAAACACAACGAAAGGATTTTACAGTTATTTCACAGAAATATTTGATCCGGATCGACTCTCCAGGATCTTCATCATCAAAGGCGGCCCGGGAACCGGAAAATCCGGTATCATGCGATCGGTCGCGGCGTTGGCGGAAGAAGCCGGGGAAAAAGTCGAACGATATTATTGTTCTTCAGATCCCAATTCCCTGGACGGTATAATCCTACCGGAATCAGGCAGCGCGATTCTGGACGGCACCTCCCCGCATACCAGAGACCCGATCTATCCAGGCGCGGTGGATCGCATAATCAATACGGGAGCCTATTGGGACATTTCCGCCTTAATGAAACATAAAAGTGAGATTCTCTCTCTTATTCGCGAGGGGAAAAGACAGTATAAACGGGCATACGGATTTCTCAACGCAGCCGGGGAAATCCTACTGGAAATGCAGCGAATCGCATCAAAGAACCTAAACGTCGAAAAAATAGATGAACAAATCCGGCGTCTGGGAAACAAAATTTTTCAGAATAAGGAGGAAGGATTGCAAACCATTCGGGCGATATCAACCTTTAACAGCAGCGGCTTATCAAGGCAGCCTGGTTCTATTAACAGTTCGAAAAAAGTATGGCTGATACGCGACGCGTACAACATTGCTCCGATATTTCTTGAAAAGCTTTCTCAATACGCGCAAAGTGAGAAGCAGTCCTTCATTTATTGCCCCTCCTGTCTATATCCGGATAAGCCGGACGCGTTGTTTTTCTCGCATTCAGGCGCGGCATTCATACCGGAATGCGATGAATACACAGATCTGATCAAGGGAAAAGAGATCCATATCCTGAATATGCATCGATTTATCAGCGAAGGGGAGATCAGGTCCAATCGTCAAAAAATGAAATTCGGCAAGAGGTGTGTGGATTCCCTTTTCATCGGCGCAACGGAGGCGTTTTCCGAGGCCGCTGACACACACGCAAAACTTGAAAAAATATATACCTCCGCAATGGACTTTACAGGAGTGAATCTGGAAATCAGGAAAATCGTACAAGAAATTCTTCGATGACATAAAGAAGAAACCCAAGACACGTGTTTTGGGTTTCTTTTTTTGGGTAAAGGGTCACTTGACAGAAGGCGCAGGATAAACTATAATCTGTTATAGCAAGTTTTCACTGCATTTCAAAAGTCATCAAACTTTATGATAATGAGAGAGGCGCTATGTTTCCCAAATACGAATACCGCGATTCGCCCTTATTTATTAGGCTGAAACATAAGACATCGGACTACCCTGCCCGCTTTCACAAGCAGGTGGAGATCGTTTGCGTTGAGACGGGGACACTCAAAGTTTCCATTGACGGGAGCTCCTACACGCTGGAGGAGGGTGATCTGTATATCGTTTTTCCGAATCTTTTGCACACAGTAACAAGCGGTGAAGGCGCCAGCATCTCTCTGATGATCTTTGACAGCGAACACTTTTCCTCCTTTTCGGACACTTTATTTCATTTCAAACCCACAAACCCCGTCCTAAAGAAAAGCTGTTTTGACCCCATCATTCATTCCATTTTTGAAAGGGTCCACGCGATCAGTGTTTCAGAGAATTCGTATCGATTGGGTGCCTTAATCGGATACCTGAACGCCATATTGGGAGAGATCTTTCCCCTTCTGTCTCTTGTGCGCCGAGAGTCTGACAACCGTGTGATCCAACAGTTGATCCTATACTTCCTGGATCATTATACAGAGGACATTACACTGAGCCAAGCGGCGCAGGCTCTCAATTACAATAAGTATTATATCTCCCATGTGATCGGTGAAACTCTGGGATGCAATTTCAGATCGCTGATCAATTCTTATCGGGTTGGGATGGCGCAGAATCTTCTGCTTTCCACCAACAAAACGGTGGGAGAGATTACCTCCGACTGCGGCTTTAAGAATCAAAGCTCTTTCAATCGGATATTTCTCAAATACGCCGGGATGACGCCCAGCGCTTACAGACGTCAGCAAGATACGGCGCCGGATAAACCGATGCTCATTTTACGGTAAACGGATATGAAAAATAATGTATGGAAAATATATAGTCCCAACGAATGGCTGATCCTGCTACTGTTCGCGTCAGCATTTATTTCCGTGTTTGCCATCGTGGGTGTTTTAATCCTGGTACCGGTATACTTCTTTGTGACGAAGCAAGCGCGCAAGGCACTGCCCGAAAACGTATGGGAGTGGCTCATCGTTGCCTTTGCTTTGATCGGGATCATTTCCACGTTTGCCTTTTCTAAAAACGCTCTGTGGGATTCCGCGACAAACACCTTTCAGCTTCAATCCTGGTATTTAAAGGTTTTAAGCATTCTGATCCTGATCCTTTCTATCGACGTTACATTCTTGTTTCACATCCTGACCAAAAGGGCGTTGACAGACAGTCTAAAACTTTCCGCTATCATGAGCTATCCGTGCTTCGCGGTGGCCCTGCTTCAAAAAATACTGGGTCTGTACGCGAGTCCGGACCGGCCGGGGCGCTTCGCTTCCGTATTCAGAAATGAGAATTATTACGGCGTCGCCATTGAGTGCCTTGTATTGATCTCCCTCTACCTTCTCATCCGGGAGAAGGAGCGGAAGAATAAACTATTGTACGCCGGCGCGATCGCGTTCAACCTGGCTGGACTTTGGCTCTGTCAATGCCGCACAGCGTTTCTTGTCATCATTTTCTCCCTAATAGTTTTTCTGTCAATTTTTGATAGAAAGTATCTTTTCATCACCTTGGGCATTGCCTTACTGGGCGGGCTTGTCATTTGGTTGAAACCTTCCCTTCTGCCCCGCTTGGACAGTCTTTCTGATAATATGTCCTTCAGGCTCGGCATCTGGAAAGCCGCACTCAAGGGATTTCTGGACAACCCCATTATCGGAAGAGGTTATTTTTCTTACAGCGGACTCTGGGAAACGTACAGCAGCGGTGAGTTTTTCGCCATACACGCCCATAATATGTATTTGGAGGTTCTCTTGAACTTCGGGATAACCGGGTTTCTATCTTTGGTCGGTTATTCCGGATATCAGGTCATAGAATCGGTGAAGGCTTGCCGAAACAGTAAAAGAAGGTTGGAAACGGCGCTGATTTTCTCCATTCTTTGCGCTCTGCTTCTTCACGGCGCCCTGGATACAACCTTCTTCTGGCCGCAAACCGGCATCTTTTTCGCGATGATCCTGGCAGGTTCTAACGCCTACAAGCTTGAAAAATAATCGGATAAGAAGGAAAAGGCAAAATGAAGGTAGTATTAGCATCCGCCTCACCCAGGCGAAAAGAATTGTTGTCTCGGATTTACGATGAATTCATCATTGAAGAGGCGGGAATTGAAGAAACACTGCCGGAGGATATCGGAACAGAATTCGCGCCCCTCTTCCTGGCGGCGGCAAAAGCGGACGCTGTCGCACAAAAGCACAGGAACGATCTGGTCATAGCGGCTGACACGATTGTGGTATTCAATAATGAAAAGTTTGGAAAACCCAAAGACCGTTCTGACGCGAAACGGATGCTAACATGCCTATCCGGGAAGACGCACAAGGTCCTAACAGGATGCTGCATCTCCATAAAAGGAGAAAACGTCGGTTTCGTCGAGGAAAGCTACGTTTCCTTCTATCCCCTTAGCGAAGAGGATATCGAAAGCTACCTGGATACAAACGAACCGATGGATAAAGCCGGCGCGTACGCGATTCAGGGAAAGGGCGCTCTGCTTGTCAAAAGTATTGACGGAGATTATAATAACATTGTGGGGCTCCCTATTGCCAGATTGAAGCGTGAAATAGATGAATTATTAAAAGATTATCGGGTCAAAAAACCGCGATAAGAAATACAAGAAAAGAATGACGCCTTGCGGCGTCATTCTTTTCTAATGGAGCGGAGATCAGTCTTCTTTCTTATTGCCTTTGAGCATCAAGTTGGTAAGGATACCGAGGATTAACGCGCACGCGACCTCTGTGATCGTTACGTCGCCGAAGTTCAAAGCCAAGCCGCCGATACCGGCGATAAGGATCACAGAAACAACAAATAGATTGCGATTATCCTCCAGATCCACCTTCTGAACCATCTTCAAGCCGGATACGGCGATAAAGCCATACAGCGCCATGCAGACGCCGCCCATTACACAACTGGGAATTGAATTGACAAACGCAACGAAGGGTGCCAGGAAGGAAATCAGAATCGCAAGGATCGCGGCGGTCAGAATGGTTACAACGGAAGCGTTTCCGGTGATTGCTACGCAGCCGATGGATTCGCCATAGGTGGTGTTGGGGCAACCGCCGAAGAACGCGCCCGCGATTGATCCAACGCCGTCACCCAAAAGGGTGCGGTGCAAACCGGGATCTTCCAGAAGATCCTTTTCCACGATGGTGGAAATGTTCTTGTGGTCGGCAATATGCTCGGCAAAGACAACGAACGCAACGGGAACGTATGCCGCGATCAGGGTGGAAATGTAGCCGCCGTCGATCTCTTTGAATCCATTAAAAGCAGTGACAAAGGTGAAGTCGGGTAAAGTGAGGAAGGTCTTAACTCCTACACCGCCGTCCACAAGAGCGGCGAGAGAAGAGAAATCGATGATTTTAAGGGCATCAATACCGGAGGCGTTACCAATCAAAGTAAGGACGGTAGCAAAGCAATAGCCGGCAAGGATGCCGATAATAAAGGGAATCAAACGGAACATACTCTTCCCTTTGGCATAAACGGAACAAAGCATAGTCACAGCAAGGGTGATAAGTCCGCAGAGGACTGCGATTCTGGAATCGCCGCCCGCGGGAGCGGTCTGAAGATCGCCAACGGCGTTACCCGCCAGGGATAGACCGATGATCGCGACTGTGGGGCCGATAACGACTGCGGGCATCAGCTTATTGATCCACTTGACCCCGGCAAATTTTACAATAGCGGCGATAACTACATAAACCAATCCGGCAAACACGGCGCCGAGAATCAATCCGGCAAAACCAGCCGCCATAGAAACGGCACCGGCAAAAGCGGCGGTCATAGAACCGAGGAACGCGAAGGAAGAGCCGAGGAAAACGGGGCTGCGGAACTTGGTGAAAAGCAGATAAACCAACGTGCCGACCCCGGCACCGAACAGCGCAGCCGCGGGGCTCATTCCCGTTTGAAGTTCCCAGTTGATCGCGCCATCAGCAATCTTTTGAGCGACATTTCCGTTGATGATAACGGGCACGACCAGAGTAGCAGCCATAATCGCAAGTAGCTGCTGGATGGCAAAGATGATCATCTGACCAAACTTCGGCCTATCCTCAATTTTGTAGATTAGTTTCATACCGACCTCCAATAATTAAAAAATCTCTAAAAAAGCCCATCGCTTTTTTATTCCGTTCAATCGGGCTTGATTTCGTATAACTCAACGCCCGTCCTTTTATCATATGGCGGGAAACAGACCCCCACCCTTTCGATCATCGAAGTGGGAATGTTTTTCCCGACGTAATCCGCGCGAATCGGCAGTTGCCTGTGTCCGCGATCCACCAGGACAGCCAACTGGATCTCCCTTGGCCTTCCCAAGGCAAACACAGCCTCAATAGCGGCGCGCACGGTGCGGCCGGTAAAAAGCACATCGTCCACCAAAACGATTTTTTTATCTATCACGGAAAAAGGCAATTCCGTCTTGTTCAAAACAGGAGCGTCCGCCGCTTTCGTCAGATCGTCTCGGTAAAAATTTATATCCACCGTTCCAACAGGGACATCCTTGCCTTCAATATTATGAAGATTCTCCGCAATGATCTCTGCAAGAGGCTTTCCGCGCCGCAGGATC
>JAGDAA010000105.1 GCA_017959745.1 Clostridia bacterium
AGGAGATCGAGAATCTGTGGAACCAGGACAAGCGCAAGGAGGCTCAGGCGCTCTGCGACAAGTACGGCATTTCCTCCGGCTATGAGGCGAGCGCCATCCTCGCCCGGCAGGGTCGCCCCGCCACCGGGACGCTGGAATTGACCTGCTACGCCTTCGGGGATATCGCCGTCACGGCGGCGCCCTTCGAGCGCTTCTGCCAGACGGAAAAGGAAGTGCGGGAGAGATCCCCCTTCGCCTTCACCTTCGCCCTCTCCTATTCCAACGATTTTCAGAAGTATCTGCCCGCCGCGGACTGCTGGGACAACAAGGGCTATGAAGTGGTGGTGAGCCGCTTCGACAAGGGCACGGCGGAACTGGTCACCCAGCGTCAGCTGGAAATGCTGGCGGAATTGAAAGCCCGCTAAACGGGCAAACGATCGGGGCAAGAACGGAAGACTGAAACCTTATAATTGAAAAACGAATAATAGTTGTTGAAAACCGCCCGTTCAAGGCGGTTTTCTTCCTTCATTTTTCGTTTTCCGGTTTTTCAGTCTTCAGTTTTCAGTTGTGATCGCGCAAAACGCGATACGCAAAACCCGCTTTTCCTTGACTTTTATTTTGGTATACAGTATAATAAAGTGTTGATTTTTGGTCCGGAAGCGGCGGGAAAAATTGGAAAGCCGCCCGGACGCGGAGGAAACTATGAACGACGTTTATACCTCGCCCCTGTCCGCCCGGTACGCGGGCAGGGAGATGCAGGCGGTCTGGTCCCCGGACTTCAAGTTTTCCACCTGGCGCAGGCTTTGGCTCGCCCTGGCGGAAGCGGAACAGGAGCTGGGCCTCGCCATCACCGACGAACAACTACAGGAAATGCGCGCCCACCTGACGGATATCGATTACGCCGTCGCCGCCCGGCGGGAAAAAGAGGTGCGGCACGACGTGATGGCGCACGTGTATACCTTCGGCAAGGCGTGCCCCAAGGCGGCGGGGATCATCCACCTGGGCGCCACCAGCTGCTACGTGGGGGACAATACGGATATCATCTGCCTGCGGGAATCCCTCCGGCTCATCCGGAAGAAGCTGGTCCGGGTCATGGACGCCGCCGCTCTTTTCGCGGAAACGTGGAAGGACACCCCCTGCCTGGCGTTCACCCACTTCCAGGCGGCGCAGCCCACCACCGTGGGCAAGCGGGCGACCCTGTGGCTGCGGGATCTCTACTCCGACCTGATCCGGCTGGAGTTTGAGCTGGACCACCTGCCCTTCTTCGGGTGCAAGGGCGCCACGGGCACCGGCGCCAGCTTCCTCGCCCTGTTCGAGGGGGATCGGGAGAAGGTCCTGGCGCTGGAGAAGCGCATCGCCGAAAAAATGGGCTTCGAGAAGATCACCCCCGTCTCCGGGCAGACTTACAGCCGCAAGACGGACTTCCAGGTTCTGGCGGTCCTGTCCGGCATCGCCCAGAGCTTGCATAAGTTCTCCAACGATACCCGGCTCCTGGCTCACTTGAAGGAGTTTGACGAACCCTTTGAGGCGGGGCAGATCGGGAGCAGCGCCATGGCGTACAAGCGCAATCCCATGCGCAGTGAGCGCATCGGGTCCCTGGCGCGGTTCATTATCAACGACGCCCAGAACGCCGCCTTCACCGCCGCCGGTCAATGGCTGGAGCGCACCCTGGACGATTCCGCCAACCGCCGCCTTTCCCTGCCGGAAGCGTTCCTGGCGGCGGACGGCATCCTGACCCTGGCGGAGAACATTTTGCGCCACGGCAGGATCTACCCCGCCCGGTGCGAAAAGCACCTGGAGGAGGAGCTGCCCTTCCTCGCCACGGAGAACATCCTGATGGCGTGCGTGAAAAAGGGCGGCGACCGTCAGGCGCTCCACGAAAAGATCCGGGTCCATTCCGTCGCCGCCGCCGCCAACGTGAAGGAAAACGGCGGCGAAAACGACTTGCTCGCCCGGCTGCAGGGCGATCCCGCCTTTGACCTGACCCCGGCGGAGTGGCAGAGCGCCCTGGACCCCCGGGGATTCATCGGTATGGCGCCGGAGCAGACGGAGGCGTTTCTGCAAGAGATCATCCGCCCCGCCCTGAAGGAGCGGAGGGATTGTCTGGGCGAAGAGGAAGAGATAAAGGTTTAACAGCCGTCAGCGGTCAGCCGTCAGCCGTTAGCCGTCAGCCGTCAGCCGACAGCGGTCAGCCGTCAGCCGTCAGCGGTCAGCCGACAGCTTGCCAAGGAAGCTTTGCTTCGCAAAGCGTTTATTATGAAGAGAAAAAACATCAAGAGAAAACAGAGGAAAAGACAATGTTGACAGCAATCGTAGGAACCAACTGGGGAGACGAAGGCAAGGGCCGTATGGTGGACCTTTTGTCCGAGGAATATGACGTGATCATCCGCTATCAGGGCGGAAACAACGCGGGACACACCGTGATCAACGACCGGGGGCGCTTCATCCTGAACCTTTTGCCCTCCGGCGTGCTCCGGGACGGGACCGTGAATGTGCTTGGACCCGGTATGGTGGTGGACATCGAGCATCTTTCCGGGGAAATGAAGGCCCTGACGGATAAGGGCATTTCCTTCGCCGGGGACCACCTGGTCATCTCCGACCGGGCGGTGATCTGTATGCCCTATCACAAGCTCCTGGATTGCCTGGAGGAAGACCGCCTGGGGGACGCCAAATTCGGCTCCACCCGCCGGGGTATCTCCCCCGTGTACGCGGATAAATATATGAAGAAGGTCATTCGTTTCGGGGACCTGTTGGAATCGGACGAGGTGCTGAAAAAGAAGATCGGCGGCATCGTGGAGTGGAAGAATCTCACGGTGCGGGACGGCTATAAGCACGAGCCGGTGGACGCCGGGGAGATGTTCGCCTGGCTGAAGACGTACGGCGATCCCCTGAAAGCCTATATCAAAAACACCACCACCTATTTGGCAAACGCGCTGGCACAGGGGAAGAAGATCCTCTTCGAGGCGCAGCTGGGCGCTTTGCGGGACGTGGATTTCGGCATCCTGCCCTACACCTCCGCCTCCTACACCATTGCCGCCTACGCCCCCATCGGCGCCGGGATCCCCGGGGTGAAACTGGACCGGGTCATCGGCATTATGAAGGCGTATTCCTCCTGCGTGGGCGAAGGACCCTTCACCTGTGAACTGTTCGGCGAGGAGGGCGACGCCCTCCGGGAAGCCGGCGGCGAATACGGCGCCGCCACGGGACGGCCCCGCCGGGTGGGGGGCTTTGACATCCCCGCCAGCCGCTACGGCGTGATGATGCAGGGCGCCACGGAGCTGGCGCTCACCAAGCTGGACGTGCTTTCTTACTGTGAAAAGATCCCCGTGTGTGTGGCGTACGAAGTGAACGGCGTCCGCACGGAGGAATTCCCCATGGGCGAGGCGCTGATGAACGCCAAGCCGATCTACGAGTATCTGCCCGGCTTCCACTGCGATATCTCCGGCTGCCGGAAGAAGGAAGATCTGCCCAAAGAGGCGCTGGACTATATCCTGTATCTGGAAAAAGCCGTGGGCTGCAAGATCCGCTACGTCTCCGTGGGCGCCGAGCGGGACGCGTTTCTGGAATTATAAGTTGATTTGTACCGCGGGGCGCCGCCCCGCACCCTGCCGGGGCGTTTTTGAAAAAACACCCCGGACCCCCAAAAACTTTCATAAGGGGAGAAAGACTCGTTTTCACGTATGCTTTTCGGTCGGATGGTTTTTCCGCGAAAGCGCCGGCGGGGCAGTCGACCCGCATAGAAAATCCCGGACCGGGTGAAAGAGGTATCTATGCTGCAAATGCTGATCATCGACGCGGATGAAGCGCGCGCCGAGCGTTTGCGCGCCGCCCTTTCCCGGGATTTTTCCCTGGTGATCGTCCCCACCCTCCGGCAGGGGGAGATCCTGCTCCAGGAGGCGGGCTTTGACGCGGTCCTCCTCTGCGGCGGCACCCCGGAGGAAGTCGGTGGGCTCCTGGACAGGGGGATGCAGGTCCTGACTCTGTCGGTCAAAGGCGATCTGCCCCCGTCGGTCTACGCCGTCCCGGCGGAGGTCCCCGCGGAGCTTGCCGCCGTCGCCCGCCACGTGGCGGTCACCAAGGCGCTGTTGTCCGGTCTGACCCGGGAAAAGGCGGTTCTGCGGAAAAAGCTGGAGGATATGGCGCTCCAGAACCGGGCGAAGGCGGTGCTTTGCCGCACCCTGGGCTTCACCGAGGAGCGGGCGCACAAGTACCTGGAACAGCAGGCGATGACCATGCGCATCACCAAGACCGAAGCCGCCCGCCGGGTTTTGGCTACCTACGAGAATTAGCGGCGGGCGCCGCAAGGAAAACCGAAAGCTGAAACCGTAAAGAACGCGGAAGAAAACCGCCCGGCGGTTTTCAACCATAATTCTTCATTTTTCAGTCTTCAGTCTTCAGTTATCAACCATCATTGGCTAACGATTTTCAGCATTCCCGAAAGGAGCGAGGCTATGCGGACCAGTAAGGATAATTATTACCTGGACATCGCCGAGGCGGTGGCGCAGCGGGGCACCTGCATCCGGAAGAAATACGGCGCCATCATCGTGAAGAACGACGCCATTGTCTCCACGGGCTACGTGGGGGCGCCCCGGGGCAGGAAAAACTGCTGTGATATGAAGACCTGTCTTCGGGAGGAATTGAAAATCCCCCGGGGCGAGCGGTATGAACTGTGCCGCAGCGTCCACGCGGAGGCAAACGCCATCATCAACGCCAGCCGGGAGGAAATGCTGGGGGCGACCCTGTACCTGGTGGGGCTGGACCTCACCCAGGGCGGCGCCTACGTGCAGAACGGCTCCTGCTGTCAGATGTGCAAGCGGATGGTCATCAACGCCGGCATCGAAAAGGTGGTCATTCGGGACGATAAGGAGAATTACCGGACCATCCCCGTCGCGGACTGGGTGGAAAACGATGATTCATTAGGCAGTACCGGCTATTGATATCAGGGAGGAACGATATGGATCAGAACAATCAGAACGGATTTTCTCAAAACAGCGGGCAGGTCCCCTACCAACAGGCGTATCAGCAGAGCGCGTATCAGCCGCCCGCCGTCCCGCCCGTCGCCCCCGACACCTACGTGGGGGATCCCAGGTTCAAGCCCATGGGCGCCTGGGCGTACGCGGGGTACTCGCTCCTCTATTCCCTCGTTCCCTTCGGCTGGATCGTCGCCATCGTTCACGCCGTCGACAACAACAATATCACCCGGCGGAATTTTGCCCGGGGCTTTTGGTGTAAGGTGCTCATCGGCATCATTCTGGGCGTCCTTGTCGCCATTCTCGCCGCGGTATTGGGGGTCTCCGTTTTCAGAGCCCTGAACAGATCCTGGTGAGGGAAGCGTGTATGGACACGCGCTTCCCGCCCCGTTGAAATCCGGAAAAATCCGCCGTGCGGCGCCGTCGTACGGCTCGAACGCTGCAAAGGAGATAACAGAAATGAAAAAACTTAGTCGATTTTTGGCGCTTTTACTGGCGCTGGTAATGGTGGGAACCCTCTTCGTTTCCTGCGGCGGCGCGCAAGCGCCCGCGATCAGTGAGACCGCCGGGGCGGAAGAGGCTTCCAAGGACCTGCTCGCCCGGATCCGGGAGCGGGGCTATATCACCGTGGCGACGGAGGGGGACTGGTCCCCCTGGACCTATCACGATGACAAGAATCAGCTGGTGGGCTTCGACGTGGAGCTTGCCAAGCTCATCGCCGACGGATTGGGCGTTGACGTAAAGTTTGAGGAAACCGCCTGGGATTCCATCCTGGCGGGCGTGGACGCCGGCCGCTTTGATATTGCCTGCAACGGTGTGGGCAGTACCGAGGAGCGGGCGGAGAAATACGATTTTTCCACCCCCTACGTGTATACCGGCGCGGTGATCGTGACCCGGAAGGACAATACCTCCATCCGGACCCTGAACGATCTGAAGGGCAAGACCACCGCCAATACCGCGTCCTCCACATACGCCGCCATGGCGGCGGAAGCGGAAGCCACCGTTGTGCCGGTGGACAGCCTCACGGATACCCTGAACCTGGTGATCGACAAGCGGGTGGACGCCACCCTCAACGCCCGGGTCACCGTGGAAGCCTATTTGAAGGAGCATCCGGACAGCCCCTTGATGATCGCCGGCGAGGTGCCCGGCGAACAGACGGTGATCCCCGTGAAGAAGGGGGAGGACAGCGCCACGCTTCTGGCGGAGATCAACCGCATTCTGGAAGAGGCCCGTCAGGACGGAACGCTCGCTTTGATGAGCGTCACCTACTTTGAGGCGGACCTGACCCAGCCCGCCTGGGCGAGCGGCTGCTAACGCGTCGCCGCGCGGGCTAAGATCTCGCAATCCGCGCTTGCGCGCAGCTTGCTCGATGAATCGCCCGGCGGCTCCTTCTCCCCCAACAAGAACTCTTCGCGTTCTTGCCGGGGGACCCCCGGCTACGGCTTCTTTGCCTGCGACTCTGCGCCGCCCGTCACCGGGCGACGCCTCGCCTTTGACAAAGGGCGCCTACGCCTTTTCCGCGCGGAAAGGACTTCCCACAAAGTAGCCACTGATTAAATCCGATATTAACGAAAAGCCGTCGTGGTTGATCCTGCGCCTCAAATCTACCGTAGGGGAGCTGCTCGCAGCTCCCGCGTCGAAGACGGGGATCGGGTCAAAGAAGAGGGGGCAAATCTGTTAGATCGCGCGGTCACAGAGTTATATTCAAACCGCAGTTGCACTGTCCGCCCGGCGGGCGATGCCGCCCGGGGACCCCACTAACCGAGCTTGCCAAGGTTCGTGGGGATTGGGCTGACGCATCGCCCCTACAAGAAGACAGGAGCCTTTCCGCAACCACAACGGAGATCTTTCGGCTCCGTTCCGGATGACAGGCTCAGGCGGCGCAAAGACCGACAAGCCAAGGCAAATCAAGCGACGACGCAATGGATGAAAGAACCTGGCAAGTAGTGGTGGACGCCT
>JAGDAA010000106.1 GCA_017959745.1 Clostridia bacterium
GTAACGGAAGGCGGATTTTTTTACGCTATCATCCATGAAAAAAATCGAAAAAAACAGAAAATGCCCCCTTGACAAGCCCGGAAAAATTTGCTATTATCTTAGACTGTACTAAAATGGAGGGGAAGGCGCAAATAGCCGGGAAAAGTGTGAATTTGCTCCGAACAAATGGGAAATTTTTGTAAACTTTTTCCGCAGTTATTTGTAAAATTTCATCCATGGATCGTTCTTCCGGCGCTTTCCGGAAAAACCCCTTTCCGCGTCGGAAAATAAAAACAAAGGAGAGGTTTTAGCGTTATGTTGATGACAAAGCCCCAGAAGTGCGGGACCACCCTGCGGTACAGTTTCGCCAAGAGCGACGAACCGTTGGAACTCCCGAACCTCATCGAGATCCAAAAGGATTCTTACGACTGGTTCATCAAAGAAGGGTTGATGGACGTCCTCAGGGACGTGTCGCCCATTGAGGACTATTCGGGGAATCTGTTCATCGACTTCGTGGACTACAAGGTGGAGGATACGCCCAAGTATTCCATCGAGGAGTGCAAGGAGAGGGACGTGAACTACGCCGTTCCGCTGAAGGTCCGCGTTCGCCTGACCAACAAACTCACCGGCGAGATCAAGGAGCAGGAAGTCTTTATGGGCGACTTCCCCCTGATGACGGAAAACGGCACCTTCGTGATCAACGGCGCGGAACGCGTCATCGTCTCCCAGATCGTCCGCTCCCCGGGCATCTATTATGAAAAGGTGCACGAGAAGGCGGACCGCACCACCTACGCTACTACCGTCATCCCCTACCGCGGCGCCTGGCTGGAGTACGAGACGGATCAGAACGAGATCTTTTACGTCCGTATCGATAAGAACCGGAAAATGCCCGTCACCATCCTGATCCGCTCCCTGGGCGTTTCCACGGATGACGAATTGAGGCAGCTGTTCGGGGACGACGCTATGCTCCTGCTCACTATGGAGAAGGACGGCATCACCGGCACCGCCCGGGACAACAACACCACCGCCTATGAAGAGGCGCTGAAAGAGCTTTACCGCCGTCTGCGTCCCGGCGATCCGCCCCTGGTGGAAAGCGCCCAGCAGATGGTGTACGATATGTTCTTTGATCCCCGGCGCTACGATATCTCCGCCGTGGGTCGCTACAAATACAACAAAAAGCTGTCCCTGGCGCGCCGTGTCGCCGGTTTCAAGCTGGCGTCTCCCGCCGTGTCCCGCACCACGGGGGAAGTGGTCTTTGAAGAAGGCGCGATCCTGACCCGGGAAGAGGCCGAGTCCCTGGACGGGCTGGGCGTCACCGAGCTGGTCCTCCTCGCCGAGGACGGCGCCAAGGTCCGTGTCTTTACCAACGGGATGGTCTCCCCCGCCAAGTACCTCTCCGCCAAGGTCTTAAAGGAGACCGGGCTGAAGGAAATGGTGGTCCTGGACGTCCTGCAGGAGATCCTTTCCTCCTCCAAGAAGGACGCGGATATCATCAAGAAAATCAAAGAGCGCAAGGATGAGCTGGTCCCCAAGACCATCACCAAGGAAGACATCCTTTCTTCCGTGAACTATCTTCTGGCGCTGTCCCACGGCATCGGCACCGATGACGATATCGACCACCTGGGCAACCGGCGTCTCCGCTGCGTGGGCGAGCTTCTGCAGAATCAGATGCGCATCGGTTTTGCCCGTATGGACAAGATCGTCAAGGAGCGTATGACCATTCAGGATACCGAATCCGTCACCCCCCAGGCGCTGATCAACGTGCGCCCTGTGGTCTCCGCGGTGAAGGAATTCTTCGGTTCCTCCCCTTTGAGCCAGTTTATGGATCAGAACAACCCTCTGTCGGAATTGACCCACAAGCGGCGTCTTTCCGCGCTGGGTCCGGGCGGTCTGTCCCGGGACCGCGCCTCTTTCGAGGTCCGCGACGTGCACTACACCCAGTAC
>JAGDAA010000107.1 GCA_017959745.1 Clostridia bacterium
AATTTAATATTATTTATGCAACCATTCCCGCCGTTTTCCCGGCGCTTTTCGACGAAATCAACGGGCGTCGCCCGTCAACATGGAGAATACAGTGAACGATCCCAATTTGATCCCGCAGAACGAAACGGACAACATCCAAGAGACGGCACAAGCCGTGCCCGGCAAGGAGAAAACGCGCCCTTCCGAGGCGCGGTTTTTCGGTGCGCCGGAACAGGCGGGATCCGATCCCGCCGAAAGGGAGACGGAGGCGGATCTCATTCTTCAGGAGGACCGCCCGGGCGCCGTCAGGACCGCCGTGCGCCGTCGCGCCGTGCGCAGCGTCACGGGAACCGCCGATGAAAAGCCGGAGGAAAAAGGAAAGAAAGACAAGCCCCGCGCCATGGTGGGCAAGGCGTACAAAAAGGCCGTGCGCCGCCGCGTCATAGGGCGCATTTGTCTGTGCTTTTTCTCCCTGATTGCTTTCATCCTGATCGGGGCTGTCATTACCTGCCACGTGCTTTTGAAGGAGCGGGACGTGAAGGTCTCCGTCGTCGTGGACGTGGAGGACGGTAAGACCGAGCCGGTGATCGTGAGCGAAAACATACACGGCACCACGCTGCGGAACACCCTGGTCCAGTCCGCCAAGAACGCCAGCGCCACCAAATGGCTCCCCGGTTTGTTCCTGGATAAAAAACTTGTGAACGAGATCGTCTACGGATCCAAGATCAAGATCAGTTCCGTTATGAATCTGGACGACGTCAAGCCCGGCGGGCAGGGAAATGCCGAGTCGGAAGACGAGTGGGCGACCGCCATCGATGGGATCCGTTTCGAGACTGTCGCCAAACCCACCTTTAAGGCGTACGTGCTTCTGGTTCGTGATCCCTCCCGGGTTTTCGTGGGTTGGGGCGCCGACTACAAGGCGGGGCGTTCCGGCGGCATGAAGATCTTCGGCATCGCGGAGAAGTACGGCGCCGTCGCCGCCATCAACGGCGGTGAATTCAGCGACGTAGGCGGCATGGGCACGGGCGATTTGCCCATGGGGCTGACCTTCTCCCGCGGCTCGCGCTATTCCGGTTCCACCGGCAAGACCTTCATGGGCTTTGATAAAGACAACAAATTGGTGGTCAGCGAGGGTATGTCCCTGGAGCGCGCGACGGAACTGGGCATTCGGGACGGCGTGAGTTTCCAGACGGGCAACGCGCTCATCACCAACGACGGATCGAACGTGACCTGCCACTACGCGCCCGGTAATACCGGCGTCGCTCAGCGCACCTGCATCGCCCAGCGGGCGGACGGCACGGTGATCCTTCTGGTGACCGACGGGCGCACCGCTCAGTCCCTCGGCGCCACTTACGACGATTGTATCAACCTCCTTCTGGAGTACGGCGCCGTTTCGGCAGGCATGCTGGACGGCGGCTCCTCCGCCATGATGTACTACCGCAATTACTACGATCTGTATCACTATGACGTGTCCCAGTTGGATGAATATCAGCGGCAGGGACTGATCAATAAGTACAAGGCGTTTACCAAGCCCCGTACCATTCCTACCTATTTTGTCGTGGGGGAGGCGCAGAACAATGGATAACAACGGACAGAGCCGCACCCTGCGAAGCGTACGTCCCCAGGAACCCGTTCAGCTTCCCGTCAAGGTCAAGCCGAAGGGAAAACCGGTCTTCTGGTGGATCTTCGGCGCCGTCTCGGTGCTGTTGTGCGCGGCGCTCATCGTCGGTCTGGTCATCCTGGGCCGCTTCCTGACAGCCGCAGAAGCATCTTATTCCGAACACGCCGCGGCGGTGGTGTTCAATCGCTATTTTTCCGACGGGGACTTTTCGGAGGCGTTCAAACTTTGCGGCTTCGAGGTGGACGGCTTTGAAGATCCCGCCACCGTTTCCGCCGCACTGCGGGAGCAGGGAAAGGGCAAGGAACTGATCTATTTCCCCGCCAGCACCGAGGAAGGCAAGGTGCGGTACAACGTGGGCTATGCCGATCCGATCCGTGAGGAGATGAGTACGGAAGGCGTTCGCCCCGTCCGCGACGTCACCCGGAAGATCGCGACCATGACCCTCGTCCACTCGGACGAGGACCTGGGCTTCGGGTTCCGCGGCTGGAAACTCGAATCGCTGGAGATGTTCCTGGAGGGATCCAAGTCCGTGACCGTCACCGTGCCCCGCGGCACCGCTCTGACTTTGAATGACAGACCCGTTCCCGACAGTTACATCGTTTCCACGGAGGAATCCCCTAACAACGCCTTCCTGCCGGAAGGCACGCCCGGCATCTATTTCGATCAGTACCGTGTGGACGGCTTGTACCGGGACGGTCAGGTCGCCTGCACAGACGCCAACGGAAATCTCTTAAAACTTGAGCGGGAGGAGGACGGCTCCTATCGGGTAGATCTGCAGTATCGCGCCGATCTTAGGGAGGAGTACGCGGACTTTGTGCGAAAGGGCATGGAGGCGTACGCCTGCTACATCCAGGACGCCGGCGAGATCGGGGAGGTGGCGAAGTACTTCGACACCGGCAGTTTGTTCTATCGCAACACCCGCCTGAATCCCCAGCAATGGGTCATTACCCCCAGCAGTTACCGCTTTGAGAACGAGACCATCGATCAGTTCTACGCCTACAGCGACGACGTGATCTCCTGCAAGGTGGACATGACCCAGGTCCTGGTCAGGGGCGGCGCGGAATACCGGGATCACATGATCATGACGGTGTTCCTGCACAAGGTGAACGGGACCTTCCGCATCTTTGACCGCATGATTCTTGGATAAAGTGAGAAAAAAGAAATGACGTTGATGGCTGCTTTTCTGCCCTTCCTGTTCGCCGTGTCCTTCGGATCGGTGGATAACTGGGACCTGAGCATTCTGCAATGGATTCAGGAGCATTTGGCAAACCCCTTCTTTGACGCGGTGCTTCCCGCCGTCACCCATTTGGCGGACAAGGGGTGGTTTATGATCGTTGTCTCCGTTTCTTTCATACTCTTTTCCCTGGCGGGGAAGATCAGACCCCTTTCGGTAAAATTGCCCTCCCGGTGGCGCGCGTTGTATCCCAAGGCGGCATTGATCGGGTGGACCATGGGCATAGCCCTTTTACTGGGACTGATCTTCGGCAACGGGATCCTCAAAAACGTCATCGCCCGCACCCGTCCTTACGTTCTGTATCGCCAATTGTATGAAGAAGGACCCCTGCGCCTCCTGGTCGCCGAAGAGTCGGATCTCTCATTTCCCTCCGGGCACACCCTGGCGTCCTTCGAGGCGGCAGTGGGTCTGTTCCTGTGGAACAGGAAATGGGGCTCCGGCGCTCTGGCGCTGGCGTTTATCATCGCCTTCTCCCGGCTTTACGTCTGCGTGCATTACGTCACGGACGTGATCGCCGGCGCCGTTCTGGGTACATTGTTTGCCCTTCTGGCGAAAGTTATCGTGGATCAGATCCGCAAAGCTCTGGCGCGCCGCGCCGCCGGAAAAGCCGAGTCCAATCAGACGTCGAACGAATGAACAAAGGGAGAGCCGCCTTCGCGGCTCTCTTTCTGAAACAAACGAAAAGGAGATCATTATGGCGTTTTACTATCCGGAAGCTTGTCACACCTTCAACGAATACCTGCTCGTCCCCGGCTATTCCTCTTCGGAATGCATCCCCGCCAACGTGGATCTGAAGACCCCTTTGGTGAAATCTCGTCGGGGCGAGGAGCCCGCGCTGACCATGAACATCCCCCTGGTCTCCGCCATTATGCAGTCGGTCTCCGGGGAGCGCCTCGCCATCGCCCTGGCGCAGGAGGGCGGCGTTTCTTTCATCTACGGCTCCCAGTCTGTGGAAAATGAGGCAGCCATGGTGGAAAAAGTGAAGAACCATAAGGCGGGATTTGTGGAGAGCGATTCCAATCTCCGCCCGGACAGCACCCTGGCGGAAGTGATCGAATTGAAGGAAAAAATGGGGCACAGCACCATGGCGGTCACCGAGGACGGGAGCGCGGGCGGCGTTCTGTGCGGCATCGTCACCGGGCGTGATTACCGGGTTTCCCGCATGGATCTTTCCACCCCCGTCAAGGATTTCATGACGCCCTTCGCGGACCTGGTGGTGGCACAGGAGGGCATCTCCCTGAAGGCCGCCAACGACGTGATCTGGGATCACAAATTGAACTCCCTGCCCATCATCGACAAGGATCGTCACTTGAAATACCTGGTGTTCCGCAAGGACTACGATTCCCACAAGTCCA
>JAGDAA010000108.1 GCA_017959745.1 Clostridia bacterium
GATCCGGGA
Source organism: Clostridia bacterium (assembly GCA_017959745.1). Lineage (GTDB taxonomy): Bacteria > Bacillota > Clostridia > Oscillospirales > SIG627 > RGIG5579. Next base: position 10 of record JAGDAA010000108.1, read on the forward strand.
GCCACAGGCGCAGAAAGGGCTTGTCCGTCCCGCCCGCTTCCCGGACGGCGATGCGGACGATGATCTCTCCCTCCCGGTCCGCGTCCCCCGCGTTGACCACCTTTTCCAGGTCCGCCCGGGCAAGGAGGGACTTTATGGTCTCAAACTGCTTTTGTACCCCGGGATCCACCTGCTTTTGCTCGTTTTCCCGGAGCCGGAAACGGAAGGTCTCCGGGAAGCAGGGCAGGTTTTCCATGGTCCATTTGCCGCCCCGTTCGCCCCCGGTGTATTCTTCCACGTCGCATAAAGAAAACAGGTGCCCGAACGCCCAGGTCACACAGTACCCGCCGCCTTCCAGGAACCCGTCCCGACGAAGAGTTGCGCCTACCGCCTCGGCGATGTTCCGGGCGAGCCGCGGCTTTTCCGCGATGATCAGGATCATAAGCGCACCTCCTATCTTTTTCTGCCGGTATTCTATCATAAAAAAAGGGATTTGACAAGGCAAAAGCTTTCTGTTATACTTGTTTTCCAATCAGCGGAAAGGAGGCGGGCGAATGGCGCGCATCACCCTGGAAGTGATCCAGCATTACAACGTGATCCAGAACTTTCTGCCCGACCTCGGAGAGGCGGCGGAACGGGCGGGATTCTCCCTGCCGGAGCTGGTGAAAAAGGGAGGAGAGGGGCCGTGGTTTCACGCGGTCACCGACGCCGTGGGCGTCTTTCTCCGCTTTGCCGAAAAGAGCTTCGGCATCAGCTTCGCGGAAACGGAGATCACCGGCACCCCGGGACAGATCCTCAGCTACCGCTATTATGAAAACGGCGTTTTGGCGATCACCGGCGTGGGACCCAACCCGGAGGACGTGATCATCCTGCGGGAGGGGGAGTCCTACGTTTCGGATCGGAAGGATCCTTACGGTTTTTCCCTGGTCTATGAGACCCTGCGCCTGAACGTAGAACAGCGGGAAAGCGGCGCCCGGATCCATCTGGAATACCGGGTCCTGTCGGCGGGACAGGTCCTGGAGCACAACGAGGTCATCCTGGAAGCCAACGAGTAAAGAGTAAAAAATCCGCCCCGAATCACCGATTCGGGGCGGTGCTTTTTTTGCTTTCGATCCCGGGTTTCTGATTTTACTTGAACGCCCAGAATTTGTTGAGAACGAAGTTGATGGGAATGCCCACGATCACGTTGATCAAGGCGCCCAGGAAGGAATTGAGCCCGACGGAAACCCACAGGATGTTCAGCGCCCAGCCCAAAAACAGGACCGCAAAGCTATAGGAGACCATCACCTTGAGAAGGGCTTTGAAGTGCTGGGAGAAGGACTGCTTTTCATCCACATCGAAGGTGTAGCGGGAATTGAAAAAGTAGGAGTTGACACAACAGGCGACAAAGCCCGCGGCGGTCCCCAGGTGGCGGTTGAAGCCCTCCACGCCGCCGATGGCGCCGTTCCACCCCGTTTTCTCCAGGAGCCACAGGGTCAGGTAATTGAACAACAGATTGACGACGGTATTGGCAAGACCCACCACGCAGTAGCGGACGAACTGCAAAAAAGCCGCCCACTGCTTCTCGGTAAGCTCCACCCGGATCAGGCGCAGAAAAAAGCCGACCACGGTGCGGACGATTTTTTCGACCCAGCGAAAAAACCGCTCCACCGGAGTGATTCGCTCTGCTTCTGCCATAATGCTTTCTCCTTTTCTTTGTCGGAAGGGATTTTCGGCCCTTTATCCCAGGGCAAGGCGTGTTTTCAGCAAGTGCCGGTTTCCGAAATAGAATCCTGTAAAACTTCCGCTCCGCAGGAGCAGGAACAGGATCATGACCCCGTTCAGCGCGGTCAGGGCGCCGTCGGGCGCGGAAAAGATCGCGAAGAGGAAAAGGAGGGAAAATCCCTGGGTGACCAGCCGCTTGCCGAAGTTGATGGCGTACCACAGTCCGAAGGCGGCGAGGATCTTGTGCTTCTTGGCGACCATATGCCCCAGCGTTATGGAAAAATGCAGGGTGGCGATCTCGTCCGCCAGGGTGACAACGAAGTTGAAGAATAATAGGACAACGAAGAGGGTGAATCCCGGCTCCGAGAAGGCGCTTATCAGGTCCCGGAACAGCTCGACGAAAAAGCTCGTCCCGTCCGGGATCGTCAGGATGAAGATCAGCCCCGCGATCAGCTCGGCAACGCCCGCGAGAACGCACACCGCGCCGGTGCTGACAGTCTTGGACCACAACAGGGTCTCCCGGCTCACCGGGAGGGTGAAGGTGAGATATCCCTCGTCGGAAAAGAAGTTCTTATAGTAGCGCCTGAGGCACAAAATCAGGATCCCCACCGGGAAAAAGCCCACGGCGGCGAGGCAGAAGAATACGGTCGCCCCCGCGATCAGCTCCGGGAAAATGTATTCCGTCATAAACGGAAGATCCAACAGACGGATCAGTCCCGCCGCGGCGAGGTTCAGCGCCCAGATCGCCGGCGCCAGCAGGAGAAATTTCCCCATGGCGCGAAAATCATACTTAAAAACTTTGCGGAACATAGCTGAATACCTCCCGGAACAGTTCATCCAGGCTCCTGCCTTCCCGCGCCCGGGTCTCCCGGACGTCTCCCGCCGCCATCACGGCGCCGCCGTAGCCCATGAAGACAAATTCGTCCAGGATCGTTTCCACGTCCCGGATGAGGTGGGTGGAGATCACCACGGACGCCCCCCGGTTGTACTGCCCTACGATGGTCTCGAGGATGTAGTCCCGGCTGGCGGGATCCACCCCGGCAATGGGTTCGTCCAACAGATACAGCCTGGCTTGCCGGCTCATCACCAGCGCCAGCTGCACCTTTTCCCGATTCCCCTTGGACAGGGTTTTCATCCGGCTTTTCGGATCGATCTTAAGATCGGATAAAAGCCGCTCCGCCGTGTCCCGGTGAAAGTCCGGGTAAAAATCGGAAAAATAGTCCAAAAGCTCCGAGGCCTTCATAACGGGATCAAAATAGGGGCGCTCCGGCAGGTAGGAAATGATCCCCGCGCTGTCCGGACCCGGCAGGCGCCCGTCGATACGGATGGAGCCGGAGGTGACGGGCAGAAGCCCCGAGATCATCTTGATAAGGGTGGTCTTGCCGCACCCGTTGGGGCCCAGGAGACCTAAGATCCTGCCCTCCGGAAGATCGGCGTTCAGATCCCGTATGACCACGTTTCCGTTGTTGTATTGCTTACAGACTTGTCTTAATTCCAGCAGCATAATAACTCCTTTAGGGCCGAATGATCCGAAGACGCTCCGGCAGGGTCTCGATCAAAGCGGTTTTGCATTTTCCGGCAAATTCACCGTCCAGGCACCAGGGCACTTCCTCCCGGCAGTGGAATTCCATCCGCTTTCCTCGCAGCAGGATCACGTGCTCCGGATCGAAATCCTCCGCCAGGATGCTGCCGATGGTGGCGCTCAGGTCCCCCGGCATCTCCGGGGTACGGACCAGGAGCAGCTCGTGCATCCCGTCCGTCAGGTCCACTTCCTCCGGCTTCAATTTTACGATGCCGCCGATGGACAGGGAGTTGGCGGCGGCGCCGAAGACGAAGCTCCCGGAGACCCGCTCGCCGTCGCAGGTGACGGTGAGATTGTAGGGGCGGATGGTGCCCACGGAACCGATGCCCTCCGCCAGGTACGCCAGGTGTCCCCATACGTTCTTCGCCTTCTGATCCGTGTTGTAGCTGGTTTCGGTAAAGGCGCCGAAGGAGGCGATGTAGGCGAAAAACTGATTTTTATTGAAGCTGCCGTAATCCACGGGACGCACCGCCCCGTAGGTGATCAGTTCCGCGGCTTTGACCAGGTTTCTCGGCAGTTTCAAGGTGGCGGCGAGGTCGTTGGTGGTACCCGCGGGCAAAAAGCCCACTTCGCCGGTGTAGCCGGAGCGGATGACCCCCGTCATCACTTCATTCAAAGTTCCGTCTCCGCCGCAGGCGATGACCGTATCAAAATTTTTTGCCCGCTCTTCGGTGACGCGGGTGGCGTCCTTGCGGCAGCGGGTGATGTGGATGGATACGGAAAAATCCGCGTCGCAAAGGGTCTTGACGATCCGCATCAATTCATTCTTCGCCTGCAGTTTGCCGGAAAAGGGATTGACGATCAATAGAACCCGTTTGTCCATAACTGGTCTCCTGTCATTGCGCCGGACTGTCCTCCGCCGTCTGTCAGAGAGGGCGGCACCGGAGCTTTCTGTCATTATACCCCGCCGCGTTTCTTCCTGTCAAGTTTCCCGTCGCATTTAGCATTTTTCCTTTCCCGCGCCGCCTTTCCCCCTTACCCACGTCAGGGCAACGATCTGACACATCATGTTCCGCCTTTGCGGGACGCATCACCAGGCGCTTTGCGCCGACATCACTATGTAACAAAACCGAAGCTCTGTTGTGGCTGCTCGACAATTCCAAATCTACCGTAGGGGAGCTGCTCGCAGCTCCCGCGTCGGAGACGGCAAGACCGGGTCAAAAGAGGAGGAGACAAATCTGTTAGATCGCGCGGTCACAGAGATGTTCTCAAAGCGCTATTGCGCTGCCCATCCGGCGGGCGATGCGAGCATCGCCCCTACAAATAAATATGTCGCTCGCATCAACCACAACACCCTTCGGGTCCACGTTTCCCTGTTGTGGCTGATCGGCGGCGGCATTTTGCTCTTGCTTTTACTCAAATTCTATGATAAAATAGATGATAGTCGGTGGAAAGATGACCGAATTTGACGCTCCGAGGCAAGAAAGGGAAGATTATGGCAACGAAGATCCTGATCGTTGATGACGACCTGAATATTTGCGAGGTACTCAAGATCTACCTCTCCAAGGCGGGGTATGACGTGAAGACCGCCGGCGACGGCGCCGAGGCGGTGGATACCTTCCGTACCTACGAACCGGATCTGGTACTGCTGGATATTATGCTTCCCCGGAAGGACGGCTGGCAGGTCTGCCGGGAGATCCGGGAGCAGAGCGCCAAGCCCATCATTATGCTCTCCGCCAAGGGCGAAGTGTTCGACAAGGTGCTGGGACTGGAACTGGGCGCGGATGACTTTATGGTCAAGCCCTTCGATATGAAGGAAGTGGAAGCCCGCGTCAAGGCGGTGCTGCGCCGGTATAACGCCCGGGACAGCTTCAATACCGACGAGGTGATCCGGTTTGACAATCTGGAGATCTCCAAGCAGAAGTACGAACTCAAGCTCAAGGGAAAAGTGGTGGACGTTCCTCCCAAGGAACTGGAGCTTCTGTATTTTCTCACGTCCAACGCCAACCGCGTCTTCACCCGAGATCAGCTCTTAAATCAGGTCTGGGGCTTTGATTATCTGGGCGATTCCCGCACGGTGGACGTCCACGTGAAACGGCTTCGGGAAAAACTGGAAGGGGTCAGCGATAAGTGGATCCTGAAAACGGTCTGGGGCGTCGGATACAAATTTGAAGTGCTATAAGAAAAAAAGCCCGCTTCCGCGGGCTTTTTCTGTGAAGAAATCGTAACAAAACTATGAGAAAACCGTTTTTTCTGCGTTATTATTCCCTGTTTTTCGCGGTGGTCCTGCTGGCGTTCGCCACCCTGGTGGGCTATACCTCGGTGAGCGCCGATACCTTCGCCCGCTCCTTCAAGCGGAACCATATGGAAATGTACGCCCAGAACCTCGCCCACGCCATTACGGACTATATGGTGCTGGACGAGGTGGACCTGGACAGGCTTTTGACGGACCGCCGGGAGATCCTGAAAACCACCGTGGCGACCCGGGCGGAGCAGGAGAACCTGTTTCTCCTGGTGACGGATGAGAAGGGAAAGATCCTGCTCTCCTCCGACGAAGAGATCCTGCCCCCGGGGGAGATCCTGCCCGCGTCGGTGATAGAATTAGCCCTGTCGGACCGGGACGATCCCTTCTTTGAAAACGACCTGGGCGGACTTCTGGATCACAACGAGACCGTGCGGGGCATCCCTATGGAGAAGGCGGAAGAAAACGGGGAGACGCGCATAGTGGCGATGGCGTTCGCCGTGTCGGACGTGACGGCGGTGGACATCTTTCTCCAGCGCCTGATGCTGGGCTTTTTCGTGGTGACCGGGACGGTGATCCTGATCACCCTGATCACCTTCTTTTTTATGGGGCGGATGACGAACCGCCCGCTTCGACTGCTGTCTGAGGCGGCGTCCTTCTACGCCCGGGGCGATTTCTCCTACAAGCTCCCGGAGCGGGGCAACGGCGAGGCGGACGCCCTGATGGTTACCTTCAATGAAATGGCGAAGCGCCTGGAGCAAAACGAGAAGGATCACCAGACCTTCATCGCCAACGTGTCCCATGATTTGCGCACCCCCATGACCGCCATCGGCGGCTACACGCAGAATATACTGGAGGACCGCATCCCCCCGGAAAAGCAAAAGCACTACCTCCGGGTGATCCTGAACGAAACACAGCGCCTGTCCCGTATGGTGGACACCCTGCTGGAAGCCACCCGATTGAGGGGGGACAAGCAGCATTACGAGATGCGCGCCGTGGATCTGTGCGAGCTGGCGCGGGTGGCCCTTTTATCCTTTGAATCGATCCTGGAGGAGATGCGCGCCCGGGTGAAGTTCGATGCCCGGCCGGAAAAACTCCTGGTCCTCGCGGATAAGGACGCCGTCCACCGGGTCATCTTCAACCTGGTGGACAACGCCGCCAAATTCACGCCGGCGGAGGGGGAGATCACCATCCGGATCCGGGAGCAGGATAAAAAAGCGATCTTCTCCATTCGCAACACCGGCGAGGGGATCCCGGCGGAGGATCTGCCGCACCTGTTCGACCGGTTCTACAAGCTGGACAGCAGCCGGAGCCGGAGCCGCGGCGTTGGGCTGGGTCTCTTTATCGCCAAGAGCATCATCGACGCCCACGGAGAAGAGATCTGGGTGACCAGTCAGAAGGGCGAGTGGACGGAATTTGTTTTTACCTTGCCATTGAACAAGTGAGAGGTTCGGTATGAATACGGAAGAAAAAAACAGACAAGAGGAACAGCCCGCCAGCTACGGCGGCTATCTGGCGCGTCACAACTATGAGAGACGGACCAGGCATCCCCTGCAGACGTCCGCTTTGGCGGCGCTGTATCTTCTGCTGTTCCTGCTGTCCGTGGTGGGATTGATCACCCTGTTCCGCGGCAGCTTTTTCATCGAGGGAAACACCGCGGGTCCGGAAGGAGCGGGGAAGGTCACCCTGCCCGTGGTGAATGATCAGCCGATCTCCCCGGAAAACGCCGTCGCCGCGGCGGAGGAATGCCTGATCGCCGTGGAAGTGCGGAGCGAGACCGGCGTGACCCGGGGCAGCGGCTTTGTGATCAACGAGGAGGGCTATGCCGTCTGCCACAAATTCCTCATGAAGGAGGAACCCGTGTCCGTCACCGTTTACAGCGGGGACGGTACCGTCGCCCCGGCGGAGGTGGTGGACCACATCCCCTCCCTGGGGATCACCATCCTTCACCTGGATAAGCGGTACAGCTATCACAGTATCGTCCTGAAAAACAGCATCATCCGCCGGGGACAGACCCTCTACGGCGTGGGTGCCGTCTCCCGGGGATCCCTCTACGGGCTGACCCAGGCGGGCACGGCGGTGAGCACCGCGGAGAGCGTTATGCTCCCCGTCGGGGAGGAGAACCGGAGCATTCCCATCCTCTATACCTCCATTCCCTACGATCCCACCCTGAACGGGGCGCTGGTGATCACCGAGAACGGCAGCGCCGCCGGATTCCTGACCGATTCCATCCCCGGGCGGGGCGGCGGTATGACGGTGGTCCCCGCCATCACCCTGGTGGGGCTGGTGAACGAGATCATAAAGTAAAGGGAGCTTTTATGAAACTGAACGAAGGGATCAAGCTTTTGCCGGGCAGCGCCGCCACGGTGAAGAACCGGGTGGAGGAATTCCGCGGGAAGTACCCCTCGGAAACTCTGATCCATCTGGATCGCCCCTGGATGGCGCGCCCCCTGCCGGACGCGGTCAGGGAACGTATGGAGTCGGCGTTGAGGGACGTTGTGACGCCCTTCGGCACCCACCTGGACAGCCCCGTATTCGGCTATCGCTCCGTGCGCGCCGCCCTGGCGGAGCGTCTGCGCCGCCTGGGCGTGGAAGCGGCGGAGAGCGAGATCTTTCTCTTTCCGGGGGCGGAGAGTGCCCATAGCGCCTTTTCCCGCCTGTTCGACCGGGAGAACGACGTATTGCTCCCGGATCCCGGGGAGCCGTATCTGACGACCCTTCACCGGGGCGCCGGCCGCAACCTGCGCTTTCTCCGGGCGATGCCGGAGAACGATTTTCTGCCCCTGCCGGAGGAACGGGCGGACCTGATCTGTCTGTCCTCCCCGAATCTGGTGACCGGCGCCGCCTATAGCGCCGACGCGCTGAAAGCTCTGGTGGACCGGGTGAACGAATGGGGCAGCGTTTTGATATTCGACGCGTCCTTTACCGCCTTTTGCCCCAATGCCCCCCGGTCCATCTATGAGATCCCCGGCGCCCGGAACTGCGCTGTGGAGATCTTTTCCTTCGACCGGGCGTTCGGCGCCCCGGAGCTTAAGGCGGCAAGTCTGATGATCCCCCAGTCCCTGGTCCGGCAGGAGGAGCGGCTGAACGCCCTGTTCTGTGCCTCCGCCGTGGTAAGCTCGCCCCCCTCGTTCATTTCCCAGGCGGCGGGCGCGTGCTTCCTCTCCGAGGAAGCCCTGGCGGGCAGGGAAGCGGCGCGGGAGGAAGTGCTGGCGGTCAGCCGTATCCTCTCCGAAGGACTGACTCGGGCGGCTATCCCCCACGTGGGAGAGGGAACGTCCCCCTGCGTCTGGGCGCAGTGTCCCGGGGATATGAGCGCCTGGCAGTTTTTTGACCTGCTCCTGGAGGAAGCCAATCTGGTGGTGACCCCCGGCTCCTTGTACGGCTACAGCGGGGAACGCTTCGTCCGCCTGTCCGCCTATCTTGCCCCGGAGGAAGCCCGGGAGGCGGTGGCGCACCTGGAGCGCGCCCTCAAAAAATTCCGGGCGGCGCCGGCGGAGCCGGACAACGCCGATATCCTGGAACCGTAAAAACGCATCCGTAAACAGAAAAACGCGGTCTCACTCGGCGCAATCAGTCAGGAATTCATAATAGTAAATCGGAGCTGTTTTCTGTAGAAGAAAGCAGCCCCGGTTTTTGTATGTCTGTAATATTTGCCGTGTAGTGTGAATCCGCTATTCTGAATTCGCGTTCTTTTGTTGTACGTTATGCGCCTTTACGCGTCGGGCGCCTGGGGGTCCTGCTGCCAGAAGTGGGTGGTCTGATCCAGCTGCATCAGGTTGGTGACGTGGGTCCTGAAGGAACCGGTGAAAGTGGTGCTGTCCCGGAAGTTCGTATAGCTCTTATATGTGCCTTCCAAATTTTCCGCCTTCGTGTCCTCGATCAGGGCGTTGTATACCTCCTGGTAGTTGGGGATGCCGTAGCACAGCCTGTCAAAGCGGTCTCCCACAATGCTCTCCCAGGCGGCGAAAGACTCCATATAGCCGTCCAGCTCGGGATCCGTCCAGTCGTAATAAAAGCCCATAAAGGGATCCAGCCGGGAATTGATGTTCTTGGATTTGGCGTTCTCAATGGAATCGGGATCCATGGTGTCCGGCAGATAGCCCAGAAGAGTGTTGCCGGTGTTTTCCAGCGCCATCTTGTAGGAATCGTCGATGACGGTGACGGTCTTGCCGTCGTTTTTCACCACGTAGTTGGTCTCTTCCACACCGAAGGCGAACAGGTTGTGCAGGGTGGTATCCGTATAGAGAAGCTGGAGGATCTCCATGGCGCGCTCGGGCTGAGTGCAACGGCTGGAAATGGCGAAAACGCCGTGATCCAACGCTTCCTCCGACGTGAAGGGAGCGCCCTTATACAGGACGGTGAGATAGCCCTCGTCCTCCCGGGCCTGCCGCTCTTCACGGCTCAATTCCTGAACGGACAGGAAGAAATTCTGATTGGTGTCGGAGAGGTAACCCGCCTGCCGCCACTCGCTCTTCCACTGGGCGAAGCGGAGAAATGCGTGATCCTTGTACCGGGTGGAGGAGGTGTAGCTCTTGGCGAAGGGATACTGGCTGGTGTCCTTTTCATCCTCCTTGTCCAGGGTGGCGACGTGGAACGGATCCCCCAGAAGGGTGCTGCCGTTCACGGCGATAAAGTGCCCCGCGGGCATTCCGGCGGGCGCGTAGAAGGTGACGTCCTCCGGTCCGAAGTCCCCGTAGATGGGGGTCACGCCGGGATCATTCGCCTTGACCTGCTGGAAGACCCCTTCCAGATCCCGGATGGAGTGGACCGCGCTCCAGTCCACGTTGTATTTTTCCGCCAGGGCTTTGTTCACCACAAAATAGGTCTCTTTGGTCTCAATACCCCGGTTGGTGGGGATGCCGTAGATCGCGCCCTCCATAGTGGCGGCGCCGATGAAGCTGGGATATACGTAGTCGGTGATGAGCTTGTTGGTGCCGTCCAGAAAGGGCTTCAGATCGGTGAGCAGGCCCTGCTTCGCAGCGTTGAAGTACTCTTCCATGGTGGGGATGAAGAGGATGTCCAGCTGAAGCTCATCGGCGGCGACGGATTTATCCTTGCCTTCCTCCACCAGTTTCGCTTCCTCTTCCTTGGCGCGCTCCGCCGCTTCTTTGGCTTCCTTATCCGCGATGCGCTGCTTCTGGGCGTATGCCTGTCTCTCTTCCTTGCTCATCTTCCGGAGCAGTTCCTTCTCCGCCTTGGAAGAGGACGCCTTCGCTTCCTCCGCGAGACGGTTCTCCTCGTCCTGCACGGCGAATTTGTCATACAGGGAATTCAACGCGCCCTTGTACTCCGACTCCTTGAAGAGCCTCAGATCAATGGAGGTCTTATACCGGGCGACGCAGTAATTGCTGATCTTTTCCTCCACCGCGGCAAGCCCCTGCTCCGTGGTGGAATCTTCCGTGATGCCATAGACGGTGACGGCGATGTATTTGCGCAGGGCGTCGTCATCCTTCGTGGCGGCTTCCTCTCCCTCTTCGCCCTCGGCGGTATTGCCGGCGCAGGACGTGAGGAACAGGGAAAAGATCATAATCACAGCCAGCAAGAGGCTGAGGTAGCGTTTGATCATTTGGGTCCTCCTTGGATCCGGCGAGCGCCGGATAATATCATAGCTCCTATTATTCTACACAAAATGTCTTGTCCTGTCAAGGAGATTGACCTTGTCAATATCTCTAAATCACAGGGAAAAAAACTGTACTACTTGCAACAAGGGCAAGGGGGTCAATCCAGGTAGTCCTTCAGCTTTTTGGCGCGGCTGGGATGGCGCAGCTTCCGGAGCGCCTTGGCTTCGATCTGCCGGATGCGCTCCCGGGTGATATTGAATTCCTTGCCCACCTCCTCCAGGGTGCGGGTGCGTCCGTCGTCAAAGCCGAAACGGAGCTTCAATACCTGCATTTCCCGGGGGGTCAGGGTGTGGAGCACCTCGTCCAGATGCTCCCGGAGCATCGCGTAGCTGGCGGCCTCCGCCGGGGCGGGCGCGTCGTCGTCGGGGATGAAGTCCCCCAGATGGCTGTCCTCTTCCTCGCCGATGGGGGTCTCCAGGGAAACCGGCTCCTGGGCGATCTTCATGGTTTCCCGCACCTTTTCCGCGGGGATGTTCATCACTTCGGCGATCTCCTCCGGCGTGGCTTCGTGACCCAGTTCCTGGAGCAGCTGCCGGGAGACCCGGAGTACCTTGTTGATGGTCTCCACCATATGCACGGGGATGCGGATGGTGCGCGCCTGGTCCGCGATGGCGCGGGTGATGGCCTGGCGGATCCACCAGGTGGCGTAGGTGGAAAACTTATAGCCCTTGGTGTAGTCAAATTTCTCCACCGCCTTCATCAGACCCAGGTTGCCCTCCTGGATCAGGTCCAGGAAGAACATCCCCCGCCCCACGTAGCGCTTGGCGATGCTGACCACCAGGCGCAGGTTGGCTTCCACCAGCTTCTGCTTGGCGTCGTCCCGCTCCGCGTCGGTTTCCCCTTCCACCATCGTGCGGGCAAGCGCCAGTTCCTCGTCTCCGGACAGAAGAGGCACCTTGCCGATCTCCTTCAAGTACATCCGGACGTGATCCTCCAGCGCCATACCCTCGCCGGTGAGCATTTCCTCCATATCCTGGTTGGTCTCGGGCAGATCCACGTCCTCTTCTTCCTTCAGCTCCTCCGGTGGGGGCTCCTCCATGAAGGAGGCGATGGTCACGCCGTTGGCTTCCAGCACGTCGTAGAGCTTCTCCAGCTGATCCTCCTCGTACTCCACGTCCTCCAACAGCGCCATGATCTCCGGATTGGTGATGGAACCTTTGGATTTTCCCTTTTCGATGATGGCGTCAAACGCCGCCTTCAATTTCATTTCCGGGGTGATCTCTTCCGGTTCTTCCACAATGTTTTCCACTTCTTTCGTCATACCTTTGCTCCTTTATGTAGATCTGTTTTTTGCTTCTTGATCTTTTCCAACCAGTCCGAGGAGAGGGGGGAAGCGGCGGTTTCGCTCTTTTCCCGGTCCTCCAGCAGTCTCCGGAACAATTCCTCCAGCACCTGGGGGGAATTATTCTCCATCTCCCGCCGGCGGCGGCGCAGCTTTTCCAGCTCCGCCATTTCCTCCGGGGAAAAACGCTCGTTCAGCCGGGCGAGATCCGGCTCCTCCCCGTTTTCGGAGAGGGCGAGGAGCGCCTCCAGCGCCCGCCGGGTGAATTCGCACCGGAACAATTCCGGGTCCAGCTCCGCCCGTGTGGCGGGGTTGATCAGATTCTCCGGCCGGAGCAGGAGGATGCCCAGGACCGCTTCTTCCTTGGACGCCTGGGCGGCGAATTTCGCCTTGTCCGGGTTGACCCGGTCTCCGAAGCCCCGGCTGCGGCGCACGGTCTCGTCCACCTTCCGCTTCGCTTCCTCCGCCCGCTCGGAGCGGTACTTTTTCCCCGCCTGGGTCTGAATGACCTCCACGGAAAGCCCGGTGACGGACGCCGCCCGCCGTACGAACAGCTCCCGCTCCATGGCGGAGTCCAACTGGGCGAGAAACGCCACCACGTCCCGGGAAAAAGCGAGCTTCCCGTCCATAGTGCTAAGGTCGTTTTGCGCCTCGATCTGTTGAAAGAGGTACTCGCTGGAGCCTTTCGCCTTTTCCAGGCAGGAGAGAAAGCCCCCCTTGCCGTAGATGCGGATAAAGTCGTCCGGGTCCTTGATCTCCTCTCCGGCGGGGCCCTTCTCGGGCAGTTCGATGACCCGCACCCGGATCCCCGCCGCGTTCAAAAGGCGAATGGCCTTTTGCGTGGCTTTCTTGCCCGCCGCGTCCCCGTCGTAGCACAGGGCGATTTTGTCGGTGAAACGCGCCAGAAGGCGGCACTGGTCCCCCGTCAGGGCGGTGCCCAGGGACGCCACCGCGTTGGTGATCCCCGCGGCGTGGAGGGAGACGGCGTCCATATTGCCCTCGCACAGGACGAATTCTTTGTCGGGGCTGTTCTTTGCCAGGTTCAGGGCGAAAACGTGCCGGCTCTTCTTAAACACCGGCGTGTCGTTGGTGTTAAAATACTTTCTGTCGTTGGGGCCCATTTCCCCCACGAAGCGTCCGGAAAACGCCACCACGTTGCCCGCCACGTCGATGATGGGGAAGACCACCCGGTTCCGGAAATAGTCAAAGAGCTTGCCCGTTTTGGCGGAGACGCCGCCCAGGAAATTCTCCTTGATCTCCTTTTCCCGGTAACCCAGTTCCGTCAGGTGCTTTGTGAGCATATCGAAGCTGTCCGGGGCGTAGCCCAGTCCGAAGCGTGTGATTACGGGCAGGGTCAGCCCCCTGCCGGTGAGGTAATCCAGCCCTTTTTTTCCTTCCGGGGACAGAAGAATCTTGTGCCAGAAGCGCGCGGCTTGGGCGTTCATATCGTAGTAGCGCTTCTTGTCCACCCGGATCTCTCCGGGTACCTGCTGAGGCATGGGCATATTCGCCCGGTTGGCGAGGTATTCCACCGCCCCCATGAAGTCCAGATTCTCGATGCGCTTCACGAAGGTGACCACGTCGCCACCCGCGCCGCATCCGTAGCAGTAGAAATGGCTGGGGTTGGAATAGATGGTGAAGGAGGGGGTCTTTTCCGAATGGAAGGGACAGCGGCACACCAGGTTCGATCCGGCGCGCTTCACGTCCGCGTACTGCCGCACCACATCCTCCAAGGGATTCCGGGCGACAAGCTCCTGCAGGAAACCGTCTGGCAGCGGCATGGACACACCTCCTCTCTTTTGCTTTACATCTGATATATACGAAAAAAAGCCGAACGTTACTTGTCCCTTTTCGACTTTTTTTCACCAATTTTATAAACGCCGGACTGTGCACGGACTTTTCCACAGGAAACTGTGAAAAATGTGGGAAACAAAGGACGCTGCCGTGGGCTTTTCCCGGTTTTCCACAGGGTTTTCCACCGTTTTCCCCCACAAGGGCGGTGGAAAAAGCCGGAAAACGCGGCTATTCTGTCCGCGGAAAGCGGACGTCCGCCGGGGCGGAAACGGTTTTTTCCGCCAGATACCCCAGGGGGGAATCCTCATCCGGGTGGAAAACGAGGGCCTGCGCCCGGAGCGCCTGATGGGCGAACACGGGATCATTTTTATCCTTGCCGTATTTGGCGTCCCCCACCAGGGGATGGCCCAAATAGGCGAAGGTGGCGCGGATCTGATGGGTGCGCCCGGTGTGGAGCCGGATCTCCAGGAGCTGACGGTCGGACCGGGTCAAAACGGGTTCGTATTCCGTCACGGCGGTGAGGTACCCCGGCTTGGGGACCGGGGAGACGTCCACCTGCTTTTTCTCCTCGTCCTTTTTCAGGAACAGGGTGACGGTGTCCCCTCTGTGGAAGGCGCCATGGACCCACGCCAGGTAGATCTTTTCCACCCGCCGGTCCCGGATCAACTCGTTCATGGCGCGCAGAGCGGCGGCGTTTTTGGCGGCGATCACCAGCCCCGAGGTGTTCCGGTCGATGCGGTTGCACAGGGCGGGGGCGAAGGCGTTTTCCGCTTCCGGGCGGTATTCGCCCTTTTTCGCCAGGTAGCTTTTGATATGATCGATGAGGGTGCCGGTCTCCTGGGTCTCGTCGCTGTGGCAGGATTGCCCCTCTTCCTTGCAGACCACCAGGATGTTCCCGTCCTCGTACGCTATTTCGATCCGGGGGGTCAGGCGCAGGAACGCCAGATCCTTTTCCCCGAAGAATTCCGGGGAAAGGAACATCTGCACGGTATCGCCCGCTGCCAGGATCTGTCCCGGTTCACAGCGCTTCCGGTTCACCTTGATCTTCTTGGTGCGTACCGCCTTGTAGAGCAGACTTCTGGGCAGACCCACGGTGGCTTTTTCTGCGAATTTGTCCAGGCGCTGGCCCCCGTCGTTGGGACCGATGAGAAATTCTTTCATACTTCCGGGGGAAACGCCGTGAGCGCGTGGATGGTAAAGCCCTTTTCGGACCAGGTTTTTTCGTATTCCGTCATAATGTTGTCCAAAGCCTGGGGGCTGTTGTGGAGATCATCCGTCACATCCTCCAGGCGCCAGTTGTTCTCCCGGAAGGACTCCAGGGAATAGGCGAACAGGGGCGCGTTATCCGTCTTCTGCCGCACCGCGCCGCCCGCCGCCAGGAGCTTTTGATACAGGGCGAGGAAGGCGGGGGCGGTGAGCCGCCGCTTGGCGTGGCGGAACTTGGGCCAGGGATCGGAGAAATTGAGATAGATCTTCTCCACCTCTCCCTTTGCGAAAACCGCCGCGAGCTGCTGGGCGTCCATACAGAGGAAGATAACGTTCTTCAGGTCCGCCGCCTTGCATTTCTCCACCGCTAAAAGCAGTGCCTCCCGGCAGACCTCCACGGCGACGTACGCCGTATCGGGGTTCCGGGTGGCAAGTCCCAGGATAAAACCGCCCTTGCCGCAGCCGATCTCCAGCTCCAGGCGCCGGGGTTCAGACCCCATCCGGGCGGCGAATTCCGCCCGCCATTTGCCCTGCCAGACGCCGTTCGCGGCGTCTGCGGGATCCCGTAGCAGGTCCGCGCACAGCGCCAGACGCTCCTCGGTGTGTTTGTGCTTTCTCATTCTCACGGCTCTGTCCTCCCGCAAAAAACTCTTACCTCCTTATTATAACGGAAAGGACGGGGAATAGGCAAGGGAAAAGGGTAAAAAAGTTACCCGGAGCGGGGAAGGATGGGAAATGAAAAATGAAGAATGAAAAATTGAGGAAGAAAACCGCCCGGGGCGGTCCTCCATCTGATTTTTTAAGTTTTCTGTTGTTTCTCCGACGGTTTTCGGCTTGGGGAACAACACCGTTAATTTGTAATAAAAAACACGCGCGGATTAGAAAACACGAGAAAAACAGAGAAAAACAGAGAAAAGGCGGCGTTTTCTTTCAAAAATCTGACCTTTCCTGACCTTGACAAAAGAAGGAATGGCGGGTATACTATGGGCAGAAGGTCAAAGAAAGTCAAAGTCAAAGAAAGGAAAACGCCATGGTACTGTCACAGGAGATCGCCCGGCTCATCGAACAAATGCTGGAGGAAGCCCACGGGGAGCTGTCCATCGGGCGGAACGAGCTGGCGGACCGCTTCGGATGCGTGCCCAGTCAGATCAATTATGTGATCACCTCCCGCTTTACCCCGGAGCGGGGGTATCTGGTAGAGAGCCGGCGGGGCGGCGGCGGATTCATCCGCATCCGCAAGGTCTCCATGACCAAGGACGAATACCTGATGCACTTCTACCAGGCGGTGGGGGACGCCATCGATTTTGAAAGCTGTCGGGCGTTTTTGACGGAGCTGGCGCACAGCGGCGTCATCACCCCCCGGGAGGGACGGCTGATCCTGGCTTCCCTCAGTGACCGGAACGTGCCCGCCCCCTCCCGGAAAGCCCGGGATGAAGCCCGGGCGGCGGCATTCCGGAACGTACTCTTACAGATCTTCTCGGAAAAGGAGTGAGTGATATGAAAGAAATGAAACAAACTATTTGCGCCCGGTGCGGCAAGCCCGCCACCGTCTATTACAGGGAAAGCGTCAACGGCAAGACGCGGGAGATGCATTTGTGCGCCGCCTGCGCCGCCAAGGAGGGGGTGGGGCAGAACACGGTTCATCTGCCCGGCTTCTGGGACGACGATTTCTTCGGGATGACCCCCCTGTTCTCCGGTCTGTTCGGCGAGCCCGGACTGGAGCGATCCGCCCGGTGTCCCCGCTGCGGCAAGACCCTGCGGCAGATCCGGGAGGACGGCAGATTCGGCTGCTCTCAATGCTACGAGAGTTTCGGGGATCAGGTGGATCTCCGGAGCGTTACGGGCACCTACAAGGGGGAGGCGCTGACCGCCGCCCCGGCAGAACAGACGCCGAAGAACGTGAAAGAGGATCCCGCCGCCCGCCTTGCCCGGCTGAAGGAGGAACTGAAAAAAGCCGTGGCGGCGGAGGAATATGAAAAAGCCGCTTCCCTCAGGGACGAGATCCGGAAGGAGGCGGACAGATAAGATGCGCTGGTACGAAACGGAAGCGAAGGAGATCAGCCCGGTGCTTTCCACCCGGGTACGCTTTGCCCGAAACCTGAAGGACACGCCCTTCCCCGGGCAGCTGGACGAGGCGGGAAAGGAACAGGTCTTTGAGACCGTCCGGGACGCTTTGGCGGACAGGGAATTGACCTTCGTGAACTTCGGCGAGGCCGGGGAACTGGAAAAGAACGCCTACGTACAGACCCACCTTGCCTCCGCCGCCCTGGCGAAAGGGGGAAAAGGAACGGGGCTGGCGCTGTCCCGGGACGGGGAAAGCGCCCTGTTGATCAACGAGGAGGACCATCTGCGGCTGCAGGTCATCCTGCCCGGGAAGTGCCCGGCACAGGCCGTGGAAAAAGCCATGGCGCTGGAAAAGGAGCTGGAAGGGCGCCTGCCCGTGGCGTTCGCCAAGCCCTGGGGGTACCTTACCGCCTGTCCCACCAATTTAGGCGCGGGCATGCGCCTGTCGGTGATGATCCATCTGCCCGCCTTGCGTCTGACCAAGCGGCTGAATTCCCTGGTCCGGGCGCTGAACGAAGCGGGTATGACCGTCCGCGGGCTTTTCGGAGAGGGAAGCCGGGGGGACGGCGCCGTGTATCAGATTTCCAATCAAATGAGCGGGGACAAGACCCCCGAGGAGATCCTGGCGGAATTTCAACGGGTGCTGGAGCGGGTGGAACTGGAGGAGACCCGCGCCCGTGACGCGCTTCTGGAAGCGGACCGGATCGGTCCGGAGGA
The DNA here is from genome assembly GCA_017959745.1 of Clostridia bacterium. Classification (GTDB taxonomy): domain Bacteria; phylum Bacillota; class Clostridia; order Oscillospirales; family SIG627; genus RGIG5579. Next base: position 18,144 of record JAGDAA010000108.1, read on the forward strand.
CCGGGCGATGCGGGCTTTCGGCGCTCTGCTGTACGCCCGGCGCTTGCGTTACAGTGAGTTTTTGGAGCTATACAGTCGGGTGCGGTTCGGCAGAGAACTGGGGCTTGCGGCTTTGAAGGACCTTAGCTGCCTGGACCGCCTGCTGGTGGAAGTGACGCCGGCGCCTATGGTGCTGGCGGACGCCTCCCTGGCGGACGAGACGAAGCGGGATGTCGCCCGCGCCGCCCGTGTCCGGGCGGCACTGGGGGGAAAATAAAGCCATTTTCCCCCACCCATTACCCTGGAAGGGAAGTGAAAGAGATGAAACAGAATTTTTCGGATGAAGCGAGACGGGCGTTGGAAAACGCCTCTTCCGCCGCGGCGGAACTGGGTCAGCAGTACATTGGATCGGAGCATCTGCTCCTGGGACTTCTTTTGGAGGAGGACAGCGCCGCCGGGGAGATCCTGGCTCAGCAGGGGCTGACCTTTGACGCCGCGAAGGAGAAACTGACGCAGTTGTGCGATACGGGGGAACCCATCCGTCCGGAGACCATGGAGGTCACCCCCCGGGCGCAGCGGATCCTGCAGGCGGCGGGGTATGAAGCCGCGAAAGCCCACGGGGAGACCGGGACGGAGCATTTGCTTCTGGCGCTGGTGAGCGATACGGATTCCCTCGGGGTGCGGATCATGCAGCTTTTGGGCGCGGATCTGAACGCCGTTTATAAGGCGTGCCGCGCTTCCATCCGGGAGGCGGACGCCCCCGCGGAAGGCGGCAAAAAGAAAAAGAGCCGTGGCCTGAAGAATGTGGAAAAATACGGTCACGACCTGACGGAAGACGCCAGAGAGGGGCGACTGGACCCCATCATCGGCAGGGAAACGGAACTGGAAAGAGTGATCCAGATCCTGTCCCGCCGCACCAAGAACAACCCCTGCCTCATAGGCGTAACCGGCGTGGGCAA
>JAGDAA010000109.1 GCA_017959745.1 Clostridia bacterium
GAAAACGGCTGCGTTCACGCCTGCGGTCACAACTGCCAGGCGGCGGGGCTTTTGGGGGTCGCCATCGCCCTGAAGGGTGAGGGCGCTCTAGACGCGCTCTGCGGCTCCATCCGCCTGATCGCCGTTCCCGCCGAGGAATTCATCGACGTGGAATTCCGGGTAGAGCTGCGCCGCCAGGGGAAGATCCGCTATCTTGGCGGGAAGGTGGAACTGATCTACCGGGGCATCCTGGAAGGGGTGGATCTCGCCATGCTGGTCCACGCGTCCTCCAGTCAGAAGTATTCCGTTTCCTGCAATGACGGCTCCAACGGCTGTATCGTGAAAAAAGCGACCTTCATCGGGAAGTCCGCCCACGCGGGCGGTTCGCCCCATCTGGGCAGAAATGCTCTCTACGCCGCGCAGACCGCTATGAACGCCGCCAACGCCCTGAGGGAGACGTTCAGGGATGATGATCACATCCGTTTCCATCCCATCATTACCGACGGCGGTGCCGTGGTGAACGCCATTCCGGACCGCGTGGTGGTGGAAAGCTACATTCGCGGCGCCACTATGGATGCCATCGCGGAGACGAATGAGAAGATCAACCGGGCGTTTGCCGCCGCGGCGGCGGCGTTCGGATGCCGGGTGATCCTGGATGATCAGAACGGTTACGCGCCCCGGTACAATGATCCGGACTTTGTGGATACCTTCCGGGAGGCGAGCGTTTTGTTTTTCCCGGACAGTGAGATCAACCTGGGCGGCTGGGGCAGCGGGTGCAGTGATCTGGGGGACGTTTCCACCCTCATTCCCGCCATTCATCCAAACGTCTCCGGCGCCGCGGGCAGCGGTCACGGGACCGACTACTATATCACGGACCCTGTGAAGGCGACCGTCACCAGCGCCAAGATCCAGGCGGTCACCCTGGCAAAGCTGTTGGAGAACGGCGCCGCCCGGGCGAACAGGATCATCGCCAATAAGAAAGTGACTTACGGCAGCAGGGAGGAGTACCTCGCCGCCATCGACGCGCTGAATCATAGCTTTGACGCCGTCTCCTACGATGAAAAAGGCGACGTGGCGCTGCGCTTCCACAGCTGAGCGTTAATGATCGAGCATAAAAATGGACTTTGCCGACGGGCAAAGTCCTTTTTTCGCGGGAAAAATCAAAAGAGGTAACCCGGGCGCAGAACAATGTCAAAATTGTTCAATTGCATAGGCGAGAAAGTCTCGTCGAAAGTCTCTACCGCCGTACCGGTCATTTTGTGGGACAGCGCCTTACCGCCGCCCAGGTAGATATAGACGGCGATCCCGGCGGGATCCTGCGCGCGGCGCTTGTTTTTCCCGCTTGCCGCCACCAAAATGTCGCCGGGGGTGAAGAATTCCACCAGCATATCCAAAGAGCGTTCCCGGTTTTGTTCCTCATCTCCGGGGACCATATAGTACTTGCCCTGGGTGAAGCGAGGCAGCGCCATAGCGCGTACGGCCTTTCCGGTACTGGATAGTCTCGCTTTCGGCACCAGCACCCGGGGGGCGGATTTTACGATCCGCCGCGGGGTCGCGATGGCGCGGATCAATTCGTCCGCCGTACCGGGCAATTCTATCTCTTTGCCCAGGATCTCCCGGTAAAAGCGCGTTACAAAGGAGAGGTCCTCAAATTCCTTTGTTTTCAGCTTGCCGGGCATCTTTTCAGCGATCTTCAGCAGTTTCTTTTCCTGCGCCGCCGTCAGGCGGGAGGCGCCCACCTTGAAGCGGACGGGTCTGGTGGGCAGGGTATCGCACGAGCCGCCCGGGATATAAACGGTCTCGCCGGGCTTTGCCGTGACCTTCATTTCATAGGAGACGGCGGCGGTTTTGCCCGCGGGAACGGACACCGTCCAGGTGAGAACGTCCCCCGCCGGTTTTTTCGCCCCCGTGACCTTGGTGAGCGTTACGCCCGCCGGAACGTACTCCGTTACGTCCAGAGAATAGTCGCTCCCGCTCCCGTTGGTGAAGGTTTCGGTGACAATGACTTTTTCCCCGGGCAACACGGTATCATAGACGCTGGCGGAGCAGTATTTTTTCACGATCAGCCCCCGCTTGTTGTAGCGGGTCACTCCGGCGCCGGTAAAGGCGGAATCCAGAAGCCCCGGATGGTCGGAGAAGCGCAGGATGAAAATATCCGTCATCCGCTCCGCGGCAAGGGACCAGTTGGGCTTGGAGCCCTCGGAATACAGGAAATCCTCCGCTCTTTGCAAAAGGATCGCCCCTTCCGGCTCCCGCTTGTTTTCGGGCTTTTCCCAACGCCAGGTGCCTCCCTTGTAGGGCCAGCAGTGCGTCACGTAATCGTGCCCGTCTCCCAGGGCGTCCCCCAGGAACATGATCACGTGCCCCACCTTGCCCTCCGGGTCGGCGAGGATGATGTCCCCGGGCCGCAACCCCTTTTTGATCGCCTCCATAAACGCTTCTTTATCCTCGGTGACAAAGGCGTTGGGCATAGGGAAGTCCGCGTGCTTGTGCCCGAAGCGGTACACCATACATTCCGCATAGTTTTCCATATCCACGTGGAAGCCCGCGGCGTTGATCCCCGGCACTTCAAAGCCGGTGGCGTTGTAAATCACGTCGGCGCAGTAGCTCCGGCACACCCCGTAGTAATTGATGTCCGGGCACGCCTCTTCCGGGGAGGTGGAGGGCGTTATGAACATCGGGCCCTTGGGGTGGTGAGAGAGGTCTGACAGGACCACGGTCAACGAGGTGGCGGTGTTGTATTGGGCGTCGGGATTGGCGTGATAATATGCCAGCGCCGTTTCCTGAATGATCGTTTCAAATACCGCTCGTCCGGCTTCCCGGACGGTGGTTCCCGGTTTCAATTCCATTTTTTCGTCCTCTGTTCTATGGCGATTATTCTATGGCGATGAGCCGCACGCCGGACACGCCGCCCAGCTTTGCCAACTCCCGGATCAGCGCGTCCATATCCTGTTTGAGGTTCTGGGTGTCCAGGGATAAAAGAACGTGCGCCTTCCCGCCGATGGGCAAGTTTTGGTTGATGGTCAGGATATTCGCGCCGCCCTCTGTCAGTTTTTTCAACGTTTCGGAAAGGGCACCCGCTTTGTGTGCGAGATTGAAGGCGATCACCGCTTTTTTACCCAGGGTATCGTGGTTGGGCGCGAAGATGTAATCCTTGTATTTATAGTAGGTGCTGCGGGAGATCCCCACCTTCCGCACGGCTTCGCTCACGTCCTTCGCCTTGCGGCTTTCCACCAGTTCCCGGGCCTCGATGACCTTCTCATAATAATCCGGAAGAATGGCTTTGTCGATAATGAGGTATTTTTCCTGCATCGCGCTTTCCTCTCTTTCTTTTCAAGGGCTTTTTCCGCTTTTACTCTACCGCATCCCGCAAAAAATGTCAATAAAAACGGCGGATTTTTTGCAAAAAAAGTCCGCGGTTCACGGACGCCTTTGATCGTTGGGACGGGCGCTTTAATACTCGATCCAATGGGAAGATCCCGCTATGAGAAATCGGTTTTTTTGGCTTTGACCTGCGTCCCGGCGCTCTCCCCGTTCCCCGCTTTTTCCCGCGCGCCGGTTCGGAAGGAAGAGAAGATTTCCGGCATTGAGGGCATGGTGTACCCGAGCTTTTCGGCATTTCGTTTTTGCCGTATGAGAGATCAGATGACGGTCCCTTACGGTACTTTTATGGAAAAAACTAAAAAATGATATAAGATGTTATAAAGAATTTGCGCAAAATCCGCTTGCAATCGAGGGAGAATGAGAGTAAAATAAAAGAAGAAACCTGCAACGGCGCTTTCGCCGCTTTGAACGGAGAAGGAGGAGAAGAATGGACTACGCGAAAGAATCATTGAAGAAGCATTATGAATGGAAGGGAAAAATTGAAGTGATCGCCCGCCCGGCGCTCGTTACCCGTGACGACCTGTCCCTGGCATACACGCCCGGCGTCGCGCAACCCTGCCTGGAGATCCAGAAGGATTACAACAAGAGCTTTGAACTGACCCGCCGCGGCAATCTGGTGGCGGTGGTCACGGACGGCACCGCCGTTCTCGGCCTGGGAGACATCGGACCGGAAGCCGGTATGCCTGTGATGGAGGGCAAGTGTGCCCTGTTCAAGGCATTCGGTGACGTGGACGCCGTTCCCCTGTGTGTGAGAAGCAAGGATGTGGACGAGATCGTGAAGACCGTCGCCCTGATTTCCGGCTCCTTCGGCGGCATCAATTTGGAGGACATCGCCGCCCCCCGCTGCTTTGAGATTGAGCGGAAACTGAAAGAGCATCCCCTGATTGACATCCCCATTTTCCACGACGACCAGC
>JAGDAA010000110.1 GCA_017959745.1 Clostridia bacterium
AGACGGCGACTGCCGCAAGGAAATGGATATGGTCACCCGCGCCTTCATCGAGATCATGATCGAGGGCGACGCCAACGGCCGCGGCTTCCAGTATCCCATCCCCACCTATTCCATCACGAAGAATTTTGACTGGTCCGATACCGAGAACAACCGCCTCCTCTTCGAGATGACCGCCAAGTACGGCACTCCCTATTTCTCCAACTATATCAATTCCGATATGGAGCCTTCCGACGTGCGCAGTATGTGCTGCCGCCTGCGTCTGGACCTGCGGGAGCTGCGGAAGAAATCCGGCGGCTTCTTCGGAAGCGGTGAAAGCACCGGCTCCGTGGGCGTTGTCACCATCAATATGCCCCGCATCGCCTATTTGGCGGAGGATAAGGCGGACTTTATGCGCCGGCTTGACCGGATGCTGGATATCTCCGCCCGCAGCCTTAAGGTGAAGCGCACCGTTATCACCAAGCTTCTGGAAAACGGGCTTTACCCCTATACCAAGCGCTATCTGGGCACCTTCAACAACCACTTCTCCACCATCGGACTGGTGGGTATGAACGAGGCGGGTCTCAACGCCAAGTGGATCAAGAAGGATATGACCAGCAAGGAGTGCCAGGACTTCACCATCGAGGTGCTGAATCATATGCGGGAGCGCCTGTCCGACTACCAGGAGGAGTACGGCGATCTGTACAACCTGGAAGCCACCCCGGCGGAGTCCACCGCCTACCGTCTCGCCAAGCACGACGTGAAGCGCTTCCCGGGCATTATCACCGCCGCCAAATCTTGTGACGACACCCCCTACTACACCAACTCCTCCCACCTGCCCGTGGGCTATACCGAGGATATCTTCTCCGCCCTGGATATCCAGGACGAATTGCAGACCCTCTACACCTCCGGCACCGTGTTCCACGCCTTTTTGGGTGAAAAATTGCCCGACTGGAAGGCGGCGGCGAACCTGGTCCGGAAGATCGCGGAGAACTACAAACTGCCCTATTACACCATGTCCCCCACCTACTCCGTGTGCAAGACCCACGGGTATCTTACCGGGGAACAGGCGATCTGCCCCCACTGCGGCGAACCCACCGAGGTCTACAGCCGCATCACCGGCTACTACCGCCCCGTTCAGAACTGGAACGACGGCAAGTCCCAGGAGTTCAAGGATCGCAAGGTGTATGACATCGCCAATTCCCACCTGAGCCATCAGGGTCCCATCCACACCGCCCCGGCGCCCGCTGAGCCCGCCCCCGAGCAGGAGCCCGCTTCGGAGCCCGCCGCGGACAAGGTCTATCTCTTCGCCACCACCACCTGCCCCAACTGCAAGATCGCCGCGGCGTCCCTGGATAAGGCGGGCGTTGCCTACGAGAAGATCTACGCGGATCAGACCCCCGATATGGCAAAGGAATACGGCGTCCGTCAGGCGCCCACCCTGGTCCTGCCCGACGGTGAACGCTTCATCGGCGTCGCCGCCATCAAAAAGTATATCGCCCGATGAGCGCCCTTTTTGACGTGGCTGTGGTGGGCGGCGGCCCGGCGGGTCTCACCGCCGCCGTCTACGTCCGCCGCGCCGGCAAAAGTGTGATCGTGCTGGAGAAGGAGACCTTCGGCGGGCAGATCACCTTTTCCCCCAAGGTGGAGAATATCCCCGGCTTCACCGCCCTGTCCGGCAACGAGTTCGCGGAAAAACTGGTGGAGCAGGCATTGGAACAGGGCGCCGAAATGGATTCCTGCGAAGTGCTTTCCGTTGAAAAAGACGGGGAAGCCTTTACCCTTACCACGGACGGCG
>JAGDAA010000111.1 GCA_017959745.1 Clostridia bacterium
CACAAAGGGGGAAACGCTGTCCCAGGCGCTGTCGCAGAAGTCCGCGGGACGCTCGCCGTTTTCGGCGATGAAAACCTGCCCGAGCTTCATGGAGCAGGCGTGCTGAATGGGATTTTCATATTCCTTTATCAGATCGTCGTACCGGGCGATCCTTTTCACCGTAATGCGCACCTTATTCATGCTTTTTTACCAAAGAAATAATCGTGGTTACATATCGCTAACGTCAAATGCACTGTCCCAGGACTCGTCACCGCTCATATCATTAAGGGTGATACCGCCAGATCCAGAAGAATAATAGCTATTATCATCGGGGTTAATGTCCATAAAAATAGCAAAGATAATAATCAAAAAACTCAAGATCATAAAAGCAGAGAGAAAGAAAATGCTTCCCGAAGTGTCGCCTTTTTGGGTAACGCTGCCGAAATTGCTCTCTTTTCCCAAAAAAAATCTCATTTCAATAATTGTCAGCGCCGAGAGAATGGGACCAGCAATCCAGACCGCGTTGCACTTTTTTTCACCATTGTTTCTAACGTAGAAACGATATTTGTCGATCGATCGCATTACAAAAGTGAGTACAAAACAAGCAGGAATAAATAGAGCTATGAATAAGCAAGATGGACATACACCACCGATTGGATTCGAAGCACTTATTTCACCTATCCAATCAAAACTGTAGATTGCGCCTAATTCGGCAACGTGGTTTTGAAAAAAAGCAAGCCATATTGCATAGGCGTAAAACAATAACACAATGCCAAACGTTGAATACCTGATTGCTTTGGAGCCATTCATGTTCCGGAGATGTTTTACAATGGCGATAATTAGCAATACTAATGGGACTATCGACATCATTAGAATGACAGCAACCTTCAGTAAAACTTCGGACACAGCGCTCATTTTAACAAGAGCCCTCCTTTCCAATCAATTTCAAGAACTGCACTAACTGACTATTGCTCATTGCTTGTATTTCTTTTTCATTCGATTGTTGCAGTTCACTTCGGAGACAGGTCTAACAAGATCCGGTTGACGCCCACTTTCAATGAGCCGCGCCATGGGCTTAGCCGCCTTCGCGGAAAGCGCCATTGCCTCCGGAATCAGATCCCGGGCGAAGGAGCCATACCAGGTGGAGCACTCGTAGTTGAAGGGACCGTCGTACCCGACGTCGCTAAGCGCCCGGGCGACCTCATTCCACGAAACGCTGAAAGTGTTCTTGGAACCGGAGCCCTCCAGTTTCCCGAAGGCGGGCATCAGATGCAGATCCCGATGGCCGTCATTGTCGTGAAGGTGCAGATGATGAATATACTGCCCGGCTTCCCGGATGAAGGACGCGGGATCCTTCATAGTGAGATTGGCGTGTCCCACGTCAAAGCAGCCCGTAAAACGTTCCGGATCAAGAAGATCCAGGATCTCCATGAAGGAACGGGCGTCCCCCAGCAGGCGGGGACAATACGCCTTGTCCGGTCCGCGGGCGGGGAGGTTCTCCACCGCGATCTTGATCCCCGCTTTTTTAGCGAAAGGCTCCAGCGTGCGGTACCAGGTAAGGTTTAACGCAAGGGTTTTATCCTGCTCTTCCCGGAGGTCTTCCGGGCGTTCTTCCGGCAAAAGCCGCAGCGCGTGAACGACGATCAGCGGCGCGCCCAGCCATCCTGCAAACTCGATGGAGCGGACGATCCGGCAGAACTCCATTTCCGTCTCGTCCATAGCCATACCGGCTTTGAACTTGTGCGGCGCGTGGGAGGCGATGACGGAAAGTCCCGTGTCCTCGGCGAGGCGCCGGATCTTCTCCGCGTGAGAGGGAGCGTTCGCGTCCATCACGACTTCCTCAAAATCATTCATGCCGTGGATGGCGAAATCCACACCGGTAAAACCGGCGTCTTTCATGATTTCAAAGGCGCGCTTATCACCGAATCGGTTTCTTACGGCTCCATTTTGCGCGGAGATTACCATCAAACTGTTTTCACTCCCATTCGGTTAATTATGATTTCGCCTTGCGGCGAAAATGATGAGGTTCGATATACGCCGAACACTATGATATGATCGCCCGTACACCTTATGTTGCCGAAGGCAACTCATAATTGCGCGAAGCGCATCATAATTCATCATTCGCCGTCAGGCGATCATAACTGCGAAACGCTCCGCGTTTCGCTTACTCCCATTCGATGGTGGCGACGGGCTTCGGCGACAGGTCGTACAGGACCCGGTTCACGCCCTTCACCTCCGAAAGAATCCGGTCGGTGATTTTGTGGAGCAGGGAATAGGGGATCTCCTCAATGGTGGCGGAGGTGGCGTCCACGGAGTTCACCGCCCGCAGGACAACGGGCCAGTCGAAGGTGCGCTTGCCGTCCTTGATGCCCGTGGATTTGAAATCGGGGATGATGGTGAAGTACTGCCATACCTTGCCCGCGAGACCCGCTTTGTCAAATTCGTCCCGGAGGATGGCGTCCGCCTCCCGCAGGGCTTCCAGGCGGTCTCTTGTAATGGCGCCCACGCAGCGCACACCCAGGCCGGGACCGGGGAAGGGCTGACGGTAGACCATATTGTCCGGCAGACCCAGTTCCTTGCCCACCACGCGCACTTCGTCCTTATACAGGAGCTTGACCGGCTCCACCAGTTCAAAATCAAATTCTTCCGGCATACCGCCCACGTTGTGGTGCGCCTTGACGCCGTCCTTGCTTTCCAGAATATCGGGGTAGATGGTGCCCTGCGCCAAATACTCAATCCCCGACAGCTTATTCGCCTCGTCGGCGAAGACCTCGATGAATTCCTTGCCGATGATCTTCCGCTTGGCCTCGGGATCGGAGACCCCCGCCAGCTTATCCAGGAAGCGGTCCACCGCGTCCACGTAGATAAGATTGGCGTCCATTTCGTCCCGGAAAACCTTGATGACCTGCTCCGGCTCGCCCTTTCTCAAAAGCCCGTGGTTCACGTGCACGCACACCAGATTCTTGCCGATGGCGCGGATGAGAAGCGCCGCCACCACGGAGGAATCCACCCCGCCGGAGAGGGCGAGAAGCACCTTCCCGTTCCCCACCTGCTTTTGGATGGCTTCGATCTGTTCTTTGATAAACGCCTGAGCCAGTTCGGGCGTTGTGATGCGTTTCATGCTTTCGGGTCTCACGTCAGTCTGCATAACACTTCTCCTTCTACTTTTAGTCATAGATATATTTTACAGGATTTGCCACTGTTTTTCAAGAACAAATGCGAAAAAAATAAGGTTTTTTCGCAAAAAAAGAAGCCCGGAAACCGGGCTTCTTTTCATTTGGAATCATCCGAATCATCTTTGCTACTCATAACCGCGAAACGCACCGCGTTTCGCCTACTCCCACTCCACAGTCGCCGGGGGCTTGGTGGTCACGTCATAGACCACCCGGTTGACGCCCCGGACCTCGTTGGTGATCCGGGCGGAAACGCGCCCCAAAATATCGTAGGGGATCTTCGCCCAATCTGCGGTCATAAAATCGTCCGTGGTGACGGCGCGGATGACGATGAGATCCTCATAGGTGCGGTGATCCCCCATAACGCCTACGCTCTTCACCCCGGGCAATACGCAGAAGAACTGCGCCAGATGCTTTTCATAGCCGCATTTCGCCATTTCGTCCCGCAGGACGAAGTCCGCTTCCTGCAGGAGCTTCACCTTCTCCGGGGTGATCTCCCCGATGACCCGCACGCCCAGACCCGGACCGGGGAAGGGCTGGCGCCACACCAGCTCGTGGGGGATGCCCAGCTTTTCGCCCACCCGGCGCACCTCGTCCTTGAACAGGTCCGCCAGCGGCTCGATCACACCCAAAAACTCCACGTCCGCGGGCATTTCCACCTTGTTGTGATGGGTCTTGATCTTGTCCGCGTCCCCCTTGCCGGATTCGATCCGGTCCGGGTAAATGGTCCCCTGGGCGAAATATCCTTTTCCGCTGTGCCTGCGGATCTCGTCCCAGAACACCCGGTAGAATTCCGTCCCGATGATCTTCCGCTTTTCCTCCGGGTCCGTCACGCCGCGAAGGGCTTTATAGAAGGCGTCTCCGGCGTTCACCCGGACAAAGTTCATATCGAACAGGCGGGTAAAAGTCTCCTCCACAAAGTCCCCTTCATCCTTGCGCATCAGTCCCTGATCCACAAAGACGCAGGTCAATTGCCTGCCTACCGCGCGGCTCAGAAGGGCGGCGGCGACGGAGGAATCCACCCCGCCGGACAAGCCCAGGACCACTTCCTTATCGCCGATCCGCTCCTTGAGGGAGGCGACGCTATCCTCGATAAAGGAATCCATCTGCCAGTCGCCCTTGCAGCGGCAGATCTCAAACAGGAAATTCTCCAGCATTTTCCGCCCGAATTCACTGTGGGTCACCTCCGGGTGGAACTGTACCGCGTACAGACCCTTTGCCGCGTTCTCAAAGGCGGCGGCGGGGCAGTCGTTGGTGCGCGCCGTTACGGTAAAACCAGCAGGTTTCTCTGAAACGTAATCCGTGTGGCTCATCCACACCGTGCTTTTTTCCGGGACGCCCCGGAAGAGCAGGGAGGCGCGCTCCAATACGTTCAATTCGATCTTGCCGTATTCGCTGACCTTGGCGGTCTCCACCTTGCCTCCCGCCATCCACGCGGTCAACTGGCAGCCGTAGCAGATCCCCAGGACGGGCACGCCCAGATCCAGGATCGCCGGATCATAATGGGGGGAAGCCATATCGAACACCGAGTTGGGGCCCCCGGTAAAAATAATGCCTTTGTAGCGGTTCTCCCGAATGACGTCGAGGGGGATGGTGTAGGGCAGGATCTCCGCGTAGACCCGCATATCCCGCACCCGCCGCGCGATGAGCTGATTGTATTGACCGCCGAAATCCAAAACCAGGATCTTTTCCATTTTTACGCCTCATATGGGTTTGTTATCCTCGGGCAGGATTTTACCATATTTTGTGCCTGTTTGCAAGTGTTGTCACAAGATTCGTTGACAAGAAAACGCATCTGTTTTACAATCGGAACAGATCAAAAGGAAGGAGGGGCGGCTATGCGTGTCAGAAAACTGAAAAGCGAGGAGCTGACGGAGGCGTCAAAAGTTATGTGGGCGTCCTTCTACGCCGCGGAAAAGGACAAGACCTCCCTGGAGGGGATGACCACCTTCCGGGATCTGGTGGAACCGCTTTCCCTGCAAATGAATTCCTTTGCAGGGGACGTGCTGTTTTACGGCGCCTTTGAAGGGGAAAAGCTCGTGGGCGCGGGCGCTTTGAAGGACAAAAAGCACGTTCTTCTGCTCTACGTTTTGCCACAGGAGCAGAAAAGGGGCGTAGGTTCCCGTCTTCTGACGAAGCTGCTTTCTCTCACTGACGAGCCGGACGTTACCGTCAACGCCGCTCCCGATGCCGTCCCTTTCTATGAAAAAAACGGCTTTTCTGCCGTCGCCGCCCCGCAAATCAAGGACGGCATCCGCTTCGTTCCGATGATACGGAAACGGACGGAAAAGCAGTCTACGGGGCGGGATCCGGCGTTTTGATCGGCCGATCCACCCGCGCCCGGGTGAAGCCCTGTCCCTTGACCTCCCGGATCCGGGTGACGGTGAGAAAGGCGTCCGGGTCCACCGCGAGGATCAGGTCTGTTATCCGGTAAAGATTGCGCGGGGTCGTCACGCAGATCACCGCTTGCTGCCGTTCCCGCATACCCCCTGTTTCGATCAAGGACATAGTTACCCCCGTCCGGACTTCCGTCAACAGTCTGCGGCGGATCTCTTCATATTTCGGAGACACGGCGAAAACCTCCGCTTTGGCTTTTCCGAAAACCATCGCCTTATCCACCATCACGCTTTCCAGGACCAAAACCAATACACCGTAAAGGGCAGGCTCCGCGTTTTTGTAAAGCGGCGCCTGCCCGAAAACGATCACAAGGTCGACCAGCCAGACAAAAAAAGCCACGGGCAGGCGGGTCCACTTCGCCAGGACCAGGTTAATGATATCCGTCCCGCCGGTGGAGCTGCCCGCCCGCATCACAAGCCCGATGGAAAGCCCTGTCAGGGTCCCGGCAAAGAGCGCCGCCAGAAGGGTGTTCTCCGTCATGGCACCGATCCCGGGTATGCGCTGGAACAGACCCAAAAAGACCGGGTAAACAAGGGAACTGGCGATGGTGGACAGGGCAAATTCCCGCCCAAGCACAAGGCGTCCCAGGAGAAGCAGCGCCGCGTTCATGATCAGTACCGCCGCCGCGGTATCAAAGCCCGTGAGCTTATGGATGACGATCCCGACGCCCGTGATCCCCCCCATCAGTATTTCGTGAGGGATGATAAAGGAAGCGACCAGAAAGGCGAGAAGAGCGTTCCCCGCGATGATCAGGAACGTATTTCGCGCGGTGCGTAAAAGGGTCCCGGTGATGCCGGACTGCTTCATATAACACTCCTTTGTCGGTCACGTCACGCGGAGCAGGGAAGCCATTTCACGAAAGATCGCGTCTTCGTCATATCCTTCTTTGATCACGATGCGGGGCGTGCCGTTTGCCTGAGATTCCTTGTCGTACCGCTCGTTGTCCCGGATCAGACCGTCCCGGTCGAGTTGTTCCGGCAGGCGGTACTCTATCGCGTCGGCATAACGCCGGATGTTGTCAAAATGAGCTGTGACGTAGTCTCTCGTCATAATCAGGTACACGGCGCGTATCTTTGTCAGATACGCCGCGTCAAAGCTCTCACGCCAGTTTTCCGGAACGTAGCACCCCTCCAGGATCAGGTCCTGCCGATTCTCCACGGCGGTTTTGATCATTTCCGCGGCGATTCGCCACAGGTATTCCGTGAGCTTCTCGTCGTCCTCCGGCGTAAGGCGCGTGATCCCCGCGCGTATCAGGCCCATTTTCAGATGATCCAGAGACAGGGCGGGAAAACGCGTTTTTTCAATGAGCTTTTTCATCATGAGAGTCTTGCCCGTATGACTGGCTCCAATTATCAGTATAACCATTTTTGTTCTCCTTGTTACAAAAAGCCGCTTGTCAATGACTGATAAGCGGCTTTGAATCTCTGTGTGTTTCTCCCGGCGCGGCGGTTTTACGCCTCTGATGCGCCGGCGTCTTCCGGCGCAGTGTCGTTCGTTTCGTCTTCGGTGTAGGTCTTTGTGATGACGCGGTTCCGGCCTTCGTTTTTGGCTTGCAGCAGGGCGCGGTCCGCCAGACGGAGGAGCTGCTGATAATTGAGGCTTTCCCCGGGCGCCCCGATGACAAGGCCGATGCTGACCGTCATATCGGTCTCGCCCGTGTCCGTAACAAAAGTGTGTCCGCTCACGGCGGTAAGGATCTTATCGCAGATCTCTTTCGCGGTATCGCCCCGTTTCAGGAGCAGCATAAATTCTTCGCCGCCCCAGCGGGACAGAACGCCGTCCTCGCCCACGGTCTCCTGCACGATCCGGACGAACTCCAACAGGATATCGTCCCCGGAATCGTGACCGAAACGATCATTGATCTGCTTGAAATGATCCAGATCCAGCATCGCCATAGCGCGCCCGTTTTCGCAAGGGGACAGATACTTGTCCCGAATCTGACGGAATCCGTAGCGGTTATAAATGGCGGTGAGGGGATCTCGCACGTAGAGCGCCTCAAAGCTGTCCCGCGCTTTTTCCAGGGCGCGGTGGGTCCCATTGCGGATGATCTCAAAGAAAAACGCCGTGATGAACAGGACGAAATACAGGAGGGGGAAGCGCACGTGAAACGCCTGGGAATACTCATAGCGCAAAAGGCTGCCGCCCCAATCGGTCCAGAGCAGAAAGATCAGTTCCAGAAACGTGACCAGGAAAAAGACACTTCCCGCTTTCCATTTCAGGATCATAACGCCGAAAATGGGGATCATGGAGATCCAGAGCGCGCTGAAGCCGTCCGGCTGACCGGAAACCACAAGGAAATAGATCATCCCGATCATTTCCAGCATAAACAGGCCCACTGCGACGCTTCTCAAAACTCTGCTTTCCCGGTACAGAATGATGTTGACGACGCATAGAATGGAAAAGACGAGGGTGGGGAAGGGAAAAGCGGACCGCTTGTACAGGAAAAGATCCGCCATCGCCATGGCGAAGCCGAGGACGGCGAGCAAAAAGCAGATAGAACGAAACATAAACTGCTGGAGTCTTTCGTCGTCCTCTCCGATTTTCAGGATCTTTTCTTCGATCACGCTGAACAAACGGTTTTTCTTCATGATACCTCGAAGCTCACAATGATACTGCGCATAACTAACTATTTTATTATAGCAGTAATCGGGGAATTGTCAACCGTTCGTAAGAAAATGCGTAAATTGACTTGTTAAAATCGCTTCGCCGCGGTATAATGATATGAAATTGTAAGATGATGAGGAAAGGAACGCAATATGGATCGAGGATCATCCGGCACTGTCGCCTCTCAAAAAAACGCTTCTTCCTTAAAGCCCTACCTTTCTCCCCTGTCCGTCTGGGCGCTCGCTTTCGGATGCAGCGTGGGGTGGGGCGCCTTCGTTATGCCCGGCAATACCTTCCTGCCCATCGCGGGACCCTGGGGCACCGTGATCGGTATTCTCATCGGCGCATTTCTGATGTTCATCATCGGCGCCAGCTACCGCTACCTGGCAGGGAAATATCCTTCGGAGGGCGGCGCGTACACCTATGCCTCCAAGGTCATAGGACACGATCACGGCTTTCTCTGCGCCTGGTTTCTGATTCTGACCTATCTTTCCATCATCTGGGCAAACGCCACGGCGCTTTCCCTGATCGCCCGCTTTTTGTTCGGAGATTTGTTCCAGTTCGGGTTCCACTATACCATCGCCGGTTTCACGGTGTATTTCGGGGAGCTGCTTCTCTCCGTGGGCGTATTGCTCCTGGCGCTTCTCGTTTGTCTGGCGGGCGGTCGGATCACCGCCTGGACGCAGACCCTGTTCGCCTGTCTCCTTTTCTTCGGCGTCATCGCCGTATTCGCGGTCATTCTGGTCCGTCAGGGCGGCTTTCAAAACGTCACGCCGGCGTTTGCCCCCGACGGAAGCAAGACGGGGCAGGTGCTGACCATCATCGCCCTGGCACCCTGGGCTTATATCGGCTTTGAATCCGTTTCCCATTCCGCCGCCGAATTCAAATTCTCCCCGAAAAAATTAGGATGGATCCTGGGCGGCGCGCTCTTTACCGGCGCTCTCACTTACTCCCTCCTGGCGCTCACCGCCGTCTTCCGGCAGCCCGTGGGGAATGACGGCTGGACGGCATATCTTTCCAAGCTCGGCGACTATAGCGGAGTGGAGGGACTTCCCACCTTCTTCAACGCCCGCGACGCCTTCGGGAACGCCGGGTTGTGGATTTTGGTCCTCGCCGCGTTCGGCGGGATCGCCACGGGGCTGATCGCCAATATGATCGCCATCAGCCGTCTGGCTGTTCCTCTGTCCCGGGACGGCATCCTGCCTGAATCCCTTGGCAGGATCGATCGCCGCGGCGTCCCGAAAAACGCCCTGATCGCCATCGCCGTTCTGTCCGCTCTGATCCCCCTTCTGGGACGCGCCGCCATCAGCTGGATCGTGGATGTGACCACCATCGGCGCCGCCGTGGTATACCTCTATACCGCCCTTGCCGCCTTGATTCAGGGCAGGCGGGACAGAAAGACATCGACTGTGGTTTTCGGCTTGCTCGGCGTTCTCATCGCCGCCGCGTTTCTGCTGTATTATCTCTTTCCCAACTTCTGGACGGCGGGAAAGCTCGCCAATGAATCTTACCTGATCTTCGTCATCTGGAGCATCCTGGGCTTCCTTGTCTTCCTGCGAACCATCCGCAAGGACGACAAACGCTCCTTCGGACACAGCGGCGTGGTCTGGGTCTTCCTTCTGATGCTGCTGATGATCATTTCCATGGTGTGGATCCGGCAAGCTATGCAGGCGGAGACCGACGCCACCGCAGACGAGATCGTGCTTTACCACGACAGTATGGAGCACAACGCGGCGGGTGTTGTAAAAATGGACAGTTTCGCCACCAAAGAGATCCGGGAATTTAGCGACCGCGTTTTCAAAATGGTCCTGCTTCTGGTGAGTCTGATCGCCGTGGCGGTGCTGGTGGACTTCGGCATCTTTTCCATCATCAAGCGAAGGGAACGGCTTGTGGAGCTGGAAAAGAAGCGGGTGGAGGAGGTCAGCCGCGCCAAGAGCGTTTTCCTTTCCAATATGTCCCACGATATCCGCACGCCCATGAACGCCATCATCGGCTATACGCACCTGGCGCTGGCGGAGGAGGACATCACGGAAAAGAACCGGGAGTATCTGAACAAGATCGATTACTCCGGCAAATACCTGCTCTCCCTTATTAACGACGTACTGGATATGAACCGCATCGAAAGCGGAAAGATGGAGATGGAGCCGGTGCCGGCGGATCTGAACAGGCTGATGACGGAGGCGGAGGAGATCTTCGCCGTGCAGATGCGGGAAAAGAGGCTTATCTATACAGTAAAGACGGATCATCTGTCCCACCCGTTCGTGGTCTGTGATGTAAACCGCTTGGAACGGATTTTGATGAATCTGATCTCCAATGCCATGAAATATACCCCCGAGGGTGCCGTTACCGTGATCCTGCGGGAGCTGGGCGACAGGGACGGCGTTGCTACCTTCGAGCTTGTGGTGCGGGATACGGGCATCGGCATGAGCCGGGAATTTGCCGCCCACGTGTTTGAGGCGTTTGAGCGTGAACGAAGCAAGACCGTGGAGAGCATCCAGGGCACCGGTCTGGGTATGGCGATCACCAAGAGCTTCGTGGAGATGATGGGCGGCACCATCCGCGTGGATACGGAGCAGGGGAAGGGGACCGCGTTCTCCGTTTTCCTGCCCTTCCGCATCGCCACCGAGGAAGAGATATCCGCCCTTCGCGCCGAGGAGGAAACCTCCGCGGATCAGTATCGGTTCGACGGTCTTAACGTACTGCTTGTGGAGGATAATCCCATCAATGCCGAAATCGCCACCATGCTTCTGACGAAGGCGGGCTTTACCTTGGAGCACGCTGAAAACGGACGGGCGGCGGTAGAGGCGGTTTCCGACGCTCAGCCGGGACATTTTGACCTTGTTATGATGGATATACAGATGCCCGTTATGAACGGCTACGACGCCACCCGCGCCATCCGCGTCCTGCCGGACGGCAGGGGCGATGTCCCCATTATCGCCATGTCCGCCAACGCCTTTGCCGAGGACGTGGCTGAGGCGAAGAAGGCTGGGATGAACGATCACGTTTCCAAGCCCATCGACGTGCCCGTTATGATGGCGACCATCCAGAGGGTCCTGCAGAAGAAGAACTGAACGGTTCCAGCCATCTGATATTACAAAAAACGGACCTCCGTGCGTACAGCGTACGGAGGTCCGTTTGGTGTTTGCTCTGTCAGTTTGCCAGCGTTCCCATAGGGTCCCAGGCATCCAGGACCACAGGCTTTTGCTCCAGGAGCTTCGCTTTGTCTCCCAGGTACGCCCGCGAAACGCTCGCCTGATACACGTACTTGTCAAACCAGGAGTCCGAACAGACGTAATACCCTTTGGCACCGCTCTTATCGCCCCAGCTGTTTTCGATCTTCCAGCGGGTGGGCTTGCCCTTTTCCAGGTTCACTCCCGTCAGGCACATGGCGTGTCCCATAGCGGAAAAGCGGTAGTCCAGTCCGTCCCCTTTGGAAATGGCAAGATCCAGTCCCGTCATCGTTTCGTAATCAAAGGTGCCGTCGTCCCAGACTCCCTTTTCCCGCTCCCCGGATTTGCCCACGTCACTGCCGAACCACACGATCCTGCCCGCCTGGAGCTGGCGGATGATCGCCGCCTTAAAGTCCTCCAGGGAAAGGTTCAGGTGCAGGATTTCCCTGCCGCCCACCACGTTTCCAAGGTACCGGATGGTATAGGTTTTGTCGAAGGGCTTGTCGCGCGTGGGGGCGTTGATGATGCTGACGAAATCGTCCATCAGTTCCCCCAGGTATTCTTCGGCGAAGCGCTTCGGGGTCATCCCTTCTACCCGGTGATAGACCTTCTCCCTGTCCACGTATTCAAAATCAAAGGATTCCGGCGGCTGGGTATAGCAGCTTGCCAGAAAGCCGTAGAGTTTTCCCAGCATCGCTTCCTTTTCCCCGCGGACCGCCTTTTGATCCGCGCCGTCGGCGATCATATTCCGCAGCTTTACGGCACAGACCTTCAGATTCCGGTTCATCAGGGCGTTCATCCCCCTGGTGTGGGAGGACTGGAAGGTCTCTCCGTACACGTCCCGGGGCACCACGCCGTATTTTCTCACGATGTTGGCGAACATTTCCCACTGCCCGCCGTCGTGGACGCCGGACTTCAGGATAAAATTCACGGTCCGGTCGGCGGTGGGCAGAGAAGCGGTTTGGAGGATCGTTTCCAGGAAATAGTTGCAGCGCTCAAATTTGTCCCAGACCGCCAGATAGCTTTGGGAGAGCTGAAAATCCGCCAGGTTCAGCTTTTTCGCGATCTCTTCCCGGAGAACGTTGGTTGCGGCAAAGATCCAGCACCGTCCGCTCCGCTCCTGGTCCGTCACCGGCAGGGTGGGGATCTCCACGGAAAACTTCTGTTGCATTTTGAAGAATCCGCCGGGTGAGAAGGAGGCGTCCGTCACGTCCGCCTTTCCCAGTGCGAGGGTTGCCACCTGCCGGGCGGGATCCTTTTTGTACGCGTCGGACCAGCCCTTCAGGTCCTTTTTCAGGATGGCGTTTTTCATACTTCTTTCTCCTCCCCGGTTTTCGGACCTTTGTACTTGAAGCAGAGCATGGTCATATCGTCAAACTGAGCGTTGTCCTTCACAAAACCGTCCACCGCTTCCTTCACGGACCGGTTGATCTCCGCCGCGGAACGGTCCGAGGCGTTTTGGAAGCACGCCAGCAGGCGGTCCTCCCCGAATAGCTCTTCCTCGGCGGAATTCGCCTCCGTCACGCCGTCCGTATACAAATAGAAGAGATCCCCCTTCTCCAGGGTCAGGGTGTACTCCTTATAGATCATATCCTCCATCCCCGCCAGAACGAATCCGCTTTTGGTTTTCAGATAGTCGGGGACGCCGTTCCGGATCAGAACCGGGGGATTGTGTCCGGCGCTCACGTAGCGCATTTCGCCGCTGTTCAGGTCCAGAATGCCCACCCAAAGGGTCACGAACATATTGACCTCGTTCCCGGCGCAGAGGGCGTTGTTCGCCGTCTGCACGGCTTCGGCGAGAGATGGGATGTCCCGGATGCAGTTTTGCAGGGTGATCTTCGCGCTCGCCATAAACAGCGCCGCGGGGACCCCCTTCCCGGAAACGTCCCCGATCACGAAGGCAAGGCTGTCCTGCCCGACAAAGAACACGTCGTAGAAATCACCGCCCACCTCTTTGGCGGCTTCCATAGAGGCGCTGATGTCCACCTCCCGCCGCCCGGGATATTTTTCGTTGATCGCCGGGAGCAGGGAGTGCTGGATCACGTTGGCGACCTCCAGCTCCGAGCGGATCCGGCTCTTCTCCTCGACCAGGACCTTCTGCTTTTCCGTATAGGTGATGATCGCCACCATCAGCGCGAATCCGATGGCGTTGATGACGATGAAGGGCAGGGCGATCTGCCGGACGATCCCCAGCGCCGTTTCAAAGGGCCTGACGATCAACAGCACCACGCCCAGGTGAAACGTTTCCATCGCCGCGCCCAGCAGTAAAGCGACATAGGATTTCCGGATCCGGTCGTGCCATTTCACGGAAACAAAGCCGCAGATCAGTCCGATGCAGCAGGTGGCGATGATACAGGCGACGGCGGTGATGCCCCCCATGGTCAGCCGGTGCGCGCCGGCGATGAGACCGGCGATCAACCCGCCCAGAGGACCTCCGGCAAAGCCGGAAAGCATAGGGCCCATATCCCGCACGGAAATAACCGCGCCCCGCAGGTCAAATCCGGAGATATTGCCGTAAATGCCGAACAAGCCGCCCAGGATGCCGAACAGAACGGAGTACAGCCACCGCCGCTCCGTCTTCGTGACCTTGGAGACCACGTCGGTACCGCCCAAAAAACCGGCGATGACCAATATCACCGCCAGCGTGCCGATGAGTTTGGTAAATATCACATCCATACTGTACTCCTTCCGGTGTCGGGACGCGTCTTTTTTCTTTTTGCCTTATTGTACCATATTACGGGATAAAATCAATGCTGTTATGAGATCATAGCGCTTCTTATCGTTACGCTTCTTTTTTCTTGCTTTTACCGGACAGCATGCCGTTGGCGAGGATTCCCAGGATGAGAGCGGTCGCGATCTCCGTCAGCGTGACGGCGCCGACGGTCAGTTCCAACCCGCCGATGCCGACGATCAGGATCGTGGATACCACGTACAAATTTTTGTTTTCGTTCAGATCCACCGTCTGGATCATTTTGAAGCCGCTGACCGCGATAAATCCGTACAGAGCGATGCATACGCCGCCCATCACGCACGGAGGGATCGAATCAACGAAGGCGACGACGGGCGTTACAAACGAGGAAAAAATGCAAAGGATCGCCGACGCGATGGTAGTAGTGATCGAGGCGTTTCCCGTCAGTGCCACGCAGGCGACCGATTCACCGTAGGTCGTATTGGGACAGCCGCCGAAGAACGCTCCCACCGCCGAACCGATGCCATCGCCGAAAAGCGTCCTGTGCAGGCCGGGATCTTCCAATAATTCGTGACCGATTATGGCAGACAGGTTCTTGTGATCGGCTATATGCTCGGTAAAGGCAACGAAAGCGACAGGTATGTACGCGACGGAAATCGTCAGAAAATACCCCCATGAAAGCTCGTTCAGCGCGCCGAAAGCTCTCAAAAACGTTACCTCGGGAATACTCAAAAACGTTTTTACGGAAAACCCGCCGGAGAGCATATAGTTCGGGAAAACGCTGAAATCAATGATTTTCAAAGCGTCTACACCGCAGGAGTTTCCGATTGCCGTCAGAACCGCCGCGACCGTATATCCGGAAAGAATGCCGATCACAAACGGGATCAGTTTTACCGCCTTGTTTCCGTAGGTAGAGCATGCCATCGTCACGAACAACGTTACAAGTCCGCAAAGCAGAGCGATCCACGGGGAGCCGACCATCTGCGTCCCGGCTTGTTCTACGATTTCCGGCGTTCCGCTCGTCAACGATACGGAATACTATGTGGTATTCCAGACGACGTCTCCTTTGACTATATTGGATATGGCGCCCCCCGCGAGTGAAAGCCCGATGATCGCGACCGTGGGTCCGATGACTACCGCCGGCATCAGTTTATTGATCCATTTCACGCCCGCGAATTTTACGATGATACCGAGGATCACGTACACGAGCCCGGACAGCGCGGCGCCCATGATCAGGCCGAGCCAGCCGAGGGATATGGATACACCGCCGGTAAAAGCGGCAAGCATGGATTTAATAAACGTGAAGGAAGAACTGACAAAGACCGGACTCTTCCGCTTTGTCAAAAGAATGTAAACGATCGTTCCCATCCCGGCGCCAAGCATCGCGGCGGCGGGTAAAAGACCGTGTCCGACGATCATCGGAACCGTGATCGTCGCCGCTATGATTGCCAGCATTTGTTGAAACGCGAAAGCGATCAGCTGCCTGAATTTCGGCTTGTCAGCCACATCAAAATAAAGTGCCATTTTTCTCCTTCACCTCTGCGAATTCAGATCTGATGAGATGATTATACCATAAGTCTGCGGAAAAAGCCGCAGAGGGGCAACGCCCCGGAACGCGGAGCGTTCAACGGAAGGAAAAATGTTCTCCAAAACAGCCCGAATCTCTGATTTGGTTGCTGTTTTGTGAGGTTATTATACCATATCCCGCCTCATAAAACAACAAAGAAACTTCTTTTGGTCCGGTAGACAGAAGGGACTTATTATTGGTGCCGGTGGAAGGGGGCTTTGCCGCAAAAAATCGGGCGGATGTCCGATCGATTATGCCGTAAGGGCAAATCAACGGCGTAGCCGTCGTATGTAATCAGCCCGTAGGGCTGTATGTGATCAACGCAGAGCGTTGTATGGCATCATCCCTTAGGGATGTATGGCATCAAGCCGACGGAAAGCATACACCGCGCAAGCGCGGTGATGACATACACGGCTTCGCCGTGATACCATACAGCCGCAAAGCGGCTGATTACATACCAAGCCTCCTTCCGTCGGCTTGGATTGAAAAACGCATCTTTTGGTAGACAAAAGATGCGATTTTCATGTATAAGACCGCCATAATGATACGTAAATCTAAC
>JAGDAA010000001.1 GCA_017959745.1 Clostridia bacterium
CGCCATGTCGTAGACTCCGGAAACCACCAGATCCCCGAAAAAGATCAGATCCATCACCTGCCCCACGTCCCCGTGGACGCTGTTTTCCAGCGGCAGGACCGCCAGGTCGCTCTCCCCGTTTTTCACGGCGTCGTAGGCGTCCCGGAAGCCGGGATAGGAAACGGTCTCCGCCGTGGGAAAGATCCGCTTGGCGGCAAGCTCGCCGAATGCCCCCGCCGCGCCGCTGTAAGCGGCGCGCAGACCGGACAAAAGGCGGCTCTGATAGTTCCGGGACACCGCCATGGTATGGCGGAGGAACTCCACGTAGTAGGGTCGAAGGTCCTCCCGGGGCAGGCGCTGGGCGCCCGCCTCCACCACCTGCGCCTCCCGGGCGGGATCGAAGATGGCGAGCCCGTGTTCCTTCTTGTAGGCGGCGACGAGCGCCACCGCGTCCATACGCGCCTGAAACAGGCGGCGCATTTCCTCATCCACCCGGTCGATCTCCCGGCGGGCTTCTTCCAGTTTACTCATTTTTTACGCTCCGTAGGATTCAAACAGCGCCCGGAAAGCGGGCATGGATCTCTCGATGGTCTCCTTTTTCACACAGTAGGCGAGGCGCGCCCAGCCCGGTCCGCCGAAGTCGTCCCCGGGGACCAGAAGGATCTCGAATTCCTTTGCCTTTTCGCTGAAGGCGCGGGCGTTGCCGTCGGGAGCTTTTACAAAGAGGTAGAACGCCCCGTCGGGGGATGCGGTCTCGTAGCCGATCGCCCGCAGGCCGTCGGTGAGAAGGCGGCGGTTCTCATCATAGGCGGCAAGGTCCGGCAAAACCCCGTCGCACTTCCCCGCCACGTATTGGAACAGGGCGGGGGCGCAGACAAAGCCCAGGGCGCGTCCGGCGCCGCACACCGCGGCGTACACGTCGCCCGCCTCCGGCATTTCCGGGGAAACGGCGATGTAGCCGATGCGCTCCCCGGGAAGGGAAAGCGCCTTGGAATAGGAATAGCAGGTGAGGGTGCGGGGATAAAACGCCGCGGGCAGGGCGGTCTTTTTACCGCGGTAGATAAGCTCCCGGTAGGGCTCGTCGGAAATGAGGTAGACGGGGCGCCCCGTCTCCTTCTCCTTCTTTTTCAGAAGCTCCGCCAGGGCGCGCAGCTCCGCTTCCTTCAGCACCACGCCGGTGGGGTTGTTGGGGGAGTTGAGGATGATCGCGGCGGTCTTTTCATTGACCGCCCGTTCCATAGCGGCAAGATCCAGTCCGAAGCCCTCGTCCCCGGGGACCTCCACCAGCTTCGCCCCCGCCTTTTCCACGAAGACCCGGTACTCCGGGAAGTAGGGCGCCGGGACCGCCACTTCATCCCCTTCGCCCACAAGGGCGTTCAGGGAAATGGTGAGGGAAGCCGCCGCGCCGCAGGTCATATAGACCAGGTCCGGGTCGCATTTGACGCCGTAGCGCGCCGTCAGATTCTCCGCGATGACGCGCCGCACGCCCGCGTCCCCCTGGGCGGAGGTATAGCCGTGGAGAGAAACGGGATCCTTTTCGGAGAGCAGTTCCCGGATGGCTTCCTCCACCGCCTTGGGGGCGGGAACGCTGGGGTTGCCCAGGCTGAAATCAAAGACGTTTTCCGCGCCGATCTCGGCCTTTCTCTTTCTGCCGAATTCAAACAGCTCCCTTATGGTGGAGCGATTCTTCCCGAGTCCCATCATATTGTTCTGGATCATATTTCTCCCTCTCTTTCAACAAAAAAACCGCAACGCGCTTGCCGTTTCCGGCAACACGAATTGCGGACTTCCTACCGATGGAAAAAAGCGGTCAGGCGCTTTTTCCGGGCAAGCGGTCCGCGCGGATAAAATAGTAATAGGCGTAAGCGGAAAAACCTTTCACGGCGCCGCCCTCCTTCGATAAAATCTACGTTTTTTATTATAATCGCGCCCTTTTTCCTTGTCAAGTCTTATTTTCCATAAAAAGGCTTGACAAGCGGCGCGAAAAAAGGGAAAATCGTATGGGAACAACTTGAAAAGGAGAAAGACTATGTCTGTATTCAAACCCTTTGACGTCCTTTTGCCCGAAGACAAATACCTGCCCAAGTGGCCCGTGATCGCCTGCGACCAGTTCACCTCTCAACCGGAATACTGGGAGGCGCTGGAACAGGAGGTGGGCGGCGCTCCCTCGGCGCTCCGGTGCATTCTGCCGGAGGTGGAGCTGGGCAGCGCCACGGAAGAGCGCTTCGCCGCCATCCGCGCCTCTATGGAGCAATACCTCAACGGGGATGTTTTCACCCGTTACCCCGATTCCTTCATCTACGTGGAACGCACCCTGACCAACGGCAACCTCCGCGCCGGGGTGGTGGGGGTCATCGATCTGGACGCCTACGACTACCGCCCGGACGCCACCAGCGCCATCCGCGCCACGGAAAAGACCGTGGTGGAGCGGATCCCGCCCCGGATGCGGGTGCGGCGGGGCGCGAAGATCGAGCTGTCCCACGTTCTGCTCCTCTGTGACGACGACAGCTTTTCCCTCATTGAGCCGCTGAAAGGCGCCAAGGGAAAAACGGCGTACGATCTGGACCTGACGGGGGGCGGCGGACACATTCGGGGGACCGTCATCGACGGCGCGGAAAAAGAGGCGTTTCTGGCGCGCCTGGACGCTTATGAAGCCGAAAAAAAGGAAGCCCTGGCGGGGATGCTCTACGCCGTGGGAGACGGGAACCACTCCCTCGCCACCGCCAAGGAATGCTACGAGGAATTGAAACAGAACGGCGCCCCGGCGGACGTGCTGAACCGGGCGCGGTACGCTATGGTGGAGCTGCAGAACATCCACGATCCGGTGCAGGTCTTTGAGCCGATCCACCGGCTGGTGAGCGGCGCGGATGAATCCGAGCTTTTGACCTATCTGATGGAAAACTGCTGCGCCGATCAGGGCATTGAGGTGCCCTGGTTCACCGGAGTGGCGAGCGGCGTTCTCACCCTGGACCCCGCCAAAGGCGTCCTGCCCGTGGGGATCCTGCAAAACGCCCTGGACGCGTATCTGGCGGATCACCCCGGCGCCACGGACTATATCCACGGGGACGAGGATCTGAAAGAACTGGCGAAGAAGAAAGGCAACGTGGGCTTCCTGCTGCCGGGGATCCCCAAAGGGGACTTTTTCCGGGGGATCGCCCGGGACGGGGTCCTGCCCCGGAAGACCTTTTCCATGGGTGTTGCCCGGGAAAAGCGCTATTACCTGGAAGCGAGGGAACTGTAAAAACGCGAAAAAAAGATCGGTACGGTGTACCGATCTTTTTTTGTGCCGGCGGCGCGGGGATTTGTTGTATGATGCCGGAACGGCAGCGGAAACGCATTGCAATTCTTTCCTGTTTCGGGTATAATGGGTAGGAAGAAACGCCCGCGACAAAAGGAGACGTTATGAAACAAAAGATCCTGATCCTGGACGCCAATTCCCTGTTCAACCGCGCCTTTTACGGGGTGCGGCCGCTCACCAATTCCCGGGGTCTGCACACTAACGCGGTTTTCGGGTTCCTGAATATCTTAAAGCGCCATCTGGACCGGGAAAAGCCGGACTTTGCCGCCGCGGCGTTTGACGTACACGCCCCCACCTTCCGGCACAAGCTGGACGCGGCGTACAAAGCCACCCGCTCCCCTATGCCGGAGGAGCTGCGGGAACAACTGCCCTATCTCCGGCGCGCCGTGGAGGCCCTGGGGATCGCCGTGGTGGAACAAGAGGGCTATGAGGCGGACGACATCCTGGGGACCCTGTCCCTTCGCGCCGCGACGGACGGGGACGAGGCGGTGCTGGTCACCGGCGACCGGGACTCCTTTCAGCTGGTGGGCGACCGGGTGAGGCTGGTGCTTGCCACCAATAAAGAGGACGACGTGATCACCCCGGAGGTGATCCGGGAGCGCTTCGGGCTGACCCCGGGGCAGCTCATTTACGTGAAAGCCCTGGCGGGGGACAGCAGCGACAACATCCCCGGGGTCCGGGGCATCGGGGAAAAGACCGCGGTGAAGCTGATCCAGACCGCCGGGACCCTGGACGGGGTCTACGAGGATCTGGAACGTATGCCCGTGGGCCCCGCCGCCAAGGAAAAGCTGGCGCAGGACAAAGAGGCGGCGTACCGCTCTCTCACCCTGGCGACCATCTGCCGGGAGGTGCCGGGGCTGGACGGGATCGCCCCCTACCGCTATGAGGGCGTGAGAAAGGCGGATATGAAAGCCCTGCTCACCGAGCTGGAATTCGCCCGGATGCTGAAAAGCTTTGACCTGGAGGAGGACGCCCCCGTCCTGCCCCCGGAGACCCCTCTGCAGGGGACTTTGTTCGACCAGGCGCCGGAAACACAGGAGGCGCCTTTGTCGGAGCAAGACGCCGGGACGCTGACGGACAAGGAACCGCTGGTGGTTATTCAGGACGGGACGTTTTTCGCCATGACTCCGGCGGGCGCCGCGCGGCTCACCGGGGACGTGAAGGGGTATCTTAACGCCTGCCGTCCGGTGGTCTGTGACGCCAAGGCGTACGATCACGCCTTTGCCGACGCCTTCGGGGAGCTGCCCCGACAGGCGGCGTCCTTTGATCTGTTTCTGGCGGCGTACGTTTTGGATTCCCAGGACGCCAATATGACCCTGTCCCGACTCTATCTCAAATTCGTCCATCAGGCGCCGCCCTTCGGCTGGGAGAACTCCCCCGCCCGGCAGCTGGAAATGATGGAAGCGAGCTTCCCGCTGTTGAAAAAGAGCCTGGAGGAAAGCCCGGCGAAGGCGCTGTACTACGACGTGGAACTGCCCCTGGCGCGGGTCCTGGTGAAAATGGAGCGCGCCGGGTTCGCCGTGACCCGGGCGGGCATCGAGGCCTACGGCGTCCGGCTGAAAGAGGTCATTGACAAAACGGAAAAGGAGATCTACGAGCTGGCGGGGGGACCCTTCCTCATCCATTCCCCCAAGCAGTTGGGGCAGGTGCTTTTCGAGCGGCTGGGACTGCCGGTGATCAAAAAGAACAAATCCGGTCCTTCCACCGACGCGGAGACCCTGGGGAAGCTCCGGTTCCAATCCCCCATCGTGGACAAGATCCTCACCTACCGGGCGTACACCAAATTATACAGCACCTACGTTCTGGGACTGCTCCACGAAATCGCCCCGGACGGACGGATCCACACCGTGTTCCACCAGACCCTGACAGCCACGGGGCGGCTCTCCTCCGCGGAGCCGAATTTGCAGAACATCCCCGTAAAGACCGAATTGGGCAGGGAGATGAGAAAGTTTTTCATCGCGCCCCCGGGCTGTGTTCTGGCGGACGCGGACTATTCCCAGATCGAACTGCGGCTCCTGGCGCACGTGTCGGGGGACGAGACCCTCATCGGCTTTTTCAAGGAGGGCAGGGATATTCACACCCGCACCGCCTCGGAGATCTTTCACGTGCCGGAGGAGGCGGTCACGCCTGAAATGCGGAAAAGCGCCAAAGCGGTGAACTTCGGCATCGTCTACGGCATCGGGGAGTACTCCCTGGGACAGGATCTGGGGATCCCCACCTATCTGGCGAAGGAATACATCGCCGGGTATTTTGCCCTGTTCCCCGGGGTAAAGACCTATCTGGAACAGGTGAAAGCCGAAGCGAAGGAAGCCGGGTACGTGACCACCCTCTTCGGGCGGCGCCGGTATATTCCCGAGCTTTCCGCCCCGAAAAAGACCCTGGTGGCGTTCGGGGAGCGGGTGGCGATGAACGCGCCCATTCAAGGGACCGCCGCGGACATCATCAAGATCGCCATGGTGCGGGTGGACCGCCGCCTGGCTGAAGAGGGCATGAAAAGCCGGATGATCCTCCAGGTCCACGACGAGATCATTCTGGAGTGCCCGGAAGAGGAGGCGGAACGCGCCGCCGCCCTTTTATCGGAGGAAATGGAGCGCGCCGCGGCGCTGAAAGTACCTCTCACCGCCGAAGCGATGATCGGTGCCAGTTGGTTCGACGCCAAATAGCGCGCAAATCGCGAAGAAGGGATCCCTATGAAGATAAAAACCAAAGCGATGGACTACGACGCGGCACTCGCCCGCGCCCGAACAAAGCATCATAAGCCGAAAAAGCCCGCACCGTTTTTCCGGTGGCTGTTGAAAAGCGTCAGCGCCGGAGAGCTGAAGCACGCCCGTTTTACCCTGACGAGCGAAGGGATGGAAAAGCTGGGCAAAAACGAACCGGCGCTCTTTCTGATGAACCACTCCAGCTTTATCGATCTCAAGATCGCCGCCACGATCCTGTACCCCCGACCCTTCAACATCGTCTGCATCTCCGACGGATTTGTGGGCAAGGCGGGCCTTATGCGCGCCATCGGGTGTATCCCCACGGCGAAATTCATCACGGATACCACCCTGGTCTTTGACCTGATCCGGACGGTGCGGCAGGAAAAAAGCTCCGTCCTTCTGTTCCCGGAGGCGAGCTATTCTTTTGACGGCACCGCCACCCCGCTCCCGGATTCCCTGGGACAGCTCCTGAAGACCCTGAAGGCGCCGGTGGTGATGATCCGCACCCACGGGGCGTTTCTGCGGGACCCTCTGTATAACGATCTGCAGATCCGGGACGTGCCGGTGAGCGCCGAGATGAAATACATCCTGTCCCCGGAGGAGATCCGGGCAAAGAGCGTCGCGGAACTGAACGCGATCCTGAAAGAGCTGTTCACCTTCGACCACTTCGCGGAACAGAAGGAAAAGGGGATCCGGGTCACAGAGCCCTTCCGGGCGGACCGGTTGAACCGGGTGCTGTATAAATGCCCCGCCTGCCTCGCCGAGGGACAGACCGAGGGCAGGGGGATCCACCTCACCTGCAACGCCTGCGGCAAACGCTGGACCATGACGGAGCTGGGAGAAATGAAAAGCGACGACGGCAGGGACTTTTTCACCCACATCCCCCAGTGGTACGCCTGGGAGCGGGACTGTGTAAAACAGGAGATCGAACAAGGTACCTACCGGCTGGACATCCCGGTGACCATCCGGATGCTGGTGGATGAAAAATGCCTGTATACCGTGGGGCGCGGACGGCTGGTCCACACCAAAGAGGGCTTCCACCTGACCGGCTGTGACGGCAGGCTGGACTACACCCACAAAGGCGCCTCCTCCTACTCCCTCTACTCCGATTTCTACTGGTATGAATTGGGGGATATGATCTGTATCGGTACGCCCCGGGTCCTCTATTACTGCTTCCCGGAGGAAGGGGGGGACGTGGTCGCCAAAGCCCGCCTCGCCGCCGAAGAGATCTATAAGACCCTGGCGTAAAGACGGCGCGGCAAAAACGCGCGCTCCATAAAAAATCACCCGGCGGAAAACCGCCGGGTGATTTTTTTATGCTTTGCCTGATACGCGGGCTAAGCCCGCTGCCGTTCAAGCGGCTTTGGGTGCGTATTGGTCTACGTAGTAAGCGTAGTTCGCGACCGCCTGAGCCAGGTTGGCATCGATGCTCTTCAGCGCCTTGGCGTAGGAGAGAGCGCAGGCGTTGAATTCGTTCTCGCTGTCGTTGACGGTGAGGCTGAGGATCTTAGCCAGTTCATCGGCGCGGCATTCCACGCTGATCACGGCGTATTCCTCATTATCCACGGTCCTGGTGGTGAGAGTCAAGCCATTGTCCAGGGTCTTGCTTCCCACAGCGGCGGCAGTGATCGAAGCGCCTTCCTCAAGCTTGAGATAGTAGTTGAGGGAGACTACGTCAGAGACGGTCAGATTCACCGCGGCAGCGGTGACGCCCGGCGCCAATTCAGTCCTGATGCTGATAGCGGACTTGTTGTCGCTGTTTTTGGCAAGCATCACGTTGATTTCATCATCGGTGACGTCCTTCACTTCGCCGGCGGGGATCTCCTTTTCCGCCACGAAGGCGTTCAGCGCATCCGCGTATTCGCCGATGGCTTTGGAAAGATCGGTGTATTTATCGGGGTTCTCGCCGTCGAGGGCGGCAAGGTCGGAGAGGATCCGGGTGCCGGTAACGGTGGTGGTGCGAGGCTGCAGGCCGTCGGCGGTAACGGTGACCGCGATCTTAACGGACTTGTACTCGGCGGCGGGGATACCCTCGACCACGAAGTAGTAGTAATCCGCAAAGCCGCCGGTGCCGAGGCTCAGCGTCGCCTCAACGCTTTCGCCGCCATTCACGGTGTAGCTGACCGCAAAGGAATCCACAGACTCAACCTTTTCCTTCTCGAAGAGCACGCGCACGTTGAAGCGGGAATCCATAATGATGGTGGTGCCGTAAACGCCGTTGGGACGTTCGTCGGCGGATACCCAGGTAGCGTTCTCGCCGTCCTGGACGTAGGCGATGGAGCTGAAGGTGCCGGGCGCCGCCTGAACCAGAGTCTCGTCGCTGACGCCCTTCAGGGTGAGGCGAACGCCGTCGTACCACTGATAGCTGCCTTCAAAGCCCTCGGCGATCACGCCCTTGGAAGTGGCGTCCTCGTGATAGCCTCCCTCGAAGCAGGTGACGGGATAGAAGTAGTTGCTGGCGGGAGCGATCTTCAGGGTGCCGTTGATGGTATCAGCGACCACAGACGCGGTGGTGACACTGGAGCTGACGGACCCGCCGGCGTAGGTGTAGCTGTTGGAACCGTAGTAGAGGATCCTGTCGCCCGCGATCACTTTGACCTTGTACGGAGCGTTGGGATGATCCTCATCGGTGGCGAAGGTCTGGGTCTCGGGATCGATGGAGCCGCGGATGACCAGATCGTCACAGACGATGGTAGGATCCGCAGGAGCATCCGTATGAACGTTAACTTCCACGTTGCCGCCCACATAGCAGCCCTTACCGTCCTGATATCCTTTGCGGGCAGCGGAGAGGGAGCCGCCGTACAGGTTCAGGGTGACGTCGCCCACGGTGGAGGGATCGGTCACGGCGGTGGTATTGTTTCTGCCGCCCAGGTACACGGTGCCCCAGCTGCCGCCGTAGACGTTACAGGTGATATTGCCTTCAACACGCTTGGCAGGAGTCTTCACCTTCGGGGTAATTCCGTCACTTTCGTATTTCAAAGTCACGCCGTCTGCTTCGTATTCGTACACGACATGGCTGGTCTGGCGGTTGCCCAGGATCAGGTGGCGGGTCGAATACTGCACGCCGCCGCAGAGGTTGACGATGATATCGCCCTTGACGATGCCCTCGGAGCTGCCCGCGCAGATAAGACCGCTGAAGAAGACGTCCTCATCCTTTTCAGGGTCGATGGTCAGCACGATGGCGGGCTCACCCTGGTTGGGATTGACGGTGGTGCCGGTGCCGCCGTTGCTGTTGCCGGCATAGAAGCCGATCTCCGCCTTGTCCTTTGAGCTGTGGAACTTGGTGACGGTGGTGGTGATGGTGCCGTTGACGGTACCGGTGGAATCGTTGCCGCCGTAGAAGTAGCCGGCAATGTCCAGACCGTTGATGTTGTTGACAACGGAGCCGCCGGTGGTGGAAGCGCGGCAGGCGCCGAAGTAGGCGTCGCCCACGACAACGTCGTTGAGGGTGTTGGTGACGCCGCCGTTGTTGTTGGCAGCGTTCTGGTTGCCGCCGCCGTAGTTCGCGGCGATGGTAACGCCCGTCAGCGTGTTCTCAATGGTGCCGATGGAGCGGGAACCGGAAGCAGCGACGCCCCAGACGCCCGCGCGGGAATCGGTGGTGCCGTCCGCGCCAACCGTATTGGTTATGCGCACGCCGCCGCCGTAGTAGGATTCGCCGATGGTGACGTCGGTGAGGACGTTGCTGATATCCGCGCAGGTGTAGCAGTTGACCGCGCCGCCGTAGTAGCCGCGGGTGATGGCGGTATCGGTCAGGGTGTTGGTCACCTGAGCGAGGGTCTTCGCCTTGGAGGCGCCCATGGATTCGGGTTCACCGTACGCCGCGTTGGACAGCGCGTGGAAGGTGCCGTTGACGGTGCAGTGATCCAGGGAGATATTCACGGCGTTGCGATACTGCATGGAGTGCATCAGGTGGATGTAGCCCTGATTGCCCTCTTCGCCCAGTGTGACGTACTTCAGAGAGATGGAAACGTCGCCCAGGAAGGGATTGACCACGTTGCCGCGGGTCTCACTGGCGTTGGTGTAGGTAACGGTGGCGGTATCCGTGATGCCGTTGAGGATCATACCTTCGTCGGTATCCTCAATGATCGTCTTGGTGGTGTCGGGCTTGCCCTCCACACCGGGAACGATCTCTTCCTTGGTACCGTGTGCCAGGCGGGTGATGGACAGGGGCTTGGCTTCGGTGCCTTCGATGTTCACGTAGACGGAACCGATGGCGTAGTCGGTGGTGAGCTTATGCCGCGTGACCACGTTGCCGAAGAGGTGGTCGTTGGCGCGGGTCTCCAGATCGAAGCCGTGCACGTCGAGCACGCAGTCAACGGCGTACTTGCCGCTGTATTCGCCCTCGTTCTGATTGACTTCACAGCCCAGGGCGTAGAAGTTGCCGGCAAAATCGCCCTCTCCGAAGGTCGCCCAGGCGAGGGTGGACTTGGAGTGGGACGTACCGGACACGGTGACGGTATAGACCGCCTTCTTAAGACCGGCGTCGTTGACAGCCGTCAGCGCGGCGGCGGGGTCAAGCACCAGGTTGTCATACACGGTGGTCGCCATGACCATCTGCGCGCCGTAGAGCTTGCCCATACCGAGACTGTAATTGTAGCCCTCCACGTCGGGATAGAACTCGCCGGCGGCGTAGTAATCGCCGATGGTGAGGGTCTTATCGCTGTTCTCTTCGCCTAAGGTGATCCAGTTGATCATCTTGGGCGTGTTGGAATCGCTGCCGCCGATACGGTCGGACTGTGCGGCGTCGGAAAGCATATGGATCTTGCCGATGACGCCGGACTTCAGCTCGGAGATGATGGAAACGTCAATACACGAGGTGCCCTGGTTGGTGACGCCGCCCTTGGCGCCGTAGTAGGCGCCGACGGTGGCGCCGTCCACGGTCACCTTGACCGCCGCGGGAGCGGTGACGCCGGTGAAGGGCTCGGTGACTTCATCAGTACCGTCCTTCACATACGCAGCGCCGAA
>JAGDAA010000112.1 GCA_017959745.1 Clostridia bacterium
AAAGGGCGGAGAGATCATCACGCGGACGGTAGTCTCGAAGCCCCCGTCGCGCTTCCTGGTGACCAGCTTTCCGAAGCGGTCGAAAAAGACGCCCGCCAGCTCCTCCCGGACGAAGAGGGTCACGCTTTCCTCCCGTCCGCCGAACATCCCGAAGGTCTTTTTTTCGTAGGCGGCGGCGTCCAGGTCCCGGAAAGCCTCCTTGCCGAAGCGTTCCCGGTCCGTTTGCCGGATGCTCTGCATCTTATCCACCCGGAAGTGGCGGATGGCGCCGCTGTTCTCCTCCACGCCGATGAGGTAGTAGTTCTCGTTGTCCCAGTGGAGCAGGTAAGGGGAAACCACGTAGCGTCCCCCGTCCCGCCGGGGGACTTTCTTTCCGGCGCTGTTCCACTCAAAATACAGGAAGGAAACGGCTCTGTCCTGATCCATAGCGGAGGAAAGGGCGTCCACGTTGAGATAGATGCTCTCGTTCATGGTCTTGATCCGTCCCGCCACCGTCACCTGCCGGGAGAGGGATTTTGCCTGATGGACGCTGGTCAGCGTCTGGAGCTTCCGGATCAGCTCCGCGCTCTTTTTTGAGGTGAGAAAGCGGGAGGACTGCACCGCGTCCACCAAAAGGCGCAATTCCGGCAATTCAAAGTCCCGCTCCCCGAGAAAGTAGCCCGTGTGTTTTCCCTTCACCCGGACGATATCCATTCCGAAAAGCTGCAGCTCCTCCAGGTCGCTGTAAAGACTCTTCCGTTCCGCGTTGATCCCCGCCCGGGCGAGATGCGTCCGCATTTGTGCCAGGGTCATGGGATGATCCTCATCCGTCCGCTCCGACAGGAGCTTTGCCAGGGTGAGGAGCTTGAGTTTTTGTCCAAAGGTCCGCGGCATAGAGATTCCTCCTTTCC
Organism: Clostridia bacterium; assembly: GCA_017959745.1. Lineage (GTDB taxonomy): Bacteria > Bacillota > Clostridia > Oscillospirales > SIG627 > RGIG5579. The sequence continues at coordinate 891 of JAGDAA010000112.1, forward strand.
TCATCCTTTATATTGTACCATAAAAGGGACAGATATGCAAGTCTTCTTTTCTTGACATTTTCTTCGACAGCTCCTATAATGGGATCACATTCGCAGAGAACTGAAAGGAGAGGTTCCATGAAACCCCGGGAAGCGAAACGCGCCATTACCGACGGCGCCTATGACGAACTGTTTTTTACCTTGTACGGACAGGCATCGCCCCTTCAAAAGGAGCGGTATCTCGCCCTGATCGATACCTATACCGAAACCTTCGGCGGGGAGGATGATATCGCCGTCTTTTCCGCCCCCGGCCGCACGGAGATCGGCGGCAACCACACGGATCACAACCGGGGCAGGGTCCTGGCGGGCTCCGTGGACCTGGACGTGATCGCCGTGGCGTCCAAAACGAGTGACTCCGTCGCCCACGTATATTCCAAGGGCTTCGCGCCGGACGACGTGGATCTGGACGACCAGCGCGTCTACCCGGCGGAGCAGGGGCATTCCGCCGCTCTTCTGCGGGGGATCGCCCGGGCGCTGGACGAGAGGGGCTACAAGCGGGGCGGCTACAAGGCCGTTACCGTTTCCAATGTGCCCCGGGGCAGCGGTGTCTCTTCCTCCGCCGCCTTTGAGGTGCTGCTCACCACCATCCAGAACGCCTTTTATAACGATAACAAGATCCCCGCCATCGAGGTGGCGAAGATCAGCCAGTACGCCGAGCGGGCGTATTTCGGCAAGCCCTGCGGCCTGATGGATCAGGCGGCTTGCGCCGTGGGCGGCATCTGTATGTTCGATTTCGCCGACGAGGCGAACCCCACGGTCACCCCCGTCCCCTTCCGCTTCGATCAGTCCGGGTATAAACTGTGCCTGGTCTCCGTGGGCGGCGATCATTCCGATCTCACGGACGCCTACGCCGCCATCCCCGCCCGGATGAAGCAGGTGGCGGGCTGTTTCGGTAAAGAGTTCCTGAACGAAGTGACCTTGGAGGACTTGACAAAGCACATCTCTTCCGTCCGGGAGAAATGCGGGGACGACGCGGTCCTCGCCGCCCTCCACTTCCTCCGGGAGACCGAGCGGGTCCCCCTGGAGCGGGAGGCGCTGCTGGCAGGGGATTTCCCCCGCTTTTTGAAGCTGGTCACCGCCTCGGGGCATTCCTCCTTCGAGTATCTGCAAAACGTTCTGGTCCCCCGCGAAAACGCCTGCCAGGGCGCCGCCATCGCCCTCTTTTACGCCGCGGAGCTTTTGGCGGACCGGGGCGCCTGGCGCATCCACGGCGGGGGCTTCGGCGGCACCACCCAGAATTTCGTGCCGGACGATCTGGTCCCCGCCTTCCGGGAGACCATGGACGGCGTCTTCGGCGAAGGCGCCTGCCACGTCCTTCTGATCCGCCCCGTGGGACCCGTTCAGGTCATCTGACGCGCCCCCGCGCCGGACCGAAAAAAAGGGACTGCTCTCTGTAAAAGAGAGCAGTCCCTTTTTATATGCCGTGAAATCTTAATACAAAGACAGGATCTTGCTGGTCTCGATGAGATGCTCGTCGATGTCCTTCTTCATTTCCAGTGCCTCTTCGATATCCAGATCCACCACGCTTTCGCCCTTCATGGCGATCACCCTGCCGGTGATCCCCTGGGCGAGGAGGGAAACGGCTTTGGCGCCCATGAGGGATGCCGCCACCCGGTCCCGCACCGTGGGACTGCCGCCCCGCTGCTGATGCCCTAAGATCGTGGCGTTGGTGGTGATCCCCGTGATCTCCTTGATCTGCTGGGCGATCTCCATGGAACCGCCCACGCCCTCCGCCACAATGATGATGTAGTGGTGCTTGCCCGCGTTCCGGCAGGCGAGGATGGGCTTGATGATATCCTCGTTGATGTCGAAGTCCTTTTCCGGGATAATGCACGCCTCCGCGCCCCCCGCGATGCCGCAGTTCAGGGCGATGTAGCCCGCGTTCCGCCCCATCACCTCCACCACACTGCAGCGCTCGTGGCTGTAGGCGGTGTCTTTGATGCGGTCGATGGCTTCCTTCACCGTATTCATAGCGGTGTCATAGCCGATGGTGTAATCCGTGCATCCCACGTCGTTGTCGATGGTGGCGGGGATCCCGATCACGGGCATGCCCGCCCGGTGCAGATCCCTGGCGCCCCGGAAGGAGCCGTCGCCGCCGATGACCACCAGGGCGTCCAATTTGAAAATCTCCGCCATGGCTTTGCCCCGCCGGACCCCCTCGGGGGTGGCGAATTCTTTGGAGCGGGCGGTGAGCAGCACCGTGCCGCCCCGGCTGATGATGTTGGAAACGGAATGGGCGTTCATTTCGCTGATCTCGCCCTCCAAAAGGCCTTCATAGCCCCGCTGGATCCCGAATACCTGCAGCTTGCGGTATAGCCCGGCACGCACCACGCCCCGAAGGGCGGCGTTCATGCCCGGCGCGTCGCCGCCCGAGGTCAGAACCCCGATCCGGCGGATCTCTTTTTTGTTGGATTCACTCATTGTTTGCCTCCCGGTTTCTTATGTTCCTGTTTTCTTTGGATCCAGTATAGCACCTTTGCGGGAAAATGCAAGGGCGCTTATTTTGCTTTTTGATGGGTTTTTTCTCGCCTGGACCGTTTTTTCCGGCCCTGAAAAAAGCAGGAGGAGAGACGCGTTTCCGCCGGGATTGCCAGGGTCAGAAGACAGCGGTCCCCCGCCCGGCGCATAGTCAGTTCATACCGGCTTTCACCGAGGGTCACGGTCGCTTCGGGATAGTCGTCCTTCTCCGCTCCATCCTCTCGCAGAAACTTACGGACGATCGCCGGGGTGATCGCCGCCTGCTCCGGCAGGGAAAATACGAGCAGAGCGCGCTTGTTTTCCAGCTTCACGTCTATGCGCACCCTCTCGTCCCCGCAAAGGAGGTGCAAAAGCCGGCAGATCCTGCGGATCAGATCCAGGCTCTCCGGCGTTGTCCACAGCTTCGATTTTCCGGGGACGGCGGAATCCGTCAATGTGGCGCCCGCGTCCGCCAGAACCGCGCGCAGCTCCAGAGGACCCTCCGGCGCCGTTTCGCCGGCAATTCCGTTCTCCGGCGCCAGCAGGCACTTTGCCATCTCCGCCTCGGCGGGAGTAAAGAGCCGGAGCAGGACCAGCTTCCGGAATCCGTTTTCCGGCGGCGGCAACCAGAGCAGGGCGGGGTTTCCCAGGATCGGACGCACCAACAGCGCCGACCTTTCCGCCCCCTTTTCCCGGATCAGGCAGTCCAGCTTCCGCAGGCGGGGAAAGATCCGGGCGGCTTTTTTGTTGCGGCACCGGATGCGCCAGGATCTGTCCAGCGCCACCGCCGGAACGGGAAAGGCCTCGATCTCCTGCCTGACACTGCTCAAAAGTAGGTTTCTCTTGTTTTTCATCAAATCTCCTGAAAAAAATGATCGATGCTATAAACTGTCCTTTTTATTGGACACACATTGCGATAGAATGCAGGTGAAGAAAGAAACAGACACGATGAGAAAGGAGAAAAGCGATGCGGGAAAAGCTGAAAGAACTGGAAGAAAAGGCAAAGGCGGGGGATTATACCGCCGCTATGAATCTGGCGGAAGCCTTGAAGTGGGGCTATTACGGGGAAGCGTCTCCCTCCCGGGCGATGGCGCTGTACCGCGCTTGTACCGCCGCTCCCTCCCGGGCGTTGGCGGCGAGTGCCTGGTACAACCTGGGCGTTTTCTACTACTACGGGCTTTTGGATGAAAAAACGGACGTGCGCCTGGCGTTCGACTGCTTTATGAAATCCGCCCTGCTCCTGCCGGGTAAGGAGGCGCTGTCCAGGCTGGCGGATATGTACCGCTACGGACAGTATGTGGAGCAGAATGATTCCGTCGCCTTGCACCTCTACCTCAAGGCGGCGAGCGCTTAAGGCGCGTCCTGTTCCACCGGCGGCGTCACCGGGGTGTAAACCGCCCCCTCCGGCAGCTTGATCAGATCTCCCAGAAGGGCGGGCTCTTCCGCCAGGCGCTCCTTGACCGCGTGGCTCGCCTTTTTCAGGCGGGCTTCCAGGCTAGCGGCGGTTCCGCGGCTTTCGCTCATCCACAGCGCCGCCATAGTAAGAGGCGCTCGATACCGTGTGTATCGGGCGCCTCTTTTGCCCCCGCCGCGATGCTCCTTCAGCCGGCGCGCGGGGTCGGTGGTGATCCCGGCGTAGAGCGAGCCGTCGCCGCAGTGAAGCAGATAGGTGTAAAACATTACGCCTTGGGCGGCTTGTAGTAGATCTTACTGCCCGCCGGTACGGACTTGGTCAGCCAAACCGAGCCGCCGATGGTGCTGTTGTCGCCGATGAATACGTCGCCTCCCAAAATGGTGGCGTTGGCGTAGATGACCACGGTGCTGCCGATGTTGGGATGCCGCTTGATCCCCTTCACCGGGTTCCCGTCCTCGTCCAGCTCAAAGCTCCGGGCGCCCAGGGTCACGCCCTGATACAGCTTCACGTGATCCCCGATCAACGTGGTTTCTCCCACCACGATGCCCGTGCCGTGGTCGATGCAGAAGTATTCCCCGATGGTCGCCCCCGCGTGGATGTCGATCCCCGTTTTTTCGTGGGCGAATTCCGTCATGATCCGGGACACCAGCGGCACCTTCAGCCGGTACAGCTCGTGAGCGAGTCGGTAAATGGTGATGGCGTAAAAACCGGGATAGCAGAGCAGGACCTCCTCGTTGCTCTTGGCGGCGGGGTCCCCCTCGTACAGGGCGATAACGTCCTTCATCAAAAGGGCTTTCACCGCGGGCAGCCGTTCCAAAAACGCGTCTACCACCGCCTGCGCGTCCAGATCATCCTTCCGGAACGCCGCGGCTTTTTTGATCTCGTCCGTGAGCGTTGCCCGGCATTTCGCCAGCAGTCCCGCGCCGTTCAGCCCATCCTGCCGGACGCTGTCGGAGGTAAAATACCCGGGAAAGATCAGCGCTTGCAGATCCTTGATCACTTCAATGACCGCCTTCCGGTCCGGCGCCGGCGCCTCCCGGGTCACAGGGCGCACCACGCTCTCCGTCCCGTCAAGCTCTTTTATAACGCGGTCCAGTTCCATAGCTTCTCCTTGTCGTCAGCGTCCCTTTGCTGTGCGCCGCTCTCAAACGATTGTTTTCCACCGTCGCGCAACTGTTCTTATAGTGCTGACATTGTATCACATCCCGCCCCTCTTTGCAAGCCGAAACCTCAAAAAATGTTTTCGCTCGATTCGCGGCGATCAATAGCAAAGGACCTGCCCCCCGGGCAGGTCCCATGTATCTTTTCCGCAAATCGCTGCCGGCGAACCGTTCGTCGCCAATAGCTGACGGCTGACGGATTACATCTATCATCCCAAGCGTCAGCGAAGGATCCCCGCGCGAAAAGTCCTTCCCCCTCGGGGGAAGGTGGCGGCGGAACGCCGACGGATGAGGGGTAGCGCCCGCGAATTTGTGTTTCAATATTGTGGTTGATCAACCGCCCCGTCTCCCCCCAATAAAAAAGCCGAAACCGGAAACGGACCCTGTCCGTTTCCGGTTTCTTCCTTAACGCGTTCCGCCATAGCGGGGCGCGCATCACTGTGCCGCAGGCACAACATCACGGCGCGAAGCGCGTCATAACTCTAAACGCGCCGTCAGGCGCCTCAAACCGCCATTCCCCGCATCTTCAGCCGCAGATTGTCCGCGATCATAGCGATGAATTCCGAATTGGTTGGCTTGCCTTTGCTATTCTGCACCGTGTAGCCGAAAAAGGAATCGATCACGTCCACGTCGCCCCGGTCCCACGCCACCTCAATGGCGTGGCGGATGGCGCGCTCCACCCGGCTGGGGGTGGTGTTGAATTCCTTTGCCACCCCGGGGTAGAGGGTTTTTGTCACCTCCCCGATCACCCGGCTGTCTCGCACCACCATGATAATGGCGTAGCGAAGATATTGATATCCCTTGATGTGCGCCGGGATCCCCACCTGATGAATGATCCGCGTCACCTGCGCCTCCAGATCGAAATCGTCCTCCAGTTTGAACCGGTCCATCTCCGTCACTTGTATGATCTTGTCCGCCAGGGCGTCATAGTCGAAGGGACGGATCACCACACTGGAGATCCCGCCCGCGAAGGCGTCCTCCAGGATCTGTCGCCCGGTGACCGCGGTAACCAGAATAAATTTCGGCGCCTTTCCCTTCATCACCCGCTTCACCTCCCGGATGAGACTGGTGAGGTCGTAGCCCGGAAACCAAAGATCCAGCAGTACCGCGTCCGGCTGGAGCCGGACGATCTCCCGCAGCGCCTCCTGCCCGTCCCCGGTATCACCCACCACGGAAAAACCCAAGTTGCTCAAGTTTTCCCGGCAGACAAAGCGAAAATCTCCGCCCGCGTCAATGATGTAAACCTTTTTCCCGTTCTGTTTCATATTTCTTTCCTCCGTTTTAATAGAATTGACTGAGGTTGCGGCGCGAAAGGATCGCCCCGCGCCGGTACAGTAGAAGCCCGGTACCGGCAAAGTAGAAGCCCGGCGCTCACCCGGCATAAGGCTCACCGGCTCTGCCAATAATTTACCAAATAATGGCAAATAATGCAAGCGGTTTTGAATAATTTTTGCCAAATAATGGAAATTTTAGCAACCCTGACAAAACCGCCGCCCCTGTTTTATGGCGCTTTATACAACAAGCGGAGGAAAGAATGTCGAATTCCGACGAACGGCGGGAAACGGCATAAATAAAAGCGGCTCGCCGTTTCCGGCGAACCGCTCTTCCCGGTTCAGGCCGCTTCCGCTTGGGCTTGGGTTTCCGCCGCGCTTCTCAGCATATTTTCAATGAATATGCCGTATCCCCGCTTCGGATCCCGGAGCATTACGTGGGTCACTGCTCCGATGAGCTTTCCGTCCTTCAGAATGGGACTGCCGCTCATCCCCTGTATGATGCCCCCGGTTTTTTCAAGCAGTTTTTCATCCGTGATCCTGATGACAAAGTTTTTGGTTTCCCCGTCCCTGTCGCAGATGGTTTCGATGACCGCTTCATAGGGCTGTTTCCCCGTTTCATCCAGCTGACAAAGGATGGTGATCTTGCCCGGCTTGATCTCCCCTTTCAGAGCGATAGGGATGGCTTCTTTACCCGCGCTGTCCGCGTCATACGCCGCGCCGTATATCCCGGTGGGAGTGTTTGCCCGGATAGCGCCGACGGCTTCTTCCGTCAGCTCACCCCGGATCTCCCCGGGTTCCGCGGCGGTGGCGCGCTTCACGCTTTCCGGATTTGCCCGGCAGATTGTGCCCCGGCACAGGGGCAGAAGTTCGCCGCTTTCCCGGTCGCAGACCCCGTGGCCCAGTCCGGCGAAGGTCCCGCTTGCCGGGTCCGTGAAGGTCACCGTGCCGATGCCGGCGGCGGCTTCACGCACCCACAGCCCGGCGCGCCAGACCCCGTTTGGATCTTTCGCCGGCGTCAGGATCACCGACCGTTCCTCGCCGTTCTTTTCCACGTCAAGACGCACGGCTTTCCCGCCGGATTTTGCCAGCATCCTCGTAAAGGATGCCGCACCCCGCAGAGAGATGCCGTTTACGTTGAGAATGCGGTCCCCCGGCGCGATCCCCGCCTCTTCGGCGGGGCTTCGGTCGGTTCCTTCCACGTTTCCGACGCCGGACACGATCAGGCCTTCGATCTCCATGCGGATGCCGAACAGCTCCCCGCCCGGGATCAGACTGACTTTCTCGAAGGATTCCACCGCCACGCTTTTGACCGGCAGGATGCCGAAGGCGAGGATCCGTCCCCGTTCTTCGTTCTCCTCCGCGGGTTCGGCGGCGGCTTCCAGGGAGAAGCACAGGCGGCTTTCCACCTCTTCTCCCGCGAAACGGCTGATCCGGTCCGGAAAGACCAGATCACCCGAAGCGACCAGGGATAAAACCAGGAAGAAAAGAAAGAGGGCGCCCTTCCACAGACGCTTTGCGGTTTTCTTTTCCATGCTCGTTTTCCCTTCGTTTTCGTCCGATTCGTTTCGGACAAGTTTACTATGCGCCGCACCGGGAGAAAATATGACTTGGGAATAGCGGCAGTTTTTTGAATTTTGTTGCAATTTGTTTTCAACTGATGTAAAATTAAGTGAATATTTTTAACGGAAACCGAATGGTTTTCCGCGGAAAGGGAAGGCTATGGCAAACGGCTTTTCGCAAAACGGCTTCGGCGGGATCACGGAGCACCTGGTCCCCCTGGCGGAGAAAAAACTGATCCTGCGCCGTCAGCTTCTGGCGGGCGGGGGCGGCGGCGTCCTCACCCTGGCGGCGCTCTTCCTGGCGTTTCGCTTCCCGGCGCTGTTTCCCCTGTTTCTGATTTTGACCGTGGGCGCCGGCTGGCTCACCTTTTATCTGTGGCGCTACACCCAGGTGGAGTATGAGTATCTCATCGCCGACGGGGAAGTAACTTTTTCCGCCGTTTACGGAAAAAAATCCCGGCGGGATCTGTTCAGTTTTTCCGCGAAGGAACTGGAGAAGGTGGTTTCCTATCAGGCGGACCGGGAGACCTGCGACGCCTTTCCCGCGGACAAGACGTATTTTTTCGCCTCCAGCTACGAGGATGAGGACACCCTCTGCGCCCTTCTGAATCCGGAGGGCGGCGGCAAGGTGCGCCTCTTCTTCCAGGGGACGCCCGCCGCCGTTACGGCGCTGCGCCGCGCCAACCCCGCCGCCCTCAAAGGGATAAACAAGTCCTCCAAACCGGCGAAAAAGGCGGATAAAGCCCCGGTGAAAAAGGCGGAGGAAGCCCCGGTGGAAGAAAAAGCCCCGAAGGAAACAGAGCCGCCCGCGGAAGAAAAAGCCCCGAAGGAGACAGAGCCGCCCGCGGAAGCGGACGGGGCGGCGCCGGAAAAGCCCGAAACAGAAGAAGGGGATAAGGCGGACGGGTAACAAATCTTTTCATATAGTTTTCACACAGTTTTCATTTTGATCCTTTAGAATGACAACGCGGAGAAAGGCGGGGCAGACCCGCCAAGAAAGGACTGTGATCAGTATGACAGATGAATATCGGGATCCTACGGAACAGGAGAGAAACGAACAGGTCCCGCCGGCGACGACGGAAAGCGCCGGAACGGAACAGGCCGGGCGGTATGAAGCGCCCGCCGCTCCGGTAGGGGATGCCGCGGAAGAAAAAGTGACGCCGCCCGCCCAATCGGGTCAGAGCGCGGGCTTTTGGAACGGCGCCTACGATCCCCGGACCCAGACGGGGCAGCATTACGCGCCGGACGGATCCCCCCGTCCCGCGGCGATGTCCCGGGATGCCTGGGGCAACCCGATCCAGCCCCCGGCGCCGAAGAAAAAGAAGACCGGCCTGATCGTGGGCATATCTATTGCCGGCGTGGCGTATCTGGTCCTGCTGGCGCTGGTTTTGGTGATGCTCAGCGGCAGGGGTGTCGTCAATAAGCCCACGGATGCCCCGGTGGACGTGGAACAGGGCGAGCGCGCGGAGACCGAGCCCAAGCGGGACAACGCCCCCATCGTCACGGAGAAGGGGAAAGACGGCAAAGGCACCATTGTGAATCCGGATTACACCGGCGAGGTCCTTACCCCCGCGGAGGTTTACAAAAGCAACGTGGACAGCGTTGTGTACGTGGAAGCCCTTTTCTCCAATAAAAAGGGCATGGGATCCGGCTTTGTCATCGACGACGAGAACGGATATATCCTGACGAATCACCACGTGGTGTCGGGGAGCGAGGAGGTTTCCGTCACCCTGAACAACGGAGACAGCTATGAAGCCACCGTGATCGGCGGGGACGAGATCAACGACATCGCCGTTCTGAAGGTGGAAGCGCCACACCTGCGGAAGGTCACCATCGGCGATTCCGACAAGATCGAGATCGGCAGCTACGTCAACATCATCGGCAACCCCCTGGGTGATCTGACCTTTACCATCACCCGGGGCGTCATCGGCGGCGTAGCCCGTTCCATCCCCAACGGCGAGTACAACGTGAAGGTGTTCCAGACGGATGCCGCCATCAATGGAGGCAACTCCGGCGGTCCCGCTCTTGACGATACCGGCGCCGTGATCGGCATCGCCTCCGCCAAGTACGCGGATATCGCCGTGGAGGGCATTTGCTTCTGTATCCCCATCAACGACGCCATCGCCGTCGCCAAGGACCTGGTGGACTACGGCTACGTGAAGGGCAGACCCAATTTCGGCGTGGTGGTTTCCACTTCCTCCGGTTACGCTTACAGCACCGACCCCTTCGGACGCCGCACCATTGTGGAGACCATGCCCGGCGCCGTGGTGGAGCGGATCGATGAAAACGGCTGCGCCGCGAAAGCGGGCCTTAAGGTGGGGGACGTGATCACCAAGCTGGGGGACGTCAAGATCAACAGCGCCGCCAAGCTGATCAACGAAAAGCTCAATTATAAGGCGGGGGACACCGTCACCCTCACAGTCTTCCGGGACGAGCAGGAATTGACCCTCACCGTGACCCTGGACGAATACAAACCCGATTAAGAACGAAAGATCAAGAATACGCAAAGAAAAAACAGCCCAACCGGGCTGTTTTTTCTTTGCTTTTTGAGAATTGTTGGAAAAGGCGCAAAAAGCGCCCCGTTTCAATTGACAGAGCAGGGGGGTGATGTTACAATTTATCTGTATTATTGTTTCCTCTTCTTTGTCGCGCGCGGGGAAACGGGAAAAGGAGAATCAGTTTAATGAAACGCATCTTTCGATCCGCGCTGGCACTTTTGCTGGCAATCGTTATGACGGTCGGCGCCCTGCCTCTGTCCGTTTTTGCTTATGGCGACGGCGGAGAAGGCGGCGAGTCCCCCCTCGTCATCTTTCCGGAACGCCGGAGGATGAAAGCGTCTGGTCGTACGACGCCATAGACGAGACCTCGGTGAAGATCACCGGCTACAGCGGTGAGCGCACCGCCGTGGTCGTGCCCGCCACCTTAGGCGGCAAAGCCGTCACCGAGATCGGCGACTACGCCTTCTATTGGAAGAACTCCCTGCAGGGCGTGCGCATCCCCGAGGGCGTCACCAGGATCGGGTACCAAGCGTTCTACTACTGCACGGCTTTGACCGCCGTGGAACTGCCGTCCACCCTCACCACCATCGGCGGTTACGCGTTCGATTACTGCAACAGTCTGACTTCCATAGATCTGCCCGCCGGACTTAAAACCATTGAGTACGACGCTTTCTATAACTGCAATAAACTCACGGGCGTCACCCTGCCCGCGGGATTGGAGACCATCGGGAACAACGCGTTTTCCGGCTGCTCCGCGCTCACCGGGATCACCCTGCCCGCCTCCCTCACCAACGTGGGCGACGGCGTCTTCATGTACTGCACCGGTCTGAAGTCCTTCGATCTGGGATCGCTCACCGCCGTTCCCGTCGCCATGTTTTACGGCTGCAGCGGGCTGGAGACCGTAACGTTTTCTCCCGCTATCACCGAGATCCGTCGGGAAGCGTTCTACAACTGCTCCTCTTTGAAGAGTGTCACCTTTACGGATAACGTCACCGTCATCGGTCAATCCGCCTTTGCCTACTGCAAGGCGCTGGAGAGCGTGACCCTGCCCGCGTACCTTACCACCCTGGGCGGCTACGCCTTCGATCACTGCAGCGCTCTGACGTCCATCGCCTTGCCCGGCACCCTCACCAGCGTGGGTGAATACGTGTTTCAGTACTGCAGCAAGCTTACGAGCTTCACCTGCGGCTCCAACATGACCTCCATCCCCAACGGGATGTTCGCTTACACCGGGATCACCACCTTGGTGCTGCCGGAATTCATCACCCGGATCGGCAACTACGCTTTCAGAGGTTGTAAATCTCTTTCTTCCGTTACCTATGAGGGCGAGATCACGGCCATCGGTTCTTACGCCTTTGACGGATGCACTGGTCTTACGAGCTTTGTCATCCCCGCCACCGTCACCGAATTCGGCGAATACGTCTTTGCCAACAGCGGTTTGACGAGCGTCATCCTGCCTGAGAATGTGAAAAAGGTCCCCTACGCCATGTTCAGCGGCTGCGCGGATCTGACTCAAGTCACTCTGGCGGAAGGCACCACCGAGATTGCGGGCTACGCCTTCAGCGGCTGTTCTTCCTTGACGGAGATCGCTCTGACTCCCACCCTGGAGAAGATCGGCTCCAACGCCTTCCGGTCCAGCGGGCTCACCGAGATCGTTTTCCCCGCCAGCCTCAAGACCATCGAAGGCAGCGCCTTCAGCAACTGTGATTCCCTGACTTCCGTCACGCTCCCCAATAATCTGGAATCCTTCGGCGATAACGTCTTCTATGACTGCGACGCTCTTACCGCCGTGGACCTGGGGACGGCGCTGACCGTTCTCCCCGGCAGCACCTTCCGGCACTGCGATAGTCTGGAAAGCGTTTCCCTGCCCACCATTACCGAGATCGGATCCTACGCCTTCCAGAACTGCAAGGCTCTGGAGAGCGTCACCTTCGGCACCGCTCTGGAATCCATCGGCTACGCCGCCTTCCAGTACTGCGAAGGGCTCACCGGCGTGACCTTCCCCGCCTCCCTGAAGACCATCGATTCCTACGCCTTCTCCAACACGGGGCTCGTCACCGTGGAGATCCCCGAGGGCATGACCCGTCTGGAGCAGGCGTCCTTCGCCTTCAATCCCCATCTGACCTCCATCACCCTCCCCGCGAATCTTGAGTACGTCGGTCCCTACGCTCTGGAAGACGATACCGCGCTGACCACCCTTGTCATCCCGGACAGCGTCACCAGGATCGAGTACGACGCCTTTGAGGGCTGCACCGCGCTCACCACCCTGACCCTGCCCGCGGGCCTTGAATCCATCAGCAACGACGCCATCAGCGGCTGCAACGCGCTTACAAACCTTTCCATCGCGGACAGCAACGAACACTACTCCTGCCAGGGCAACTGCCTCATCGACAAGCAGAACAAGACCCTTCTCACCTTCCTGCCCAACAGCGTCATCCCCGACGACGGAACCGTTGAGAACATCGGCGAGTACGCCATCAACAGTATCTCCGGCATGACCGAACTGGTCATCCCCGAGGGCATCAAATCCATCGAGGACTACGGCGTTTACAGCTATGACATCAAGACCATTACCCTGCCCTCCACCATTGAATCTCTGGGCTACTACGCCATCAATACTTCCAACCTGAAGGCGGTGCTGTACAACGGCACCCAGGAGATGTGGAACGCCATTGACGGCCTGAACAGCAACAACTACCTGACCCGCTCCAATACCCTGCGCATTTTCAAGGACGATATCACTTCCATCGCCTTGACCAGCGCCCCCGCCAAGACCGCGTACTTCGTGGGCGAGACCCTTTCCACCGACGGCATGGCGGTGACCCTCACCTACAAGGATAACTCCACCGTGGATCTGACGAATGCCGTCAGCCTCTCCGACGTGGATATGACCACCGCGGGCGAAAAAACCGTCACCGTCTCCTTCTTCGATCTGTGGACCGATACCTTCACCGTCACGGTGGAGAACTATCCCGAGATCGCTGTGGACGAGACCAAGGACGCCTTGATCAACAACGGGGGAGAGCGGGCCTACTTCTCCTTCACCCCCACCGTGACCGGCAACTACGCCTTCACCTCCTCCGCCAGGATGGACACCTACGGCCAGATTTTCGATCTGCAGATGAACGAGCTGGCGTATGACGACGACAGCGCCGGCAGCAGTCAGTTCCGCGTCACCTACCGGATGGAAGCGGGCACGACCTATCTCCTCTGCGCCCGGTACTACGATTCCAGCATGGCGGGCGCTATCCCCGTGACCGTGACCAAACTGCCCGACGTCACCGGCATCACCCTGGACAAGGAGAGCTATACGGGCTACATGGGAACCGGCTTCAACCTGTATACCACCCAGACGCCCTCCGAGGCTTTGGTGGAGCCGGTGGAATGGACTTCCTCCGATGAAAGCGTCGCCACGGTGAGCAATTACGGTTACGTGAAGCTGGTGGGCGATGGTACGGCGAATATCACCGCCACCACCCGGGACACCCGCCTGGTCGCCGCCTGCGCCGTGACCTCCGTCCAGCCGCCCGTCCTCACCGAGGAGGACCCGGTGACCGTGACCATTACCAACAACGATCAGGAAATGATGTGGTTCACCCCGACGGAAGACGGCACCTACCGCTTCTACGGCTACGACTACGACAAGGAGGGCTTCATCGCCTGCTTCTACGTAGAAACCAAGGAAGGCTGGAGCGTATCCTACACCACCGGTACCAGCTATACCGACGCTGTCCTGGAGGCCGGCGAGCGCTACAGCGTTTATACCAACTTCAATTCCTACACCAGCCCCGGAAACGGCGCCTACACCGTTAAGGTCGGCAAGACCGTGCCCGCTACGGCGATCGTGCTGGACCGGACCTCCTACGAGGGCTATCCCCGGAACAATTTCACCCTGAACTACTCCTTTGAGCCCTGGAACGGCACCGCGGAAGACGTGGAATGGTCCACCACCGACATGGGCATTGCTTCCGTGAGCTACGGCTACGTGGTGCTGCAGAGCGTGGGCGAAGCCACCATCACCGCCACCAGTGAAAACGGATTGACCGCCACCTGCGCCGTGACGGTGAAGGACTTCGAGACCATCGCCCTGAACGAAACGAAGGACGTGGAGATCACGGAGAACAACGGCAGGGTCTACTACCGCTTCACCCCCGCCACAAACGGCGTCTACGTCTTCGAGACCTCCGATAACAGCAGGAAGTATATGTACGCCGCCGTTCTGGACGGAGAGGACTTTACGGAACTGGATTCCGTCAACTACAACGCATCGAACCGCAACGCCCGGGTCTCCCACAAGCTCAGCGCCGGCACGAGCTACGTGTTCACCGCGGGTTTTAACGATTATTACGATACCGGCAGCTTCAAGGTCACCCTCACCCAAAAGACCCCCGCCGCGGGTATGACCGTCAAGGGCAACGACACCGCTTACAGCGGCTTCTCCGGCTCCTACTACGTGGAGTTTGCCCCCAAGGACTGCGCCGAGGAGGACGTGACCTGGAGCTCCTCCAACGAGGCGGTCGCCACTATCAATGAGTACGGCTACGCGGCGTTCCTCGCCGCGGGCAGCGTCACCTTCACCGCCACCAGCGAAAACGGCTTGACCGCGTCTCTGACCGTCACCGTGAAGGATCCCGTCGTCCTCACGGAGAACGTGCCGTCCGCCGCCAACATCACAAAGCAGGCGGGCGAGGAGTATCCCTACGGGGCGGTCTGCTTCGTTTTCACGCCCGCGACGGCGGGCAACTACGTCTTCGCCGTGCGGGACGTCTCCAACGACAATGAGATCTACATCACCGCGGAGACCGACGAACGCTATTTTTCGTCCGACAGCGGGAAGCTCACGGCGGATCTCACCGCCGGCATGACCTGCCGGATCATGACCAGCATCTGCAGTTACCACGAGGGAGAGGACGTGACCGACTTCACCCTTACCGCGGCGAAGGAGGTCGCTCCCACCGCCGTGGTCATCGATCAGGGCGACGCCATGACCGGCTACGCCTACGATACCCGGCTCATCTCCTGGCACTTCGAGCCTTGGAACGCCCGTGAAGAGGACGTTACCGTCTTCTCCTCCAACGAGAGCGCGGTGCGCGCCGATTACAGCGAACTGACTCTTGTCGCGCCCGGTACCGCCGTCGTCACCGTACAGGCGGGCGATCTGTCGGATACCGTTTCCGTGACCGTCAAGGATTTCGATCCCATCACGGCGGGCGTGCCCGCGACTGCGACCGTCGCCGAGCCCGGCGCCGGGGCGTACTTCCGCTTCACGGCGCCTCTGGACGGCGATTATAAGTTCTATTCCACGGGCGCCTTTGACACCTACGGCGAATTGTTCGACGCCGGCATGGTTCCGCAAGCCGAGAACGACGACGGACCCGACCGGAACTTCTCCATGACCCGGGAGATGAATGCCGGGGA
Organism: Clostridia bacterium; assembly: GCA_017959745.1. Taxonomy (GTDB): domain Bacteria; phylum Bacillota; class Clostridia; order Oscillospirales; family SIG627; genus RGIG5579. Next base: position 16,710 of record JAGDAA010000112.1, read on the forward strand.
TCAGATCGTTCTGAAAGCCCGCCTCTATGATTCCAGCATGACCGGCAGCTTTGTCGTCCGGGTGGACCGGGTGAAGCACGCCGCAAGCGTCGCCGTCAAGACGATGCCCCGTCAGTCCCGGTACGTCACGGGTCACGTGATGGAGGCGCTGAACTACTACGGGCTCACCCTCACCGTCACCTGGGACGACGGGAGTACCACTGACTGGCACTACACAGGCAACACTTGGCAGGTGGGCGACACCTTCGTCAATCTCCAAGAGAGCAAGGACATTGAGACCACGGGACTGGTCACCGCCACCGTGGAGGACGCCTCCGTGGATCTGACGTTCACCGTCATTTCCGATCCCGTGGATCGCCTGGAAGTGGTGGAACCCAGCCAATATCAGTACGTGGTGAACACCAACGGCGAATTGCGCACGGGACCGGACTCCTCCAGCTGGTATTTCTACGGGAACTGGGACAACCTGAACGACGCCAAAGTGAAGGTGTACTTCAAGGACGGCACCTCGAAGACCGCCGACCTTGACGGCGACCTGAACGGCTACTGGGTGGAAATGCTGGACACCCAGACCAAAGACCACTGGACCGTGGGCAGCGATAACGTCATCACCTTCAGTTATCTGGGGCACACCGCCTCCATGAACGTCACGGTGGTGGAAAACCCCGTGGATCATCTGGAGGCGCCGAAGGGCTCCGTCATCACCGTCATGGAGCGCGTCAACGGCTATCTGCACTGGAGCAGCGAAAACTGGATCTACAACCTGACCGACGCCGCCGTGGCGAACGCCTTGGTGACCATCGTCTATACCGACGGCACCAGAAAAACGGCGAAGATCTGGGACGAGGTGGACGGTTACTACGTCAATTCCGACAGCTCCGATCAAAACGTGAAACCCTGGACCGTGGGCGGCGAGAACTACGCGACTGCCACCTATCTGGGGAAAGAAGTCAGGATCCCCGTGACGGTCGCGCCCAATCCCCTGAAGAGCATCACCGTCACCGACTCTCCCACCCGGGAATACGTTTACGGCGACCCGGCGTACGGCGATGATTACGGCTACGGCTACAACCTGTGGCCCAGGGATCTTACGGGTCTGGTCTTCGTCGCCGAGTATACCGACGGGACACGTGAGACCCTCTACGGCGCCGACGCGGACACCACCCGCCTCACCATCGCCTGCACGGCGGGCGAGTTCGAGTACAGAGTGTATCTGAAGGGATCTACCCCCGAATCCGGCAAGGCGGGCGTTGCCTTTGAATGGCTGGGACAGTCCGCGACCTATGAAGTCAACGTGGTGCCGTCTCCCGTTTCCGGCTTGACCGTCACGGCGCTTCCCACCCTCACCTCCGTGGAAGAGTACTATGAACCCAACTGGGACGGTTTGAGCTTCACCGTGGCACCCGTCAAGGGCGCCCCCTATACCGTCACCGTCACCGACAGCGCCTCCCACTACGACTACACCGAAGATCAGGGCCTGACCTTCTCCTTTGCGGCGGGACCGTACACCGGATGGATCGGCAGCCGGAACGGCGTCTACGTTCTGAACGTGGCGGGCTGTGAATGCGAGATCGAAGGGATGGAGGAGACCTTCGGCACCGTGGCTGAAGTGGAGCTCAGCAAGTACACCCCGGGCAGCACCGGCGCCACGGCGACCCTCACCCACGACGACGGATCCGTGGAGACCGTTCAGCTGAATAACCTGGCGTACAGCTTTGAACCCGTCGATCCCTCCTCTTCCTCCTACTACGCCTACGGCTACATGACCCCCAAGGGGCTGCTGCCCATGAGTGTTTACAGCAAGTCCTCCGGCAGCGGTATGATCGCCTATCTGTACGGCAGGGGCGTCCCGCTGGAAGAGGGCGGCGTCACCTACACCTGGTCCGAGGATTACAAGACCTGCACCGCCGAGGAAGAGGGCGGCGACAAGGAGACCGTGAACACCACCACATCTCAGGTCAAAGCCACCTGCACCGCCGCGGGTACGACCACCTACACCGCCACCTTCACCAACGCCAAGTTCGCCACTCAGACCAAGACCGTGAAGACCGGCGCCGCCCTCGGGCACAGCTGGGGCGCGGCATCCTACGTCTGGTCCGAAGACAATACCACCTGCACCGCCACCCGCGTCTGCGCCCGTGACAATAGCCACAAAGAAGAGGAAACGGCGCCGGCGCAAAGGAGCGATAATCCGGCGACCTGCGAAGCCGCCAACGTCACTTACACGGCGATCTTTGCCAATCCCGCCTTTGATACCCAGGTCAAGAAGACCGCCGAGAGCGGAGAAGCGCTGGGACACAACTGGGGCGATCCCGACTACACCTGGTCCGAAAACAACGCTACCTGTACCGCCGCCAGGGTCTGCGGCAGGGACGCTTCCCACGTGGAGAGGGAGGTCACCCGGACCGAGTACACCGTGACCAGACAGCCCACCGCGGAGGGACCGGGCGTTGTGACCTACACGGCGACCTTTACCAACCCCGCCTTTGCGGAACAGACCCGGACTGTGGAAGTCCGCTTCGTCTGGGGCGACGCCAACGGGGACAACAAGGTGGACAACAAGGACATTGTCCGCTTGAAGAACTACCTGGCGAACCTGGATGAAGATACCGGCATTTCCTCCAACGGCACCACCACCTATGAGATTTTCCTCGGCGCGGACGCCAACGGCGACGGGGTGAAAAACAACAAGGACGTCGTCCGTCTGAAGAACTACCTGATGAACTTCGACGAGGAAACCGGAGAGTCCTTCGACGGCACCAAATTCTATACATTAGGACCCGAGGCGTAAGCATTGCCGCACCGCGGGTCAGAAAAGAAACCGGGAACGGATTTTCCGTTCCCGGTTTCTTTCGCGCGCTTGTCTGTCCCGGCGGTCCTTCGGGAACAGGGCGGGAACGGCTATTTTCGCCGGAACGCTTGAAATGCGGCGTCGCTTCGTGTATAATAGATAATGGTTTGGTATTGTGCGAAAAAACAAGGAGGACGTTATGCTGTTTGCTTCGGACATAACCACGGTGGAATTCCCGAAACTGGGACTGGGTCCGTGGGAATTGGAACGCTACGTATTCCAGAATCTGTTTAACCGGCTTTCCGTCGCCTGGTACGGGCTGATCATCTGCTGCGCTATGATCCTGGCGTGCTATGTGATCCTGCGGAACGCCCGGATCAGGGAGGGCTTCCGGAGGGATTCCTTCGTGGACTACTTCCTGGCGGCGATCCCTCTTTCCATTGTGGGCGCCCGGATGATGTACGTTCTGACCAGGTTGGATCTGTACGATTCCTTCTGGGACGCCTTCAAGATCTGGGAGGGGGGGCTCGCGATCTACGGCGGCGTGATCGGCGGCATCATCGCGGTGGCGCTGGTGAGCTATTTCAAGAAGGATCCCTTCCTCAAGGTGATGGACGCCATCGTGCCCGGTTTGATCCTGGCGCAGTGCATCGGGCGCTGGGGGAACTTTATCAACGGAGAAGCCCACGGCACCGTCACGGAACTGCCCTGGGGTATGATGATCAACGGGGAGGGTCCCTTCCACCCCACCTTTCTGTATGAATCCCTTCTGACCCTGACGGGCTTTATTCTCCTGCAGTTCGTTTTATACAGGAGAAAGAAGTTTGACGGCACCCTTCTCTGCGGTTACCTGGTGTGGTATGGCGTGGGACGCGCCTTCATCGAGGGCTTGCGCACGGATTCCCTGTATTTCGGGCCGCTGCGCGCCAGTCAGGTGATCGGCGTTGTCAGCGCTCTGGCGGGCGCGGTTTTGTTCTTCCTCCTGCGCGCCGCCGCTGTGAAGAATTTGGCGCCGGCGGATGACGCGCCGGAAACGGACGGGGAAGAAGAGAGTGCCGGAGAAGCGGCGGAGACGGAACAAGAGATGACGGAAGAAGGGAAGGAAGCGCCCGAGTCAGCTTCGGAGGAAGAAGCCGCCGAACCGGACGCGGCAACCGAAGAAGCCAAAGAGGAACTGCCGGAGCCGCCCGCTCCCGCGAAGAAAAAAGGAAAAAAGAAGAAAAAGAAGAGCGAGTCCGCGGCTGAAGAGAAGCCGGCAGAAGAGACAGAAGAGAAACCGGAAGAGAAGCCGGAAGAGAAACCGGCGGAAGAGGCAATAGAGGAAAAACCGGAGGAAAGCGCGGAGAATACTGAAGGAAACTGATATGGCGGAAAGAATTGACGGAAAAGCCGCGGCGGCGGACCTGCGGGGGCGCATCGCGGAGGAAACACGCGTTTTGAAGGAGAAAACGGGCGTCACGCCGGGGCTGGCGGTGATCCTGGTGGGGGATGATCCCGCCTCCCGGGTCTACGTACAGAACAAAAAGCGCGGTTGTGAGGAAGTGGGCTTTTATTCCAGGTCCTTCCACCTGCCCGCGGACACGGGGATGGAGGCGCTTCTGGATCTGATCCGGACCCTGAACGGGGACGAGGCGATCCACGGCATCCTGGTCCAGCTTCCCCTGCCCGCCCATCTGGATGAAAAAACGGTCACGGAAGCCATCGCCCCGGAAAAAGACGTGGACGCTTTTACCTACGCCAATGTGGGGCGGATCGTTTCCGGGGATTTCGACCTGGTGCCCTGCACCCCCGCCGGCATTATGGCGCTGCTTTCCATCTACGGGGTCTCCCCGGACGGGAAGCACGCCGTGGTGGTGGGACGGAGCAACATTGTGGGCAAGCCCATGGCGCTTTTGCTCCTGCATCAGAACGCCACGGTGACCATTTGCCACTCCCATACGAAAAACCTTAAGGAGATCTGCCGGGAGGCGGACATCCTGGTGGCGGCGGTTGGCAAGCCGCGCTTTATCACACGGGATATGGTGAAAGAAGGCGCGGTGGTCATCGACGTGGGCATCAACCGGACGGAAACGGGACTGGTGGGCGACGTGGATTACGAGGGGGTGGAGCCCCTGGCGTCCAAGATCACCCCGGTGCCCGGCGGTGTGGGACCTATGACCATCACCATGTTGCTCCAAAACACCCTGACGGCGGCAAAACGCGCCGCGGAAAGAGAAAAACCGTGAAGAGATTATTCACCGGCGCCCTGGCGCTTTTGATGGTCCTCACCCTGTTCGCCGGCTGCGGAAAAGAGGAGGCGGCGACGGAGACCGTGACCGCGGAAACGGCTGAACCCGCCCTGGAGGCGATCATCGCGGATTACCTGGGAAAGCTCCACGGCGGCGCCTACGATTCAGAGCGGCTGTTTGACTATGAGGACTTTTCGGCGTACTTCACCTTAGGGGCATACAAGGGGCTGAGCTATCCGGAGGACGATTACCTCCGTACGGAGGCCACCGATCAGGAAGTGGAGAGCTACCTGGTGGTCGCCGTGATGAACGGCGTGGTCACGGATGAACAATATACCCTTCTCACCGAAGGGGAGGTACAGCGATATGACGTGGCGCACCTGGTTTACGAGGGCTCCTTCGACGGGATGCCCCAGGACAGCGCCACCACCGGTCCCGAGGGCGTGGACCTGATCATCGGAAGCGGTTCCTATATCACGGGGTTTGAAGAGGGGCTAATCGGAAGCGCCATCGGCGGTACCGTGACCCTGGATCTCGCCCTTTCCCCTTACTACGGCAACGAGGACCTGGCGGGAAAAAAGATCCGCTTCAACGTGACGGTGGAGCAGGTCCGGCGCCCCGCGCTTCCGGAGATCACCGCGGAGACGATCAATCAGATCTACGGGACGGATTTTCCGGATATGGAAACCGTCCGAAGCGCCTTGAAGGAAGAATTGAACGCGGACCGCGCCGCGCAAGCCCAGAGTTCTCTGGACAGCTATCTCCAGGCGAAGATCCTGGCGGGCAGTAAATTGATTTCTTACCCGGAAAAGGAAATGGCGCATTACCGGGCGTATTTTGAGACCTATATCCGGCAGTACGCCGACGCCCAACAGCAGAGCCTGGAGGACTATCTGGCGGGACAGGGCTTCACCCCGGAGGAATTTGAGGAAAAGAAAGAGGAATATGCCCGTTCCTCCTGTGAAATGGACCTGATGATCTTTTCCATCGTCAGGGCGGAGAAGATCGAGGCGACGGACGAACAGATCTCCGCTCTGATGGAGGGGATCTGCGCGAACGTTCAAGGCGACGCCTCTCCCCGGGAAACCATCGATCGATATATGGAAAACTACGGACCTTTTTATTTTGAAAACCGGATCAAAAGCGCCGCCGCCATGGAGCTTGTCCGGAAGTCGGCGGTCCGGGAAAACGCCTGATGATCGGGGCGCAAAGTTTTCCCGCTTGCCGTTAGGAGAACCAAACTATGAAAAAAGCCATCGCGCTTCTTATGGGATTTGCTTTTCTGTTTCTGCTCAGCGCTGACGAGCCGCCTGTCCCGGAGACGAAACAACGGGACTGGTATCCCTACGACCTGTCGGAATACGTGGCGCTTCCGGACTGGCACGGCATCCCCGCCGTCTTTGACGATCCCGACGTGTGTTCCGAGGAGGAGATCGACGAGGGGATCCGCCAGGTGATGCTCAGCTACGCCACTTTTGATCTGAAAGAGGGGGCGGCGGAGTTGTACGACGCGGTGCATTGCGACGTGTTCGTGTATTTCGGGGATACGCTGCTGGAGGACCAGACGCAAAACGATCACGAGATCGTTCTGGGGGAGGGCTCCCTGTCCGATATGGACCGCGCCCTGGCGGAGCATATGATCGGGCTTTCCGCGGGGGATGTTTGTTCGGCGGATTACACCTATCCCGACTCCTCCTATTACTACGGTGAAATGGCGGGAAAGACCGTGCGGATGGCGGCGGAGATCCACGGCGTTTACGCGCCGGATATCCCGCCCTGCGACGACAGTTTCGTTAAGGAATTGCCCGAACACGATTTTAAGACCGTTGCCGATTTCAGAGAGGCGATCCGGCAGGACATCCTGGATCAGAAGGCGGAAAGCCGGGTCTACGCCGTGTGGCGTACCTTCCTCGCCGGGGCGCGGGTGCTGAATTTCCCCGATTTTGAAATGCGGCGCTATATGGAAGACTATATGGCGTATTACAACGATTACGCCCGGGAATACGAATTGGATCTGGACGCCTTTTTACAGGAATACTTCAACGCCACCCGGGAGGAATTTGAGACCCAGGCCCGGGAATTTGCCCAGGACCGGGTCAAGAATGAAATGATTTTCACCCAGCTTTCCCGGGAGATGGGCACCGTCCTGTCGGAGGAGGAATACCGGGCGGGGATCCAGGCGTATTACGAAAAGGAAAAAGTGCAGTTTGAGACCCTGGAGGAGTATGTGGCGCATTATGGAGAGACGGTCCTCCGGCAGAACCTCATTTGGGACAAATCCCTGCGCAAGATGGCGCAGCAGGCGGTGAGGCTGGAGCCGGACGCCGCGTAAACGCATAAAAAAAGGGCGATCCAATTCGGCGCGCTCACTTAAAGATTTATGTCCGCAAAGGGCGCCTTTTGCCCCGCACGGGCGTTGTACCCCTTGAAATAGCTTGTGCTATTCCTGCGGGGCATCGCCTACGTGCAAGCCAAAATTCACTCCTTTTCGGATACCGCTGTTTTTGACAAATAGTTTTTTCTTAAAAAGAACCACCCCAAATCAGCGATTTGGGGTGGTTCTTTGTTGCAAACAGCGCACAAATCCCTAACTGATCGCGCCGTTCGGATCGCCCGGCTTTTTATACGCGACGTCATAAATGCTCTTTACAGAGGGTGAGGAAATTCTCCACCGCCCGGGAGCGGTAGCGGTTTTTCATGGTGACCACGGCGCGCTTGGTGGCGAGCCCTCCCGCCAGCTCCCGCACCGCCAGGGTGCTTTCCCCGTCGGAAAGATAGCTGGAGGGGATCACGGCGACGCCCAGCCCGTCCTCCGCCCAGCGCAGGCAGAGGGAGAGCTGTTTGTTCACACAACGGAAGGTGGGCACCACGCCCGCTTCGTTGCACCAGCCGCAAAACATTTCCTCATAGCGGTAAATGATCAACAGAGGGAGGTCCGCCAGCTCCCGCGGGGTCAGCGCGGCGGAGCCGTTCAGCTCGGGAAACCGGTCCGGGCGATAGGCGCAGATCAGATGCTCGTCCGGCAGATAATGAACGTCCATTTCCGGGGTGAGGGCGCAGGGGGTACGCACGATGCCCACGTCCGCGGCGCCGTCCTCCAGCAGGGAAAGGATCACGTCCGATTCCTTTTCCTGGATCTCAAAGGTCACCTGAGGCCACTTTTCCAAAAAGGACGGGATCACCTCCTGGAGCAGCGCCATTTCCGCGGACTGGATCAGCGCCAGCTTCAGGGAGCCGACGGTTCCGTCCTCCACGTCCCGTACCTCCTTGACAAGGGCGCTTTCCATCAATATAATGCTTTTGGCGCGGTCGTAAAAGAGGCGCCCCGCGTCCGTCAGCTTCTGACGGCGGGAATTCCGCTCGATGAGCAGGGTGCCCATTTCCTTTTCCAGCGCCTTTAACTGGTTGGAGAGGGCAGGTTGGGCGATAAACAGCTTTTTGGACGCAGCGGTGAGGGAACCGCTGTCCACGATTTCCACGAAGTTTCGCAGCAATTTAATGTCCATACAATCTCCGCCTATTGTTAAATTTTATAGAATATAACAAATTATTCAAAAACTGTTATAGATCTATCCCGATTATATCCGACAAAATCCGAAAAAGCAAGCTTTTTTATGGAAAATTCTTTTTTATTTTTGCGAGGTGTACTATGAAGGGACTGAAAATCATCCGCAGCTACGGGATCGTCATTGCCATGGGGGTGCTAATGGCGGTGAACTACCACATACTGATCCTGCAGAACAATTTCGCTCCGGCGGGGATCAACGGCATTGCCACTATGATCCAGTACAAACTGAATTTCAGCGTGGGCTATATGTCCCTTTTGATCAACGTCCCCCTGTGTCTGGCGGCGATGTTCGTGGTGGACCGGGATTTTGCCGCCAAGACCATGGCGTTCAACCTGGCATTCTCCGGCGCCCTTCTCCTGTTCCGGTATACCGGGATGTTGGAGATGTTCGTTTACCATACGGAAAACGGGACCAGCACGGTGCTGGCGCCCCTGGCGGCGGGCGTGAATAACGGCTTTATTTACGCCGTTGTCCTGCGGGAAAACTGCAGTCTCGGCGGTACCTCCGTGGCGGCGGCGATGGTCCACGAAAAGCGGCCGGAATTGAATCTGGTGTGGCTGAACTTCGCTATGAACTGCGTGGTGGCGATCGCCTCCTACTTCGTCTATGACTTCCGCCTGGAGCCGGTGCTTCTGTGCATCATCTACTGCTATCTCACCAGCCGGGTGGGCGAATCCGTCATCCGGGGCGGCAAGCGCCAGATCCGGGTGGATATCGTCACCGGGGACTACGAGCCCCTTTGCCGGGAGATCATCGAGAAGCTGCATCACAGCGCCACGGTCCTGCCCGCCCGGGGCATGTATAGCGGCAGGGAAACGGACCTGGTCATCTGCGTGATCAACCCCCGCCAGCTGACGAAGGTGAAGGAGATCGTCTCCCATTACCCCGGTTCCTTCTCCACCGTCACCACCGTGGGCGAGACGGTGGGCAATTTCAAGAGCGTGAAAGTATAATTCCCCGTCGACATTCACGGAAGGGACTTGCGCGAAAAAACTTGAAAAAACGCGAGCCCTGTGGTATACTTGCCACGGATCAACCAATCATAATAGAAAGGAAGAGACTATGAAAAAGTTTTTTAAGGAATTCAAAGAATTCGCCATGCGCGGCAACGTGATGGATCTGGCTGTTGGCGTCATCATCGGCGGAGCCTTCGGCGCCATCGTCACCTCCTTCATCAACGATATGGTGATGCCCCTGATCGGGCTTCTCACCGGCGGCGCCAACTTCCAGGATCAGTTCGTGATCCTGAAATGCCCGGAAGGGGTGGACAGAGCCCTGGTCACCTCTCTGGACGCGGCGAAGGAACTGGGCGTAGCCACCCTGAACTACGGCGCCTTTATCACGGCGATCATCAATTTCCTCATTATGGCGCTGGTGATCTTTGTGATGGTCAAGTCCATCAATAAGCTCTCCACCGTAGGCAAGAAGAAGGAAGAAGAGAAGGAAGAGGAACCCACCACCAAGGAATGCCCCTTCTGCAAGAGCGAGATCGCCATCGGCGCTACCCGCTGCCCCCACTGCACCTCCGAAATTCCCGAAGAGAAAGCGGAATAACACCCGTCCTCTATACAGAAAAAGAGCTTGCGAACTCGCAAGCTCTTTTTCTTGTTTTTTGTCCTTATCCCCTGTCCTCGAAAACCGCTTCTTGTTCCGGATCGATCTTCTTTTCCTCATAGAAGGGGTCGATCATATGCTTTTTCAAGACCGGCCAGGCGCCGTAAAGCTGAACGTACCACATCAGGGCGACGGTCAACAGGAAGAAGAGGGCGGCGCCCAGGGGCGGCAGAAACAGGAAGAGGATATAATCCGCCGCGGCGACGAAAGCGGAGAGCAAGGTGAAAAGAAGATTCCGTCCGAAGCCGGCGATGGAGAGGATGTAGGCGTTTTTGATGGCTTTCGGGATCTTGATCTCAAAGGTGACGATCTGCAGGTACAGATACGGGCGCATGGTGGCATAGAGGAACGCCAGGAAAACGGTGAGATACAGCATAACCAGCATCAGAAAGCCCCGGTTGCCAGTGAGGTAGCTTACCAGGTCGAAGGCGATCACGAACACGAAAAGCACGTCGATCAGCCCCAGGAGGATCGCCTGTTTCCAGTTTTTCTTAATGGAGCCGAAGTAGTCCTGTCCTAAATCCGTCGGCTCCCGCCGGATGAAATTCCGCAAAACGTAGGTCATAGCGGCGGTGCTGATCCCGAAGGTCAGTAGGGTCAGAAGACCCACCCACAAAAAGACGTAGGTGAAGGAGGAGGGATAATAGTTTTCCACCTGGATGCCGGTGACCCCGTACAGAGTATTCAGGGCGGGGGAGCTGTCCAGGCGCATCACTCCGGCGAGAGGTTGAAACAGGACGCTTGCGGGGTGCTGATAGGCGACCCCCGCCACGCTGGCGGTATACGCCCACAGTCCGAACACCGGCAGATTGGTGGCGAAGAAGATCAGGTTCAACACCACGATATTCCAGAATTTATCCCCCAGAGTGACAAAAAAGCGCTTGAAGGTAAACTCTTTCGTGACGTCGCTTTTTTTGACGCCCTTGCCCGGTTTTGAATAGCTGTTGAACAGTCCCATATGGTATCCTTTCCCGTGTTACAGATGGACCCGCGCCCACACAAAGCACGCCGCCAGCAGGAGCTGACCGCCCAGGGACGCGAAGAAAAACAGGATGTAGCTGCATAAAAAGCGCAGATTGACCGCGCCGCAGAAATACTCGGTGAAAAAGAGGGAGCCGCCGAAGAGACGCTCCTCCCCCGCGGCGCATTTCTCCGTGTGGGAGGAAAAGATCCGGAGGGCGACGCAGGCGCAGAAGGCGCCGTAGGCGATGAACCACAAGGCGGAAAGCGCCAGGTACAGGGTGGTCAGGCAGAAGGCGAAAAGAGCCTTTCCCCCGGAGAGGGGCAGGAGGCTGGACAGGATGAATCCGGCGGAAAAGCCCCGGAGCGCCGCCGTGAGGATCGCCGCGGCGGGGGCATAGACTGTCACCCCCGTAAGCAGGGTGAACAGGTACAGGATCCCCTCCCAGGTCGCCAGGGGGGCAAACGCCCGGAGAAAGGGGCCTCCCCCGGGGCTGGGGACCCGGATCCCGGCGCCCGCCAGCGCCATTTCCAGGATCCACGCCAAAAGACAGGCGGCAAGAGAAATGGCGAACCACAGGCGGTAGCGAAAGAATTTCCGGCGCGCCGGGGCGCCGATCCCGAATTTTTTACCGATCATATCCCGTCCCCCTTTGTTTCAAGATATGAGGGACGGATTGGATTTTATGCGTCGTTCAGCTTCCCGAGCAGTTCTTCCTCCGTGAGCAGAGGGATCCCCAGGCTTTGCGCTTTGGTCAGTTTGGAGCCGGCGGCTTCGCCCGCCACCACAAAGGAGGTTTTTTTGGAGACGGAGGAGGAGACCTTGCCCCCCGCGTCTTCGATCATCCGGGAGGCTTCCTCCCGGGTGAGGGTGGGAAGGGTCCCGGTCAAAACGAAGGTCAATCCGGCAAATTTGGTACCCGCCGCTTTGCCCAGGTATTTGGTGTTCAGCCCCGCTTCCTTCAGCCGGGCGATCAGCGCGCGGTTGGTCTCGTTTTCAAAAAAGGCGATGATACTGTCGGCGCAGACCTTGCCCACGTCCGGCACGGCGCACAGCGCTTCTTCCGACGCCTCCATCAGAGCGTCCAGGGTCGGAAAGGCGCGGGCGAGGGCGACGGCGGTCTTTTCCCCGATGTTGCGGATGCCCAAAGCGTAGATCAGCCGGGAGAGGCAGAGGGATTTGGAAGCGTCCAGCTCCCGGACGATGTTGTCCACGCTCTTTTCCCCCATCCCTTCTATGGCGGCGGCCTTTTCCCGGTCCAGAGTATACAAGTCCGCCACGTCCCGGATGATCCCGGCGTCCAGGAAGGCTTCGATGATGGCGGGCCCCAGGCCGTCCACGTTCATAGCGCCTCGGGAGACGAAGTGGACCAGGTTCCGAGCCAGCTGAGCGGGGCAGGCGGCGTTGGTGCAGCGGATGGCGGCGGCGTCTTCATCCCGGGAGACCTTTTCCCCGCAGGCGGGGCAGGTATCCGGGAAGACGAAGGGGCGCGTGTTGCCGGTCCGGTCCTCCGTTTTCACGCCCAGTACCTCGGGAATGATCTCCCCCGCCTTCCGCACCAGGACGGTATCGCCCACCCGAATATCCTTTTCCCGGATGAAGTCCGCGTTGTGCAGGGTCGCCCGGGAGACGGTGGTCCCCGCCAGATGCACGGGGGCAAGCTCCGCCGCGGGGGTCAGTACCCCGGTGCGTCCCACCTGGATGGTGATGCCCAGGAGCTTGGTGGGCTTGATCTCCGGGGGATATTTATAGGCGATCGCCCACTTGGGGGCGTGGGGCAGTTCGCCGATCTCTTTTCGCTGTTCAAAATCGTTTGTCTTGATCACGGCGCCGTCGATGTCGAAGGAAAGCTCTCCCCGCTCTTCCCCCCGGCGCAGGATCTCTTCATAGATCTCCTCGTTGCTTCGCAGCAGGCGGTAGGGAGAAACCTTAAAGCCCAGTGATCTCAGCCAGTCCAGGCTCTCGTCGTGGCACGTCAGGGCCTTGCCGGAGACGCGCTGTACGTTGAAAATGAAAATATCCAGTCCGCGGGCGGCGCAGATCCCGGGATCCAGCTGCCTGAGCGATCCCGCGGCGGCGTTCCGGGGGTTGGCGAAGAGGCTTTCTCCGGCGATCTCCCGCTCTTCGTTGAGCTTGTGGAAACGCTTTTTGGGCATAAAGACCTCGCCCCGGACTTCCAGTTGGGGCACCGGCTCCCGGAGGATAAGAGGGATGGAGCCGACGGTTTTCAGATTCTCGGTGACGTCCTCGCCGGTGACGCCGTCGCCCCGGGTGGAGCCCCGGACGAAACGCCCGTTTTCATATTCCAGAGAGACGGAGAGGCCGTCGATCTTGTACTCCACGGCAAAGGACGGGTCGGGGACCGCGGCTCGGACGCCGTCGAGAAACCCGTACAGCTCTTCCCGGCTGAACACGTTGGCGAGGCTCTTCATGGGGACGGTGTGGGCGACCTTCTCGAATTTATCCGCCGCCCTGCCGCCCACCCGGCGGGAGGGGGAGAGGGGATCGTCCCATTCGGGATGCTCTTTTTCAAGCTGCTGAAGGCGGCGCATCAGGGCGTCGTATTCCGCGTCCTCGACGCTTGGCGCGTCCAGCACGTAGTATTCGTAGGACCACTTTTCCAGGGTCTCCCGGATCCTTCGGATCTCCTCGGGCAAAGCTTCTCTATTCACGCGCCGGATCCTCCCTTTTTTTCTCTTTTCATTATAACCGGAAAAAGCCGTAAAGTCAACGGCGCTTCGATGTAAAATCACCGTAAAACGGGTGCGCGTCCGCCGGGAAAAACGCCGGCGGGGACGCTCCTTTTTTCTTGACAAGACAAAGGAGAGGGAGTAAAATAAGGAAGATCAGACATTTTCAGGGAAAAGAGAGGTTTTGCAAGTCGTGAGACGAAAAAACGTACTGTCTTATCTATATGAAATCGTTTCCCGAAAGCCGGACAAGGCGGCGTTCGCGGATGATGAGATCGCCCTGACTTTCCGCCAGGTGTTCGACTTGACCCGTTCCGTGGGTTCTTTTTTGCTGGATCGGGGGATCACCCGCCGCCCCGTGGCGGTTTTTATGAAAAAAAGTCCCCGGGAGATCGCCGCGTTCTTCGGCGTGATCGCCGCGGGGAGCTTCTACTTACCTCTGGATGAGGAGATGCCCGCCGGGCGGATCCAGTTGATCCTGGATAACGTGCGGGCGCCTTTGGTGATCTGTGACGAGAGCACCCTGGAAAAGGCAAAGGAATTTGACCTCCGGGGCGGGGAAGCGGTCTTGTTTTCGGAGATCGCTTGCGCGCCGGTCAATGAAAGCGCCCTTGCCAAGGCCTATGACGCCGCTTTGGATATCGACCCCATCTATATCGTTTTCACCTCCGGTTCCACGGGTCTGCCCAAGGGCGTGGCGGCGTGCCACCGCTCGGTGATCGACTACGTGGAGGCGCTTTCCGACATCCTGGGCTTCGGGGAGGAAACGGTTTTCGGCAATCAATCGCCCCTGTATTTTGACGCCTGCCTGAAAGAGCTGTATCCCACCTTAAAGTTCGGCGCTACCACCTATCTGGTGCCGAAAAAGCTCTTTTCCATGCCGGTGAAGCTGGTGGAATTCTTGAACGAACACCGGGTCAACACCATCTGCTGGGTGGTGTCCGCCCTGACGATGATATCCGCTTTCGATACTTTCAGCGTGGTCAAGCCCGAGACGCTGAAGACCGTTGCGTTCGGGAGCGAGGTCTTTCCCTTAAAGCAGTTCCGGATCTGGCGGGAAGCTCTGCCGGACGCTTGCTTTACCAACCTTTACGGACCCACGGAGGGGACGGGTATGTGCTGTTTCTTCCGGGTGGACCGGGCGCTGGCGGACGGGGAACCGATCCCCATCGGGCGTCCCTTCCCCAACCGGGAGATCCTGCTTCTTGATGAGGAAGGCAAGCCCGTCGCCGACGGGGAGACCGGGGAGATCTTTCTGCGGGGCAACGCGGTGACGCTGGGCTACTATAACGACCCGGAGCGCACCGCCGACGCGTTTGTGCAGAATCCGCTGCAGAAGTCCTACCCGGAGACCGTTTACCGCACCGGAGATCTGGCGTACCGGAACCAATACGGGGAGCTGGTGTACGTTTCCCGCCGGGATTATCAGATCAAGCATATGGGGCATCGGATCGAGCTGGGCGAGATCGAGGTGAACGTGAATATGCTCCCGGGGATCAAACTGTCCGCCGCCCTGTATGACGGGGAGCGGAAAAAGATCGTTCTCTTTTACTTAGGGGATATGGACGAGAAGGAGCTGGGGGCGACTTTGAAGACCAAATTGCCCCGGTATATGCTGCCCGGCAGGATCGTGCGGCTGGAGAATATGCCCTTCACCCCCAACGGAAAGATCGACCGGGTTACGTTGAAAAAACGCTGTGAGGCGTAAGGAAGGATAGAGATATGGAAGAACTGCTCGAGATCCTTAACGGGCTCCACGATGACGTGGACTATGAAAACGAGGAACATCTCATTGATAACGGGATCCTGGATTCCCTGGATATCGTTACCCTGATCGCGGAGATCAGCGACCGGTTCGGTGTCACCATCACCGCCCGGGATATCGCGCCGGAGAATTTTAACTCCGCTTCCGCCATGGCCGCGTTGATCCGCCGCCTGGAAGAAGAGGGCTAACGCGGTTTTATGCTGTTCACCTCCTACCCGTTCATCGCTTTTATCGCGATCCTTTTGTTCGCGTATTATTTGGTCCCCCGTCGGGTCCAGGCGCCGCTCCTGCTGTTGGCGAGCTGCGCCTTTTACGCGTTTTCCGGGTGGGAGAATCTTTTCTTTATCGCCTTTACCGTTCTGACAGTCTGGGCGGGGGGCGTTTTGCTGGAGAAAAACCTGATCCGGCAGAAAGAGCGCCTGGCGGCGGGGGAACTCTCTCCCGAGGAAAAGAAAGCCATCCGGGAGGGGGAAAAGAAAAAACGCAAGAGATTGCTTGCCGCCGTTTTGCTTTTGAACCTTGCCGTTCTGGCGACGGTGAAATACCTGGGCTTTTTCCTGGAGAGCGTGAACGGCGTTTTCGGTACCGCCTTCGGGACGCCTTCCGACTGGATCGTGCCCATGGGCATTTCCTTCTACACCTTCCAGTCCATCGGGTACCTGGTGGACGTGTACCGCGGTACGGTGCCCGCCCAAAGAAACCTGTGGAAACTCGCCCTGTTCGTGTCCTTTTTCCCTCAGTTGGTGCAGGGACCGATCAGTCGGTACGGTGATCTTTCCAAAACTCTGTTCGACCCCCATCCCTTCCGCTTTGGCGTTTTGCGCCGGGGTCTTCTGCGGGTTTTGTGGGGGTACTTTAAGAAAATGGTCATTGCCGACCGCCTGGCGGTGGCGGTGATCGCTATGACCGGCGGAAAAGACCGGGGCGGCTTCGCCCTGGCGCTGTTGTTTTTATACACCATCCAGCTGTACGCGGATTTCACCGGGGGGATCGATATCACCATCGGTCTCGCCGAGGCGCTGGGCGTCACCGTGGCGGAGAACTTCCGCCGGCCATACTGCGCCGTTTCCTTAAAGGACTACTGGCGCCGGTGGCATATTTCCATGTGTTCCTGGTTCCGGGATTACCTGTTTTATCCCGTGTCCACCTCCCGCCTGATGCGCTCCCTGACCAAGGGGGCGAAAAAAGCCTTCGGGGACAAGGCGGGGCGGAAAGTGCCCCTGTACCTTTCCTCCCTGATCGTGTGGGGGACCACGGGGCTGTGGCACGGCGCCAACTGGAATTTTGTGATGTGGGGCCTTGCCAACTGGGCGGTTTTGATGATCTCCCAGGAGTGCGAGGGTCTGTATGCCGCCTTTCACAAGCGCTTCCCCAAAACAGAGGGCTTCGGGTGGCGCGTGTTCGCCGTGGGCAGGACCTTCCTGCTGGTGGCGGCGATGAATCTCTTTGATTGCTACACCACCCTGGGGGGCACCTTCGGCGCCTTCTTTTCCATCTTTGATCCCGCCGCCTGGGCAGGCTTTGAACCGGCGGGGCTTCTCTCCCTGGGACTGTCCGGGGCGGACTTTATCCTGACGGGGATCTGCGTGGTCCTGATGTTCGGGATCTCGCTGATGGGCGCGAAGGGGGACGTGCGGGATCGCCTCGCCCGAAAGCCTTTCGCCCTGCGGCTCGTCCTGGTTGTGCTGCTGCTGTTCGTTGTGCTGATCTTCGGCGCGTACGGCAGGGGCTATGACGCGGGACAGTTCATCTACAATCGTTTTTGAGGGGTGCAAAGGATGAAGAGAACGAAAACGATCCTGCGCATCGTCTGCGCGTTGCTCCTTTTCGCGGGAGCCTTTCTGTTGATCCAGCGCCTTTTGACTCCCAAGTACGTGGATGGCATCGTGGAAGGCGCCTTTGTGGCGGAGTATTACCGGGAGAAAAAGGATCACGACGTGATCTTTATCGGCGACTGCGAGGTCTATGAGAATTTCTCCCCCGCCGTTTTGTGGCGGGACTACGGGATCAACAGCTACATCCGAGGCTCGGCGGAGCAGTATATTTTCCAGTCTTATTACCTGCTGGAGGACACCTTCCGGTATGAAAAGCCGGACGTGGTAGTCTTCAACGTGCAATCCCTCCAGTTCGGAGAGGCGCAGAGCGAGGCGTACAACCGTATGACCCTGGAGGGTATGCGCTGGTCTCCCGCCAAGGTGGAATCCATCCTGGCTTCCATGACCGAGGGAGAGCATTTCATCGAGTACCTGTTCCCTCTGCTTCGCTACCACGACCGCTGGTCCTCTCTGGAAAAGACGGACTTTCAATACCTCTTTCAAACCAGGACGGTGACCCACAACGGGTACTATATGCGCGTGGACGTAAAGCCCGTGGAGAGTTTGCCCGCGGTCAAGCCCCGGGGGGACTATTCTTTCAGCGACCGGGCGTGGTCCTATCTGGATAAGATCGTATCTCTTTGCCAAAAAGAGGGAGTGGAGCTTCTGCTCATCAAGGCGCCCAGCGTCTATCCCCACTGGTATGATCAGTGGGACGAGCAGGTCAAGACCTACGCCGAAAAGAAGGGTGTGCGGTATATCAATATGCTGGAGCACACGGAGGAGATCGGGCTGGATTACACCGCGGATACCTATGACGCCGGGCTTCATATGAACCTCTCCGGCGCGGAGAAGTGCGCGGCGTGGCTGGGGAGGATCCTGGCGGAGGACTATCACCTCGCCGACCGGCGGGGAGAGGAAGCCCTTGCCGCCGAATGGGATGAAAAACGCGCCGCTTATGAGGCGGAGATCCAGGAACAAAAAGAAAAATACGGAATGGCATAAACCAGTTACGGAGAAACGTATGTGCGGCATTTGCGGAATGTTTGAAAAAGAGGGACGGGCGCCCGAAGAACCCGTCCTGGATCGGATGATGAAAGCCATCGCCCACCGGGGACCGGACGGTTCCCGGAAGGTGAGGCGCGGTTCCTTCGGTGTGGGCTTTACCCGGCTGAGCTTTATCGATCTTACCGGCGGTATGCAGCCCCTGACCAACGAGGACAACACCCTTCACCTGGCGGTGAACGGGGAGATCTTCAACTATCGGGAACTGCGCCGGGATCTGGCGGCGCGGGGACATGCGTTTCGCAGTGAGACGGATGTGGAGGTCATCCTTCATCTGTATGAGGAATACGGCACGGATTTTCTCACCCGCCTCAACGGGCAGTTTGCCATCGCCCTGTATGACGAAAAGGAGCGCCGGCTCCTTCTCGCCCGGGATCCTATGGGCATCTGCCCCCTGTTTTACACCCTTCTGGACGGGACCCTTGTTTTCGCCTCCGAAATCAAAGCCATTCTGGAATATCCCGGCGTACCCCGCCGTTTGAATCTGACCGCCGTGGATCAGCTGATGAACTTTCCCGGCATCGTGTCTCCCGTCACGTTTTTTAAGGGTATTTTTGCCCTTGCCCCCGGGCAGCTGCTGCTGGCGCGGCAGGGTGAAGTGGAAAAAAGGACCTGGTGGGACCTGTCCTTCCCGGAAGAGGAGGAGGACAAAGGAGAGGCGTATTACGCCGAGCGTCTGCGCGCCTTGCTACGGGAAGCCATCGACCGGCGTTTGATCGCGGACGTGCCCGTGGGCTTCTACGTATCCGGGGGGCTGGACAGCTCCGTGGTTGCCTGTATGATCGGCAAATACCTCTTGAACAGCGCCTATTCCTTCTCCGCGGAGATCGGCTCCGGGGAGCTGGATGAAAGCGCCTATCAGGCGATGGTGCGGGAAACCGTTCAGTCCCGGCACTACGCCGTGAAGGTGGCGGAAGAGGAGATCTGGGAAAACTTGTCCCGGGTGATCTACCACGCGGAGAGCGCCGTGAAAGAAAGCTACGACACGGCGGCGTTTTTGCTGAGCGCCCTGGTGCAGTCCTCCCCCGCCAAAGCGGTCCTCACCGGGCAGGGATCGGATGAGCTCCTCTGCGGGTATGTGGGCTATATGCTGGACCGCTTTCGGCTGATGCAGAAGGGTCAGATGACCCCTGAGGAGCTGGCTTTGAATGAAAAGCTCTGGGGCGATCCCTATTTCCGCTACGAACGGAACCACCCGGAGATCCGCAAGGTCCACCGCCGCTTGTACAGCGACGCGCTGCGGGGGGAAATGGCGTCCTTTTCCGATTTGGAAAACAGTCCCATCGACACCGACGCCGTCCGGGGCCTGCCCGCCCAGAAACGGCGTTCCTATATCGACTGCAAACTGCGTTTGGGGGATCATCTGCTCATTGAGCACGGGGATCATATGTTCTTTTCTCATTCCGTGGAGGGGCGTCATCCCTTCCTGGATCCCGAGGTGGTCCGCTTTATCACCACCATCCCGGACAAGTACAAGCTGAACGGTACCAACGAGAAATATATCTTGAAAAAGGCGGGGGAGGGCATCGTGCCGGAACCCATCTTAAAACGGCGGAAGTTTCCCTTCCAGGCGCCGGGCATGAGCGCCATGGTGAAGAAAAGCGCCCCGGGTATGGCGTTTCTGGATGAAAGCCTCATCAAAAAATACGGGATCTTTGATCCCGGCTTCATCGCGCAGATGAAACGGGATTATGCCGTGGAAGGCTTTAAGCTCATGGGGGCGTATGAGATCGACTACCTGATGATCGCCCTCACCGTGACGATGCTTTGCGAGACCTTCGGTCTCTCGGTGTAACGCTTATGGAACGCAGACAATTGTCGAGACCCGTGGTGGAACTGAAGGGGAGAAGCCGGAATATGAGGCGGAAGAGACGCCGCCGGCTGCGCCCCGGGTTTGTCGCGTTTCTTTTTATTTTTTCGTTTCTCATTGTGGGGCTGACCGTTTTTCTCATTCTATACAACAGCCGGGTTTATTCCCGGGTGGAGGTGGAGGCGGGGGACGTGGTCCTCACTCCGGCGGATTTCTCCAAAAACGGAAGCGAGGTCAGCTTTGATCCCTCCTTCTCCCCGGACAGTGTGGATTTTCACACCCCGGGGGAGTACCCCGTCAAATTGAGAAGCGGCATTTTCCGCTATACCGTCTCTCTCACCGTCAAGGACACGGTGCCCCCCGTGGCGCGTGCCGTGTCGAAAACGGTTTCCCGGGGCATAACCTGCGCGCCGGAGGACCTGGTGGACGAGATGAAGGACGAGACGAAGGTCCTGTATACCTTTGAGACGGAACCGGACTTTTCAACGCCGGGTGTGAAGAAGGTGACGGTGATCCTCACAGACCTGGGAGGCAACGTCACCCGCGTCACCGCCGATCTGACGGTGATCCCCCTGTATACCGTTCTGGAACGGGAAGCGGGGAGCGAAGCCCCGTCCCCCGCGGACTTTGTCCTGCCCGGTGAGACCGTAACGGAGCTTTCCCTCGTGGAGGAGACCGAAAGCGGGACGGTGCCGTCTCTCGCGGATCTGGTGCGCACGCCCGGGGATCATCCCATACGTTTTCTGGCGGACGGACTTGTGTGCGACTGCGTCCTCCGGGTGAATGATACCACGCCCCCGGTCATGACCTTGCGTGACGTGACCTGCGGCGTAGGCGTGGAAGTGAAGCCGGAGCTGTTTGTCGCGGAGGTGAAGGACGCCGGAGAAGTCCTTTTCAGCGTGGAATTATCAGCGCCTTCGGATCAGCCCGGCACGCAGCGCGTGACCGTTCGGGCAAAGGACGCCGCCGGCAATGAAAGCGCCGGGGAAGCGACCCTGACCTTGATGGTGGACACCGCGGCTCCTGAAATCCACGGAGGAGAAAGCCTGTTTGCCTACGTGGGGAAGACGGTGAGCTTTCTGTCTGAGGTCCAGGTGCGGGACGATCTGGATCCCGCCCCGACCATTGAGGTGGACAGCAGCGGCGTCAACCTGAAACAGGAAGGGACCTACCCGGTTGTCTATATCGCTACGGACGCCGCCGGCAACCGCGCGGAAAAGCGCGTTCAGATCACCGTATTCCGGGAACAATACAGCGAGGAAGAGGTCCTGGCGACGGCGGGGAAGATTTTGGAAGGCGTTTTGAAACCGGGTATGTCGGACCGGGAAAAAGTGGACGCCATTTACTACTGGATCCGCGCGCACGTTTCCTATCGGGACAGCGATACCATTCACGATTGGCTTCTGGCGGCGCATCAGGGACTGGTCAACCACTGGGGAGACTGTTCCGTGTTTCAGATGACCAGCCGCGCCCTGCTCACGGCGGCGGGTATTGAAAACAGACTGATCGACACGCTCCCCCTGTATGAAATGCACTGCTGGAATTTGGTGAATATAGGAGAGGGATGGTATCACTTTGATACCACGGCGTTTTTTACGGGCAGCAATTTCTGCTACGTGGATACGGCGACGCTGCTCAACCGGTCCGGCGGGTTTATGAGCTCCCACACCTTTGACAGGGATCGATATCCCGACGTGATGTGATCCAAAGGAATAATAACGGGAAAGGACGTTTCAAAATGAAAAAAATCGGATTTGTACTGTTGGCGTTGTGTTTGCTGCTGTTCGCCGCGTCCTGTCAGGGCGACGTGAAAGTGATCGAAAAAAGCGGAGAAAACGCCGCCGGGAATGATCCCGCCGGCGCCGCGGAGGGCTACGTGTTTCAGACAGGGGACCTTTCCATCGCGATCGACAGCCTGGCGGAGCCGGTGCTCCGGGCGCTGGGGGAACCGAAGGAGTATTACGAGGCGCCCAGCTGCGCGTTTGAGGGGCTGGATAAGATTTATACCTTTGAGCATTTTGAGGTGGACTGTTACCCCAGTCCGGAAGGGGACAGGATCCAGACCGTCTTTCTGATGGATGACCTGGTCGCCACCGCGGAGGGTTTGCGCATCGGGGACGACAGCGCCCGCGTGGAGGCGCTTTACGGGAAGGATTGCAGCAAAGTGGGAACGGAAAGCGTTTACACCAAGGGTGGAATGAAGATGAAGATTATGATCGAGGACGGCCGCGTGACCTTCATCACTTACCAGTCCTGCGCCTCTGACGATTTTGAATAAAAGCCCGACGGCAATTCATAAAACAGAAGACCCGCTCCGGATCACTGATCCGGAGCGGGTCTTCTGTTTGTATCAGACGGACGGTTTTATTCGTTACGCTTTGCCGCCCGCCGGGGTGGGGATGGTGCAGTAGGTATCGGTAATATAGGAGGAGGAGACCTGACGGATCTCGTTCTCCGCGTTCAGGAACGCCGATACCACCTTGGGATCGAAGTGGGCGCCGGCGCCCTTTTTGATGATATCCAGCGCCTGTTCCACAGGGAAAGGCTCCTTGTAGCTCCGGCGGGAGACCAGGGCGTCGAATACGTCCGCCACCGCCATGATCCGGGCGGAAAGGGGAATGGATTCACCCTTGAGACCCTTGGGATAGCCGGAGCCGTCCCATTTTTCGTGGTGGTAATGCGCCAGGTTCCGGGCTTCCGCCAGGTAGCCGGAGCGCCAGTCCACCGTATCCATGGCGTGGGAAATGATTTCGCTTCCCTCGGTGGTGTGGGTCTTCATCAGCTCAAATTCTTCGTCGGTGAGCTTGCCCGGCTTGTTGAGGATGGCGTCGGGCACCTTGATCTTGCCCACGTCGTGGAGAGGCGCGGAGTTGGTAACGTTTTCGATGAATTCATCCGTGAGCTTGTCGGCATAGGAGCCGTCCCTCTTCATCTGCTCCGCGATGATGCGCACGTAGGCGGCGGTCTTCCGGACGTGGTCTCCCGTACACTGATCTCGGCTTTCCACCAAATCCGCCAAAACCAGGATCAGCCCGTTCTGGAGCTTCTGAACCTGGGCGGCGCGGTCCTGGGAGGTGGTGATGTAGTGGACCGTGTCTTCCGTGGTTTTCGCCAGGGCGTGGTAGAGGTTTTCTATTTCGTCCCCCGTATGGATGTCCAGGTTCCGGATGCGCTCCAGGACCTCCGCCCGGGATTTCTCCGTATCGTAGGCGAAGGATCCGGTGGCGCTGGCGATGGCGTTCACCGGCAGGACCACGCCCTCCGTGGCGACGTGCAGGCTGATGACGAGGATGAGGATGAAGAAGCCCACGAACAGGGAGAGCGCCTTGGTCAGGAAGGAAAACTCCTCCGTGACCAGCCTGCCCATGGAGATATCCACGGCGGCGTAGCACACGCAGATGCCCTCGCTGTTGTAAACGGGCTCATAGACCGTCAGGAGCCAGCCGAAGGAATCGTTGGTGATCAGGGGATCGATGCGCTTGCCCATCATCAGGGCGCCTAAATAAGGCATAAAGGAATCATCAAATCCCACGACCTCGCCCGGCTTGCCGCCCTCCACTTCCTCCGTGTCCAGGTCGAAAACCACGTGACAGCCGTCGGATTGGATCTGGTAGACGTACATATACTGAATGGAAGGGTAGCTGGCGCGGATGCCCTCCATCTTTTCCTCGGTCTCGGCGTAGCCCTCCGCGCTTTCCCCCTGTTTCAGGTAAAGCTCCACCTTCTCCGGATCGATCAGCCCCGCTTCCACCTTGGCGATGCCTTCGCCCAGGGCGGTCTGTTCACTGATGGTGTTGCTGTGGTACAGAAGGACGCTGATGCCCACCGCCGCCGCGGCGGTGACCACAGTCGCCGCAGAGATGAGCAGAGCGGCTTTCCGGCGCAGGGACATACCGCCCCGCAGCTGTTCCCGGGGCGTTTTCATTCGGGGATCCTGCCCGAACAGAGGCAGGCGCTCCGTGACGTAGGCGGGCATAAAGCGCAGCGCCAGGTAGACGATCAGAACGGCGATGGCTTTATCCGCCAGATCGATCAAAATGTTGGCGATCAGTTGGGACCAGAAGGGGTCGGCGTTCACCCTGGCGCGCACCAGGTCTCCCAGGACCGTGGAGTTATCCTGCGCCCAGGAAAATCCGTTGATCATCCAGGTGAGCCCGGATCCGAGCACGCCGCCGATGAAGGCGAACACCAGGACGGCGAGCAGGGAGGTGCGGATCCTGGAGAAGGCTTTTCTGCGGTACATAAACGCCGCCGCCAGGGCGATGATGACGTTGAGAGAACCGTAATAAACGGAGGACTGATCCACAACGGCCCCCACCAGATTGGTAGCGAAACCAACGATGATTCCGGGGAGATAGCCGCCGGATACCGCCGCCAGGATGGTCCCTATGGCGTCAAAGAATAAAGGCAGGTGTAAAAGCTTGGCGAAGATGATCCCGAGAAGATTGATCAGAACGCCCCCCAGGCACACCCAAAAACCGACCCGCCATCCGACTTTTCTGCGAGGCAGGACTTGATCTGTCATATGCGTTTCCTCCGATTGCCGATCAATTCGGCCACTTTTTTACGTTCGGTCGTCTGTCTTGACGCCCCGGTCCCGGCGGTCCGGGTTTTTTCGGGGCTTTTTCGGGGCGTCTCCCGACGGGAGTTGCCCGGTATCGTTCAGTCGGCTGCTGCCGACGGTTTGTCTGAATTGGCTGGCGCCCTTTCCCGGGAGACGCGGGACGTGAGGGAGGACGGCGCCGGGAAGAGAGGCGGTCGGTTGTTTTTCCCGGGCGGGGCGGCGCTTCCGTCGCGATGCGCCGGTATTTTTCAGGGACCCGCGCCACGGCTTTGCCGGAGCCTAAGACATCGCTCTGACCGGAGAAGACGCGATAGCCTTCCCGGACGGCGCTGCGCGCCCGGCGCAGGGTACGCTGTGCGCGTTCCCGTTCCGTGCGTCTGACTTCCCGCAGGCGGCGGTTTTCACGCTCCTCCATTTCCCGTATGACCTGCCGGCGCTCCTTGGTATTCCGGAGATACTGGACGTACACAGTGCCGATGAGGACGACAAGATACAGGGCGGCGCTGGAAATGACGATGATGAGAAAAACCCGGGCGGGACCCGCGGAGAAAAAGCGTATTACGTTGTCCGCCACCTGGAGAAAACGGGAAATGGAAACGTTGGCCTGCGCCACCAGATCCACGGTTCCCAGCTTTTCTTCGCCCCAGTACAGATCCGCTTCCCCGTATTTATTCCCCTTGAGAATGGGCGCGTCCAGGGAATCTCCGTCCGTGCGGATCTCCGTGCGGATATCCTCCTTCACGTTCACGCTCTTGGGGAGCAGGGCTTTCAGATCGGATCCGGTCAACAGGACGGTGTGATCCAATCCGCCCGAAAGGCGCACCTTGCGCTCGCAGACGACGGTCTCCTTTTCCACGACCTTCACCACGGCGTATTCGTTCCGCGCCCAGTCCAGAAGGCGCGCCGCGTCCCGGTAAGTGGAGAGCTGAGAGCCGTTCTGATTTTCGCTCAGGTCCGATCCCCCCGCCAGGAGGACGAAGGTGTTCGCCTCCCCGGATTCCCGGGAGGTGGCGCAGACGTATCCCGCCATCACGGTGCCCCCCGCGACGAAGCCCCTGGCGCCGTTCACCATATAATCGGTCACGTAGCTGTAGGGGATCAGGGCGTTCCGGTTGGTAAAGACCCGCTCTTCGGAAAGATTGGTGGCGGGGATGGAGCCGCGCTCTTCGGAAGAGAGCGTCATATAATCGTTGATCCGGTACAGGGTCCGGCACAGGATCAGTGTGTCTCGCAGAGTGGTGTGCATCACGGCGGAATCCACCCCGGTGGGATTGCTGTAATAGGTGTTCTCCATGCCCAGCTCTTCCGCCCGGGCGTTCATACGCTCCACAAAGGCGGAGATACTGCCGCCCACGGCGCCGGCGACGACCAGGGCGGCGTCGTTGGCGTTGTATACGACCAGCCCTTTCAGAAGAGAGTCCAGATCCAGCTCTTCCCCGGCTTTCAGGCGCAGCCCGATGCCGGAGGCGTCGGAAATCATTTCTTCCGTGACCGTGACAGGCACGTTTCCCGCGTCCCGGCGGTATTCAAAGCCCAGAAGGGCGGTCATCAGTTTGGTAAAGCTCGCGGGGGCGATGACGGCGTCGGCGCCCTTGTCCAGGAGCGTTTTTTCAAAATTCAGGTCGTAGCACAGGGCATAGGTACAGTTGACTTCCGGATGGCTGACGGCGTTCGCCTCCACGGGAACGGCTAAGTTCGCCGGCGCCTGCTCCGGCTGCGTCTGTTCCGGAGCCGGCTGTTCCGGCGCGGTCTGCTCCGGCTCCGCCCGGGCAACAAGGCAGGACCCCGGCAGCGAAAACAACGCCGCCAGGAGCAGGGCTGCGATTCTCCGTCCTGTCTGTCTCATATGTCAATCCATTCGTGTTTTCAGATTCGGTTTCGGCGCGCGGTCAGGATCTCTTTGGCGCGGCGGGTGTCCCGCCCGATCTGGTCCCGCAGGGCGTCCATATTCTCAAAGCGCGTTTCCGGACGCAGGAAGGCGCAGAAGCGGACCGTGGCGACCAATCCGTACAAATTGCCGGAAAAATCGAAGAGGTGGGTCTCGGCGGTATCGACACCGTTTTCCTCCACGGTGGGCCGGCGCCCCACGTTGCAAACGCCGTCGTAGCACTTGCCTTCGATGACCGCCTGCACGGCGTAGACCCCCCGGCGGGGGATCACGTAGTCAGCGGGGTAGATCTGGTTGATGGTGGGGAAGCCCATTTTCCGCCCCAGGCGGTTGCCGCCCGCCACGGGGAAGCGGATGAAGTAGGGGCGCCCCAGCATGGCTTCGGCGTCCTCCGGACGGCCGTCCTTCAGGGCGGCGCGGACGCGGGTGGAGGAGATGGGCTCGTTTTTCCACAGGACCGGGGGCACGATCAAAACCTGCGCTCCCGCCGCCTCCATTTCACGCCGCAGGTCCTCCGGAGTCCCGGCGCCGTTTTTTCCGAAGCGGAAATTGAAACCGCAAATGACTTCCTTCGCGTCTAATTCGCCTAAAAGGACGTCCCGGCAGAAAGCGGCGGGGGAAAGGTCCCGCACCCGGGTGAAATCCTCCTCCACCAGGGTGGAAACGCCCCGTTCCTCCAAAAGCTCCGCCTTATCCTCCGGGGAGAGGATACTGTCCCCGGCGTGGCCGGGGAAGAATTTTTCCGGGTGGCGGGCAAAGGTCCACGCCACGTCTGTCAATTCATTCCGCGCCGCCTCGGACAGGCAGGCGTCCAGAATCGCCTGATGCCCCCGGTGGATGCCGTCAAAATTCCCCAGGCACAAACAGGTGTTTTTCAGTTTCTGTCCGCCCGGGACGCGCCGGATAGCCATGGAACCCCGTTACACCTCCTCGGCGAAGGTCACGCGCGCCATGCGCATTTCCCGCAGGGGCCGGTCGGAAAAATCCGTCTCCGTTTCGGCGATGCGGTCCACCCCCTCCATTCCGGCGACCACTTTGCCGAAAGCGGCGTACTGACCGTCCAGATGGGGGGCGTCCCGGTGCATGATGAAAAACTGGCTTCCCGCGGAATCCGCCGCCATGGACCGCGCCATAGACAGAACCCCCCGGGTGTGTTTCAAGTCGTTATAAACGCCGTTGCGGGTAAACTCGCCCTTGATGGTCCAGCCGGGTCCCCCGGTGCCGGTGCCCGTGGGGTCGCCTCCCTGGATCATAAAGCCGGGGATCACCCGGTGAAAGATCAAGCCGTCGTAGAAGCCCTTTTCCACCAGCTTCTTGAAATTATCCACGGTGATGGGGGCCTTGTCGGGGTAAAGCTCCGCGATGATCTCGTCCCCGTTTTCCATTTCGATCCGGACAAGATCCGTTCTGGTTTTCGTGATGCGGTATGCCATCAGAGAGACCCTCCTTCCACAAAGTAAACTTTTTCTATGACCACCGGTGATACGGGCTTGTTGGCGGTGCCTGTTTTCACCGCGGCGATCTTATCCACCACGTCCAAGCCCGCCGTCACCTTGCCGAAGGCGGCGTATTGACCGTCCAGAGAGGGGTAGTCCACGTGCATGATGAAGAACTGGCTCCCCGCGGAATCGTAGGGGTAGGACTGGCGCGCCATGGACAAAACGCCCCGGGTGTGCTTCAAATCGTTTTTCACGCCGTTGGCGGCGAACTCCCCTTTGATGGTCCAGCCCGGTCCGCCGGTTCCGTTTCCGTTGGGGCAGCCGCCCTGAATCATGAAGCCGGGGATGACCCGGTGGAAGGTGAGCCCGTCATAGAAACCCTGTCCCACCAGCTTTTTGAAATTCTCCACGGTGATGGGGGCGATATCGGGATACAGCTCCACCACGATGGAGCCGAAGTCCTTTACGTCTATGCGGACAAAGTTGGTGGTGCCTTCCGAATCGCTCTCTTTTTTTTCACCGGCGCATCCCGCCAGGGACAGGCACGCGGTGAGGGCGCACAGCGCCAGCAAAACGGCAACGATCCTTTTCATCGGTAATACTTGAAGTAGCAGACGATACTTCTCTCCCTTCCGGAAATTTCATCAAAGCCTGTGAAGATGACCCCGTCGTGGCTCATGAGTTCGCCGCTCCGGACGTCCTCGTCCCGGCACTTGAAGATGCTTTCTGTTTCTGCGTTTACGAACACGTATCCCGCGTCCACGCAGATATAGGCGTCCCGGGTGAGGACCGCCTCCCCGGATTCCCGCCGCTCCGTCACACATTTGAGGAGCTTTCTGTCATACCGCGCCGCAGCCTCCCGCCGGTACCCGGGGGAATCGTAATAGCGTTTCGGAAACAATTTCCTGTATATCCTTTTAATCATAAAAGATACTATACCAAAAAATGCGTTCCGTGTCAAGTTTCCGGGCGGTGTTTTTCGTTGGTCAAGCCTCCGGGATCCACCGGGAAAAAAGGTTGTAAAAAAACAGTAAAAAAACGTCGTGTTCCTTGACTTTTTCCGTAAAAAACTGTAAGATAAATTGATTATGTGTGTTCATAGGGGAAAAGCGTTTTTTTCGCGGAATCGCACCCCCTGCGAGAGGAGGAGGATACATGGAAAACACTGCCCGGGAGGGGTCTGTTCTCGTCCGTCTGGAACAGCTTTGCAAGTCCTATGACGGGGAGCAGATCCTGAAAAGCGTCGATCTGACGATCAAAGATAAACAGTTCGTGACGCTTCTGGGTCCGTCCGGCTGCGGGAAGACTACCATTCTGCGGTGCATCGCGGGGTTCGAGACGCCGAATTCCGGTACGGTTTTCTTCGAGGGAAAACCTATGAACGACGTGCCGCCCCATCTTCGGCCGGTGAATACCGTCTTTCAGAAATACGCCCTGTTCCCCCATCTGAACGTGTTTGACAACGTCGCCTTCGGGCTCAGGATCCGCAAGGTGCCGGAAAAGGAGATCCGGAAAAAGGTCCTGAATATGCTGGCGATGGTGGATCTGAAGGGATATGAAAAACGCCCCGTGTCAAAGCTTTCCGGCGGCCAGCAGCAGCGTGTCGCCATTGCCCGGGCGCTTGTGAATATGCCCCGCCTTTTGCTCCTGGATGAGCCGTTGGGCGCGCTGGATCTGAAGCTGCGCAAGGATATGCAGCTGGAGCTTCGGAACATCCATAAGCAGGCGGATACCACTTTCCTGTACGTAACCCACGACCAGGAGGAAGCCCTCACCATGAGCGATATGATCGTGGTGATGAAATCCGGCACCATCCAGCAGATCGGCTCGCCTCAGGACGTTTACAACGAGCCTGCCAACGCCTTTGTGGCGGATTTCATCGGCGAGGCGAATATCTTTGACGCGGCGATGCCCCGGGACGAAAGAGTCGTTTTCAGCGGGGCGGAGTTCGTTTGCGTGGACAAAAAGCCCGCGCGGCTGGTGGACGTGGTGGTCCGTCCGGAGGACGTGGAGGTGGTCTCCCCCTTTGACGGGACCGTCGCCGGGGAGGTCCTGGCAAGCCTTTTCAAGGGCGTACATTACGAAATGACCGTCCAGGTGGGCGAGGATCAGTGGATCATCCATTCCACCCGCACCTGCAAGGTGGGCGAGGTGGTGGGACTGCGGGTCGCCCCCGAAAACATCCACGTGATGAAAAAGATGTTTCCCACCTCCGAAAATGAAGTGGACGCCGTCATCACCGGTAAGACCGATGAGACCGGTAAGAACATCGTTTCCTTCGACGGGGAAGAGTTTCCCGTCTCCGCCCCCGGAGAGGGGGGACAGACGGTTACCCTCACCCTTTCTCCCGACGATATCGAGCTTTGCGCCGAGGACGAAGGCGTCTTTTCCGGCGTTCTGGACAGCGTGGTGTGGAAGAGCAATCACTATGAAATGATCCTGGTGGCGCAGAACCGCCGCTGGCTCATCCGCTCCCAGGTGGATGAACAGGCGGGCGCCGTCGTGGGCATCCGCTTCGATCCGGCAAAACTTCGCGTCCCGCAGGCGGGAGGGGAAGAGCAATGAAGTCCAAAAAGCCCCTGATTCCGTATCTGATCTGGATGGCGATCTTTGTGGTCATCCCCCTGGGAATGATCATTGTGAACGCCTTTACGGACAAAAGCGGCGCGTTCACCCTGGAGAACCTGGACCGCATTTTCTTCAAGGATCCCACCCTGCGCTACAATTTCCTCAATTCCCTGCGGGTGGCGCTGATCTCCACGGCGCTGTGTCTGGTGCTGGCGTACCCGATCGCCCTGATTATGGCGCGGCAAAAACCCAGTACCCAAAGGCTGCTGCACTTTCTCATTATGCTGCCTATGTGGATGAACTTCGTTCTCCGCATTTGCTCCTGGCTCCTGGTCCTTCAGCCCGACGGCATCCTGGACGTTTTTCTCCGGAACGTGGGCATCTTGTCCCCGGGGGAGTCCAACCCCGTCTATATGACGGAGACCGCCGTGATCCTGGGGATCGTCTACAACTACCTGCCCTTTATGATCCTGCCCATCTATACCACCGTCGCCAAGATCCCTCAATCCCTGTACGAGGCGGGGGCGGATCTGGGCTGCAGCCGGTGGAAGGTCCTGTGCAAGATCGTGTTCCCCCTGTCCGTGCCGGGGGTCATTTCCGGACTGACTATGGTGTTCGTACCCGCTATGTCATCCTTCGTCATCAGTATGAAGCTGGGCGGGTTTGCCCTGATGGGGGATATTATTGACAACTACTACAAGGGAACCGGCGGCGATCCCCATCTGGGCGCCGCGGTCTCCATCGTCCTCATGTTCTTCATCATCCTGTCCATCGCGCTGATGAACCGCTTTGACAAGGATGACGACGTGGTTTTGGCGTAGGGGGGCGGTATGATGAGAAAATCCTTGTCCTGGCTGTATTTGGGGCTGGTCTTCCTGTTCCTGTACGCGCCGATCCTCATTATGATCATCCTCTCCTTCAACGGCAGTCACAACATCACCGTTTGGGGCGGGTTTTCCCTGCAGAATTATGAGAATCTGCTTCATAAGCAGAAGGCGATCGAATCCCTGTGGAACTCCTTGTTCATCGCCCTTCTGTCATCCCTGGGATCCTGTGTTCTGGGCACGCTGGCAAGCATCGGCCTGAACAATCTCAAAAAGAGCCGGAGCCTGGTGATGAATATCTCCAATCTGCCCATCATCAACCCGGAGATCGTCACCGGCGTCTCTCTGATGCTCATTTTCAGCTTTCTGTTTTCCGGCACCATCGGGCTGGGCTTTCACACGGTCCTGCTGGCGCACATCGTTTTCAACACCCCTTACGTGATCCTGAACGTGATGCCCCGGCTCCGCCGTATGGATCAGAATCTGTACGAGGCGGCGCTGGATCTGGGGTGCCGTCCGGTCCGCGCTCTGTGGCAGGTGGTTATGCCGGAACTGTTTCCCGCCATCCTGTCCGGCTTTCTCATTTCCTTCACCTACTCTATGGATGACTTTATCATCAGCTACTATACCGGCGGCACCTTCCAGACCTTCTCCGTTTTCATCTACAACAGCTTGAAGAAGGGGCCTCAGGACTGGATGCTGGCGCTGTCCGGGCTGTTGTTCGTGGCGGTCCTTTCTATTCTGATCATTATGAACGTTCACGATATCCGTCAGGAAAAACGAGAGGCAAGAAACGCCTGACCCGTTTCCCATAAAAAGCAAAAAAAGGAGACTACTGCATTGAAAAAACTCATTTCCCTCGCGCTGGCGTTCGCTATGATGATATCCGTCGTTTCTCTCTTCTCCGCCTGCTCCCAGAAGGAGACGCTGGTGGTCTGCAACTGGGGCGAATACATCTCCGACGGGGAAGACGGCTATATGGACGTGGTCGCCGAATTTGAAAAGAAGTACAACTGCAAAGTGGAATACGTGGTAGCGGAGACCAACGAGACCCTGTATTCCCTGATGAAGTCCGGCTCCGTGGCTTACGACGTGGTATTCCCGTCGGACTATATGGTGGAGAAGATGATCCGGGAGGATATGCTTTCCGAGATCGACTTTGAGAACATTCCCAACTATCAGAACATCCTGCCCGCGTTCAAGGGGCAGGCATACGACCCCGACGAAAAGTATTCCGTACCGTATTTCTGGGGCACCGTGGGCATTGTTTATAACGAAAAGCTCCTCTCCGAGAAGGACCTGAAAGCCGTTGAAAACGCGGAGGATTTCGAGATCCTCTGGTCCAAGGATTACCCCAACCGCATTATGATGTTCAACAACCCCCGGGACGCCTTCGGCGTGGCGCTGAAGACCCTGGGCTATTCTCAGAACACCACCGATGAGAAGGAGATCCGGGCGGCCGCCGACAAGCTGAAGAGCCAGAAATTCCTGTACTATATGGATGAGTTCTTCACCGCGATGCCCAACGATTCCCTGGCGCTGGGCGTTTACTACGCGGGCGACTATCTCACCGTCGCCGCGGAAAACGAAAACCTGAAATTCGTGATCCCGAAATGCGGCACCAACATTTTCAACGATGCTATGTGCGTCCCCAAAAACGCGAAGAACAAGAGCCTGGCGGAAAAATTCATCAACTTTATGCTGGAGCCGGAGGTGGGCAGAGACAACGCGGAATACCTGGGCTATTCCAGCCCCAACGCCGCCGCGCTGGAATTGATGGAAGAGGACGTGAAAAACGATCCCATCGCGTATCCGGAACGTCAGGATTCCTGGGAAGCCTTCCGGGATCTGCCGGACGAGACCAATGCGCTTATGCGCGATCTGTGGGCGGAGATCCTCACCGAGAATAAATAAGGGCGGCAGAACCGCTTTAAAGGAGTCGTTATGCAATATACCGGATTGAATGAGCTGCGGGAAAAATATCTTTCCTTCTTTGAATCCAAAGGGCATCTGCGCCTGCCCTCCTTTCCCCTGGTGCCTCAGGGGGATAAGTCGCTTTTGCTGATCAACAGCGGCATGGCGCCCATGAAAAAGTTTTTCACCGGGGAGGAGGAGCCGCCCCGTCACCGGGTGACCACCTGCCAGAAATGCATCCGCACCCCGGACCTGGAGCGGGTGGGACATACGGCGCGTCACGGCACCTTCTTTGAAATGCTGGGGAACTTCTCCTTCGGCGATTACTTCAAGGAGGAGGCGATCCCCTGGGCGTGGGAGTTCCTCACCAAAACGCTGGAGATCCCCGATGATCTGCTTTGGCCAAGCATCTATGAAAAAGACGATGAGGCGTTTCACATCTGGCACGACGTGATCGGCATCCCTGAGGAAAAGATCGTCCGGCTGGGGAAGGAGGACAATTTCTGGGAGCACGGCTCCGGTCCCTGCGGTCCCTGCAGTGAGATCTATTTCGACCGGGGGGAGAAATACGGCTGCGGCAAGCCCGACTGCAAGCCCGGCTGTGACTGCGACCGGTATATGGAGATCTGGAACAACGTCTTTTCCCAGTTCAACAACGACGGCAAGGGCAATTACACCGAGCTTGCCCAGAAGAACATCGATACCGGGATGGGCCTGGAGCGCCTCGCCTGCGTGATGCAGGGGGTGGACAATATGTTTGAGGTGGACACCATCCGGAAGGTATTGGATACGGTCTGCGCCCTGGCGGGGAAGGCATACGGCAAGGGCGGGGAAACGGACGTTTCCATCCGCATCATCACCGACCACATCCGCTCCGCCACCTTTATGATCTCCGACGGCGTGACCCCCTCCAACGAGGGGCGGGGATATGTGCTGCGCCGCATCCTGCGCCGCGCCGTGCGCCATGGAAAGCTCCTGGGGATCGACGGCGCCTTCCTGGTGGGGCTGGTGGACGTGGTCATCGCCTCCTGTGAGGCGGGTTATCCCGAGCTCCGGCAGAAGGAGTCCTACATCAAAAAGATCATCTCCCTGGAAGAGGACCGCTTCAACGAAACGCTGGACGCGGGGCTTGCCATTCTGTCTCAGATGATGGAAAAGACCGCCGCCGAAGGCAAAAAGATCCTCTCCGGGGACGACGCCTTCCGGCTCTACGATACCTACGGTTTCCCGGTGGATCTCACGAGAGAGCTTGTCCGGGAAAAGGGCATGGAGATCGACGAGGACGGTTTTTCCGCCCTGATGAAGGAACAGCGGGAGCGCGCCCGCGCCGCCCGCGCCAATATCTCCGGGTGGTCCGACGCCGCCAAATCCGCGGTATCCCACCTCGCGCCCACCGCGTTCACCGGCTATGAGAAGGACGCCGGAGAAGCCCGTGTCCTCGCCGTGTTCGGAGAGGAAGGGGAAGTGGATACCCTTTCCGAGGGAGAGGGCGCCGTGGTGCTGGACACCACGCCCTTCTACGGAGAGAGCGGCGGTCAGGTGGGCGACGTGGGCATCCTGGAAAGCGACAAGGGCGCCCTGTCCGTTTTGGATACCAAAAAGACCGGCGGCGTCTTCCTGCACTCCGTCCGGGTGGAAAACGGCTCCGTCTCCAAGGGGGACGTCCTCTTCTGCCGGGTGGACGCGGACCGTCGGGACGCCATCCGCCGGAACCACTCCGCGGCGCACCTGTTGCAGGCGGCGCTCCGCGCTGTTTTGGGAGATCACGTGGAGCAGGCGGGTTCCTACGTGGATGAAAACCGCTTCCGCTTTGACTTCAAGCATTTCCAGGCGATGACCGGGGAAGAAATCCGCGCCGTGGAAGACCTGATGAACCGCAAGATCCTGCAGGCAATGCCCGTCAATACCGACGTGATGAGCGCCGACGAAGCCAAAAAGACCGGCGCTATGGCGCTCTTCGGCGAAAAGTACGGAGATAAGGTGCGCGTGGTGTCCATGGGCGACTTCTCCAAGGAACTGTGCGGCGGCACCCACGTTTCCAATACCGCCTGTGTGGGACTGTGCCGGATCACCTCGGAGGGCGGCGTCGCCGCGGGCGTTCGCCGGATCGAGGGCGTCACGGGCGCGGGCGTTCTGCGTCTGCTGGCGCAGCGGGAGGAGGTCCTGGAGGAGAGCGCGTCCCTTCTCAAAACCCGTCCCGACGGCGTGCCGGATAAGGTGAAAGCCCTTCAGAAGGAACTGAAAGAGACCAAAGCCGCCGCGGAAGAGCTGGGCGGCAAGCTGGCGGCGGCGGGCATCGGTGAGATCCTGTCCTCCGGTACGAAAAAAGGCGGATTGAACCTGATCTTTCGCACCCTGGAAGGGGACGCGGATCCCCGGGCTTTGGGGGATCTGATCCGGGAGAAGGACGCTTCCGCCGTGGCGGTGCTGGCGCAGGTGTCCGACGGCAAGATCCGCTTCCACGCGGTGTGCGGCGCCGACGCCGTGAAGGCGGGCGCCCACGCGGGCAACGTCCTGAAGGCCATTTCTCCCATTGTGGGCGGCGGCGGCGGGGGCAGACCCGATTCCGCCCAATCCGGCGGCAGGGAGCCGGAGAAACTGCCCGAAGCCGAAAAGGCGTTTTACGAACTGTTCTGACCGGGAAAGGAGACGACAATGGACTGCATTTTCTGCGCGATCAAAAACGGAGAGATCCCTTCTAAGAAGGTCTATGAGGATGAATCCGTTTACGCCTTCCGGGACATCAATCCCCAGGCGCCCACGCATATCCTGGTGATCCCCAAGGAACATATCCCTTCCGCGGACGCCGTTACGGAAAAAAACGCGGACGCGGTGGCAAAGATCTTCTGCGCCATTCCCAAGATCGCCGCGGCGGAGGGGCTGAAAAACGGGTACCGCCTGATCTCCAATGTGGGGAAGGACGGCTGTCAGTCTGTGCCTCACCTGCACTTCCATATTTTAGGCGGCATACAGCTTCCGGAAAAGATGAGCTGATATGGCGCAGTTTCAGCCTTCTTTCGGGATCAGACCGGCGGGACTGAAAACCCGCCTGAAGGACGCCCCCGGGGGCGCCTACCTGTTCTGCGGTCCCGAGGAGCTGCTGAAGCGCTTTTATCTGGGCAAATTCGTCGATCTCATCGAAAAAGAGGGGATGGCGGATTTCAATCTGGCACGGCTGGATTTTTCCCAGGACGTGACCCTGGACGACCTGGAGCGGGAACTGTCCGTTCTGCCCGTGATGGCGCCTCACCGGCTGGTCCTCTGCCGTTCTCTTTCCGTGAAGGATTTGAAGCAGGAGGACGCCCAGCGACTGGCGGAGATGCTGGAGAATTTTCCGGAGGACCTGATCCTGATCCTCTACGAAGAAGAGGAGGAGCTGCCCGGAGACAAGCGGGTTTTCGGGAAAAAGACGATCGCTTTGCTGAAGGAAAAGCTGACCTTCTGCTACTTTCCTTTGCAGGATGAGGCGACCTTGATCAGCTGGTCGAAAAAGATCCTTGCCCGGGATCGTATCACCGCCGCCGACAAGGTGATCCGCGCCATGATCCGCCTCTGCGACGGCAGGATGGTGATCCTGCGGGGAGAGCTGGAAAAGCTCGCCTGCTATTGCCTTGCGAAGGGCAAAACGGAAGTGATGGAAGAGGACGTGGCTCTCTTCGCCCGGGACAGCCGGGAATTTGCCGCCTACGACCTGTGCGACGCGGTGCTGGCGGGCGCTATGCGGCCGGCGGAGACCTTTTTTCAGAACCTGGTGAGGCAGAAGACGGACCCCCTGATCCTATCCGCCGCCCTGTCCCGGCTCCTCACCAACTGCCTTCTGATCCTGGAAGGGGCGGACGAGAAGACGGTGGCGGAATTGACGGGTCTGAAGGAATGGAGTTACCGCAATTACAGCCGCGCCCTGTACGGCAAGAAAAAGGAAAAGGTCATACAGGCGCTGGAGCTTGTCGCCGGACTGGACCGCGATTTGAAAAACAGCGCCGTGGACCACGACCTTCTGTGTGAAAAAACCGTTTTGTCCGTGACGCGGCTCCTGGGAGGACAGGCGTGAAGCCCCGTTGCCGCGGCGTGGTGGTGGTGGAGGGGAAGTACGACCGGATCCGCCTGGCGTCCCTGCTGGATGCCGACATTCTCACTACGGAGGGCTTCGGGGTCTTCAAGGATGAGGAAAAGCGGGCGCTTCTGACCCGCCTCGCCCGGGAAAAAGGGCTGATCCTGCTTCTGGATCCCGATGGCGCGGGTCAGGTCATTCGCTCCTTTCTCCACAATCTCACCGGGGGCAAAGGTATTACGGACCTGTATGTCCCGCCCCGCCCCGGCAAGGAAAAGCGCAAAGCCGTCCCCGGAAAAGAGGGGATCTTAGGGGTGGAAGGAATGGACAACGAAACGCTCCTTGCCCTCTTTGAGAAAGCGGGCGTTCTGGCGGACGCCTCCCTGCCGTGCCCGCCCCGCTACACCAAGGGGGATCTGTACCGGCTGGGCTATTCCGGCGGGAAGGAGAGCCGGGAAAAGCGCCGGGCGGTCCTGGCAGCCAACGATCTGCCCCTCACCCTGTCCGCCAACGCCTTTCTGGATGTGGTCAACCTGTTGGGGGTGGAATTGTGAAAGTCAAGATTACCGGGTGGCTCGTGTTCGCGATCACCGCTTTGGCAGTGGCGGTATTGTGTCTGCTTGGCCTTTTCGCGCCCGCCCTGTGGGTGGGCGGCGCCGGGAGTATGCTCGCCCTCGCCACAGCGCTCTTCCGGCACGGAAAGCAAAGTCTGAAAGAGACGGCGCGTCAGGCGGCGGACGAACTGGATCGGTCCCCGGAAAATGAAAAAGAGTAAGGCTGAAAAAGCCTTACCGCGACAAACAGAAAACGGAGAAACATATGGAATATTTTGAACAAGCGAAAATCAGCTCCGCTATGACGGAGGAAAGCAAGCTTTCTCCCGCGTTCCTTCTGCCGCTGGCGCACAGCGACAAACGGGCGGCGGAGAACCGTTCCCTCTTGGTGCTTCTGGCGACCACGGCGATCGTTTTTTTGTCCTGGGCAACAGGGCTGGCGAAAATGATGGGTAACCTCGCCTCCACCGTTGTCTGTGCCATTCTGTTTTTTGCCGCGGCATACATACTGCGGGGCGTCCGCCGGAAGCGGGAGATCGCCGCGCTGACCGTGGCGACCCTGGAGGACGCCTGCCGCCTCGCGCCGGAGAAGATTCGCCGGGATCTGGTGCAGAAGCTCTTCGCGGACAAGCTCCGCCTCGGCGCGAAGGCACACATCGGCCTGAAGCGCGGCGCCCGCCCCTATACCCCCCAGGATAAGCCCGGCTGGAAATCCGTGGACTATATCAGGCTCCTGGATCTTTCAGCCACCCGAAAGAAAAACCGCGGAGACCGCGCCGCCTTTCTGTACGGTATGGCTGTCTTTGCCGGCGGCTGTTTTGCGGGACGCTTTACGGCAAACGCCATCCAGCGCTTTGTCATTCATACCGTTCCCGCGCTGCGGGAGTGGTCCCGGCATCACTATCTGTACCGTGAGCCGGCGATCCTGTCCCTGATTATGCTCGCCGTGGCGATCTGCGTCACCCTTGTCCTTATGCGCCATTACTGGCTTTCTCTTACGGAGATCTACGCCTACGGCGTGGACTGCGAGAAGGACTCCTACTACGCCGTTTGGAACGAGGCGAGTCATCTGCACGCCCTGTCCTCCCGCTCCGATTCCGATCAGAAGGACGAGGGAACGAGCGGCGGAAACCGCCGGCGCCACCGGGGCGGCAAAGGGAAAAAGAAACCGGCGGCGGGAGACGCGAAGCCCGCGGCGCCGGAAGCGAAATAAGGACGGTTTCCCCGAAACGGAGAATTTATGCTGATAAACGTCATTGTCGACAACTTCACCACGCTGTTTGAGTTGATCGGTCTTCTGATCATTCTGAAAATCAGCGTCCATATCCCGCCGCGGATGAAAAAGAACACCGTGGCGGTGGTGGTGATGCTGTTCGCGGAGGTCTTTTGCCGGGAGTGGGAGTTCTATACCCAGCGCATGGACCGCCTGGACTATATGCGCCCGATCCTGACGGCGATCATCTATACGATCTATCCTTTCATTCTGATCGTTTTTACCCAGCTGACCACGGAAGGACTGCTTTCCCGGAGAAAAGGGGCCTTTTACGCGGTCCTTGCCCCGGAGATCGTCGCCGCCGTTCTGTATTTCACCTCCCAGTGGACCCACATCGTTTGTTACTTCACACCGGATAACCGTTATCAGGGCGGGCCGCTCAGCTCCCTGCCTTACTATCTGTTCGCGCTGTATTACGTGGTTTTCATCGTCTGCAACTGTATTTACCTCAAGGGCTCCAACCGTTCCGTCTGGATCATTATGATATACGTGACCGTCGGCTCCGGTTTCGGCGCGGCGCTGCGTATTTTTACGGAAGAGGATTCCGGCTTCCGGGAATTCAGCCAGCTTTTCACCGCCGCGGTGGTCATTTACTACCTCTTCCTGTATATCAGCCGCGCCCGCCTGGATACCCTTACGGGCCTGCTCAACCGGCAGAGTTTCTATATGGATTTGGAATCCGAAAGGATCACCGCCGTGGTCTCCGTGGATATGAACGACCTGAAGTATTACAACGATACCTTCGGACACGAAGCGGGGGACAAGGCGCTGAAAACGGTATCCGGCGTGATGCGGAAATACTGCGG
The DNA here is from genome assembly GCA_017959745.1 of Clostridia bacterium. Lineage (GTDB taxonomy): Bacteria > Bacillota > Clostridia > Oscillospirales > SIG627 > RGIG5579. The sequence continues at coordinate 56,898 of JAGDAA010000112.1, forward strand.
ACGAGGCGCCACCGCCTACCGGGTGGGCGGAGACGAATTCTTCATCCTCTATGAGGGGATGGGGCGCGAACGGGTGGAGGCGTCCATCGCCGCCATGCGGGAGAATATGGCGAAGACCGCCTACGTCTGCGCCTTCGGATGCGCCATGAAATTCGAGGCGGGCGGTATGGAGGAATTGCTCACCCTCGCCGACAGCAGGATGTATGAAGACAAAGCCACCCTGAAAAAGAAGGGCACGAGATAAGGCGCCGGAAAACGCCGAATTACAAAAAAAGCACTGCATTCGCAGTGCTTTTTCATGGGATTATCGAATATATACGCAAAACGGGATAAACGGGCTAACGAGCCTGTATTCGGGGTTCACGGTATGCATTACGGTCTGAACGAACGAAAAAAAGTGAAGTTTGCCCTGGCGGGCAAGTGATGGTGCGTCTGACGCCGCAGTGATGTTGCTCCCCATGCCCAATCCCCATAAACCTCGGCAGGCTCGGTTGATGGGGACCCCGGGCGGGTCGCAGTGATGTGACGTGTTCCGCTTATATCGT
>JAGDAA010000113.1 GCA_017959745.1 Clostridia bacterium
GTCCTTCGGATCAGTCGGCAGACCTCTTTCTTATCGCTCGTAGTAGTCGATCCGCTTCGTCCGGTCGAAGACGGGGGGATAGAGATTGTCCGCCGGCTCGATCCCCGCCAGGCGGCAGACCGCCTCGTGGCATTTTATGACTAAATCCTCCTCCCGCTCCCGTTTCAAAAGCTTTGGATCGGGAAAGATCGGTTCCCCCACGGTGAGGGTAAACGTCGCCTGTTGACGAAAGATCCGTTTCCGGATCCATCCCGGCTCCCGGTAGGAAAAGCCCATAGGCAAAACGGGCTTGTCGTTCTGCACCGCCAGATAGCCGATTCCGTTTTTGAAGGGGCGTATGGGGGCGTAAAACTCCCACATACTGCCTTCGGGATAGATGTGGAGCCAGCCGCCTTCCGCCAGGTATTTCCGGATCGCCGCCCCGTAGGCGCTCGTCGACCGGTGACCGGCGTCGGGAATGGGTACGCCCCCCACAGAGCGCATCATTTTGCCGTTTTCCCCGCGGATGTTGGGCGCCCATACCAGAACGTCCGGCTTGAAGGGCCATACCGCCTCCATCACGCAGATGTAGTCCCACAGATGCACGTGGTTGGCGCAGGAGATCACGCCGCCCTTCAAGAGATCCCGGTGCTTTTTCACGTTCTTTTTGCCCCGGATGACAAGCCCCAGACGGACCCGGTTCACGGGAAAAACGAGGAGAATCAGCAGAATCCGCGTCAGAAAGCGCCGCGTCCGGGCAGGGAAGGAATCGTCAAAGAAGGGATAGTTCTCGTCGAATACGGTCCCGTCGTTTTTCTTTACCACCAGGTAGTGGCGGTCGGTGTATTCCGGAAAAGGGTAGCGGGTGGGCTTCGGATCAAACATACGGTTCGGCTCCTGTTTCATACTTCGCCGAAGATCTCCCTCAGGCGGAGCGCGGCGTCTTTGAGGTCATTCTTTTTCAGCTGATTGTCGGGACGGGCGAGGATGCGCTCGATGGCGTCCCGCGCCGTGCCGCCGTTTCGCGCCAGTTCCTCCGCCAGGGCGGCGGCGGGAGACAGGGCGAGGACCTCCGGCTCACCGCCGGCATTTTCCGGAGAAAGGATGAGGGTGTATTCCCCCTTGTCCGCGTTGGGATGAGCTTCCAATTCCGCGAGAACCTCCCCGGGCGCGCCCCGGTAAAAGCGCTCGTGGGTCTTGGTCAGGTCGTTGCAGAGGCAGAGGCGCGCGTCCGGCAGTGCTTCCGCCAAAAAGCTTATGGTTTTGACGATCCGTTTAGGGGATTCATAATAGCAGACGCTCTTGACATCGCCGCGCCGGAGTTGGCGGATTTCCTCCCTGCGCCGGGCGTTCTCCTTGGGAAAGAAGCCCCGGAAGGCGAAGGAGGTCAGATCAAAGCCGGAGACGGACAGGGCGCTGACGGCGGCGCAGGCGCCGGGGACGGGCACCGCGGCAAAGCCTTCGGCAAGCGCCGCTTTGATCAATTCGTTTCCCGGGTCGGAGATACAGGGCGTGCCCGCGTCGGACACCACCGCGACGCTCTTTCCGTCCCGGAGGGCGTTTAAAAAGAACTCGGTCTTCCGGTGTTCATTGAATTTCTGATTGGAGACTACTTCCTTTTTGATCCCCAGTTGATTCAAGAGGATATAGGTGCGCCGGGTATCCTCCGCGGCGATGAGGTCCACCTGGGACAAAACACGGATCGCCCGTACGGAAATATCCACCAGCCGTCCGATGGGCGTCGCCACCACGTACAGGGCGCCGGGGGCGACAAAGACGGGTTTATCCTCCAGGAGCTCCAGAGAAGACTCAAGTTCCGCGTTTCGTTCCATATTCTTCCTCCATCAGGTGCAAAAGGGTCTGTCGGAAGCCGTATCGCCTTTCCAGTTCAAACAGTTCCGCGGGCAGGGCGCCGCCCTTGCCGGTCTTTTTGGCGCGGAGCATCAGGTTTTTCGGGGAGTGGGAAAAATCCACGAATTCCAACACGTCCACCCGATAGCCCCGGCTCTCCAGGATCCGTGCGCGGAAGGCGTCTGTCAAAAGAGCGCTGGTCCGCTCCTTGAACAGACCGTGTCCCAAGAGCAGATCCAGATCTCCGCCGCCCCTTTGAATGGTTCGGTTCACCTCGTGCTGACAGCAGGGGACGGAGAACAGATAGGGGATCTCCCGCTTCATAGCGTAAAACAACGCGTAGTCCGTGGCGGTATCGCAGGCGTGCAGGGTGATCACCAGGTCCACCGGGCGGTCCGTCAGAACGTCCCGGCTTACGTCCGCCACGATAAACTCCATCCCGTGGTAGCCGTAAGCCTTTGCCAGTTCGTTGCAACGCGCCACCACGTCTTCCTTCAGATCGTAGCCCAAAACCGTGACGCGCTTCTTTTTCAAGACGGAAAAATAGTAGTACACCAGGAAGGTGAGGTAGCTCTTGCCGCATCCGAAATCCAGAATGGAGATCTCTTCCTTCGGAAAGTGTTTCAGGGCGTCGTCCAGCAGCTCCAGGTAGCGGTTGATCTGCCGGAATTTATCGTTCATGGAGCGGACGACCTTGTATTCCTTCGTAAAGATCCCCAGATCCACCAGGAACGGCGCCCGGTCTCCCTCCCGGATCAAAGCGGCTTTTTCCCGGTCGTGGGCGCCCCTTGCCCGCGCCGCGCTGCTTTGATTGACAAGGCGCGTGACCTTGCCCTTTTTGGAGCGGCGGTAGCTCACCTGCACGCCGGGGGAAAACAGGTCGGTCTGCCGGTACAAGGGCGCGTTTTCCCGCAAAAAAGCGGCGGGGTCCGGGACGGTTTTGCGGATAACCTTGGCTTTTTCCGTCTGCTCCGACTGCCAGAAATCGCCCTCTTTTCCCTGCACCTTTTCCAGCAGGAAGCGGGCGGGAACGTCCGTTCCCCTATCCGGCAGAGACAGAACCACCCGGAAAATCTCGTCCTGCCCGGACGTAAATTCCCGAATCGCGTCCTCCACGGTGATCCCCCCCTCGCGCGTTGTTTCATTTTTCGACTTGATACGGCTATTGTACCATAGTTTCTACCGTGATTCAAGCCTTCTTTTCTTGCCATTTCCCGCCGCGTCTGATACAATGGAGGCAGAAACAACAAGGAGGTTTTCTATGAAAACGGCTGTCGTTTACTATTCTCATTCGGGCAACGTGAAAGATGCGGCGGAGAAGATCGCCGCGGCGCTTTCCGCGCGTCTGTTTACCCTCGAACCGAAAAAGCCCTTGAAGGGAACGGGCTTTCTTTCCATCTTCAAGGGCGGCGGACAGGCGACGCTGGGACAAAAGCCCGCGCTGAAAAGCATCCCGGACCTGGCGGATTTCGACCGGGTGATCTTAGGGACCCCCGTGTGGGCGGGGAAGTGCGCCGCGCCTGTCAACACGCTGCTCGCTTCCGGCGCGCTGAAGGGAAAAGAGCTGTCGGTGTTCACCGCGTCGGGCGGCGGGGACGACCGAAAAGCGCTCTCACAGATCGCCGCGGCGGCACAGGTGCCGCTTCACACCGTTTCGCTGATCGACGCCCGGGTTCCGGCGTCTTCGGACAACGGGACAAAGATAGATGCCTTCATAGAGAAGCTGAAAGATTGACCGCTAAAGAAAAAAAGAGCCGTTCCGATGGTGGAACGGCTCTTTTTTCAGGGGTCAAAGCGGATGGTTTGCTTTTCCGCGTCCACCCGGGCGTTTACCCCGAAGGGAAGGATGCACCGGGGCATAGCGTGCCCTACGTTTACGTTGCAAACCACGGGTAGGGCGGGATCGTCGATCACCTCGATCAGGGCTTGTTTGTACGCCGCCGCGTGGACCTCGTTCATGGGCTTCCCCGCAAGGACTCCCGAGACCGCTTCAAAGACGCCCGCCTCTTTCAGGTAGAATAGCGCCTGCCGGTATTTTTCCGGGGCGGGGGTCTCCTCGCTGGATTCCAGCAGCAGGATGCGTCCCTGCCAATCCGCCTTATCGGGGAACAGGCGATACCGCCGGCACAAGGTGGGCATATCTCCGTAGCGGTCGCCGTTGAAGAAGTCGTACAGAGTATCGATACAGCCCCCCAAAATCGGACCCGAAAAGACGGGGGCGCCCTGCAGCAGTTCAAAACCGTGATCGGGGTGAGCGGGAAGGGACGTTCCGATCTGATCCGGCGAAAAGCTTTCCCGGTCTTCATACCAGACCTCGCTGGGGGTGATCTCCCGGATGGTGCCGGTATGGATCAGCTCCTCAAAATACCGGCGGGTGTAGGGGTGCATATCCGGGCTCATTTCGCAGATATCGGCGAGGAACGACTGCCCGTAGAAGGTGGGCAGTCCCACCTTGTGCAGCATCAGGTGGTTCACCGTGGTGTCGGAAAAACCGAGGAAGATCTTATGGCTCACCGCCCGCGCCAGCTCTCCGTGTTCAAAAAGATAGGGGAGCAGGCGGTAGGTATCGTCGCCCCCGATGGCGCAGAGGATCATATCGATCCCCGGATCTCGGAATGCCGCCAGCAGATCCTCCGCCCGCTTTTCCGGGTGGGCTTTCACATAGTCCAGCCCCGAAAGGGCGTGGGGCATAAAAATGACCTTCAGGCCCAGATCTTCCAGCCGTTTGTAGCCAAGCTCCAGTTCCGGGCGGATCGACGCTTCTCCCAGGATCCCGCTGGAAAGGCTGACGATGGCGACGCTGCGAATCACTTGACTTTCCACCTGATCAGCGCTTCCACATAGAGGGAGAGAAGGACAGTAAAAGCGGCCAGATCTCCAGGCGTCCGAAGAGCATGGCAAAGGACAGGACGATTTTGGAGAAGAAGGAGTAATGGGCATAGTTGGCGGCGGGTCCCACATCGCCGAAGCCCGGTCCGATGTTGTTGAAGCAAGCCGCTACGGCGGAAATGTTGGTTTCCAGGCTCTTGCCGTCGATGCTTACCAGAAGGAAACAGGCGGTAAAGCAGAGCATATATACCGCAAAGTAGGAGAGGGTCCCTCGTTCCGCTTCCTTATCCAGCTTTTTGCCGTCCACGCGGCTCACGGTGACGGAACGGGGATGCAGCAGATGCCGCACTTCGTTGCGAATGGTTTTGAGAAGGATAAAAACCCGGCTCATTTTGAGACCGCCGCCGGTGGAGCCGGCGCAGCACCCCAGCATCATCAGGGTCAGAAGGACCGCTTTGGACAGGGCGGGCCAGGCGTTGAAGTCGGTGGTGGCAAAGCCGGTGGTGGTGATGATGGAGGAAACCTGGAACGCCGAGTGCCGGATGGTCTCTTCCACGGTGGAGAACATCCCGCGCACGTTGAAGGTGACGATGGCCACGGCGGCGCCCACCGTACCCAGATACAGCCACAGCTCCGAGGATTTCAGCGCCGCGCCCATACGCTTCACCAGAAGGAAGAAGTACAGGTTGAAGTTGACGCCGAAGAGCAGCATGAAAACGGTGATGACCCACTGGCAGAAGGGAGTGTAGCCCGCGATGCTGTCCGGGCGCGATCCGAAGCCGCCGGTGCCGGCGGTGCCGAAGGTGTGGATGGCGCTGTCGAAAACGCCCATTCCGCCGCAGATCAGCAGAATGAACTCCACCAGCGTCATACCGATGTAGATGAGGTAAAGGATTTTGGCGGTATCCTGCATCCTGGGCATAACCTTGCCCATGGTGGGACCGGGCATTTCCGCGCGGGCGATGTGGATGGGGCGGTCCGAACGGGAGGGGAGAAAGGCCATCATAAAGACCAAAATTCCCATTCCGCCGATCCAGTGGGTGAAGCTGCGCCAAAACAGGATGCCCTTATCCATCTTCGTCAGATCGGGGATGATGGAGGCGCCGGTGGTGGTAAACCCGCTTACGGTTTCAAAAAACGCGTCCACATAGTGGGGGATCTGCCCGGAGATCACGAAGGGCAGGGCGCCAATCAACGCCGTGAGGATCCAAGCCATGGAAACGATGGCAAAACCCTCCCGGGCGAACATATGCCGGGTCCGGGGGCGGGCGCCGAAGAACATCAGGAGTCCCACGCCGGCGGCGGCAAGCGCGCTCCACAGGAAGGACAGCGCGCTGCGCTCTCCGTAGAGCAATCCAACAAACAGGGGCAGAAGCAAAAGACCCGCTTCCAACAGGACGATGCGTCCCACCCAGTACAAAACGATTCTTCGATTCATAGCGTTACCGGATCACGTCCGTCAGGTCCCGGATCATACCGGCGCCGGTGACCGCGATGACACGGTCTCCCTCCTGGATCACATCGGATCCGCTGGGGATCATGACCTTCCGTTTCCGGACGATTCCGCCGATGAGGGCGTTTTCCTTCAAATGCAGATCCTTCAGAGGGATATTGAGATAGGGGAAGTCGGCGTGGATCTTGAATTCCGCCGCCTCCGCCTTTTCGTCCATGAAGCGGTACAGGGTCTCCATCTTGCTGCTGCCCCGGGTGTTTTCCAGAGCGCGGGCGTACCGCGCCACCACGTCTGTCACGGTCTTCTTGGGGGAGATGATGCTGTCCA
>JAGDAA010000010.1 GCA_017959745.1 Clostridia bacterium
CCACCAGCGCGATCCCGGAAACGAAGGAAAAGATCAAAGAGGTCTCGATGGCGCGCTTCTTTTGATCCTCTTTCCCGGCACCGATGTGCTGCGCCACCACGACTCCCGCGACGGCGGCGACGCCGGTAAACATCAGCAAAAACAAATTGGTCAGTGTGCCGGTTGCCCCCACGGCGGCGAGGGCGACCTTGCCGTCGAACTTGCCGACGACCACCGTGTCCGCCACGCTGTATAGCTGCTGGAGCAGATTGGTCAGATACACGGGGATGGCAAAACGGAGCAATTTTGAAAAAATCGGCCCCTCTGTCATATTGATCTTGTTCCTACCCATTAACCTCACCCCGCCCGGATGCGCAGCTTACAGAAAAACACTCGTTACGCGAAAGGAATCGAATGCGGATGATCCACGGAAAAATCTGATAAGAGGCGAAACGTGCGCTTTCGGGAAAACCACGGAGTTTGATGCAAGCGCAACGTTTTTCTTCTCCTACTTTTGTATTGTATCACGCTTCATTGAAAAAGAAAAGCCGGAAGGAAAAGAGCGCAATAATTGCAAAAAAAACAGTGATTTTTCAGCAGGAAAGCCCGCGGGCCGCGATCATTTTCCCGTCGCACTTGACGAAACGGATAAAATTTGCTATTATATCTTAATCTTGTATTATCGTACGCACGTGCGTGCGCGAAAGTGAGGATCTGCGCGTGATCAAAAGTATGACGGGATACGGCAGGAGCCGTATGACCGTGAACGGCTACGACGTCTCCTTTGAGATCCGGAGCGTGAACAACCGGTACCTGGACGTGAACGTCCGGCTCCCCCGGGTATACGGTTACCTGGAGGAAAAGATCAAAAAAGCGGTTCAGGAGCGGGTCAGCCGGGGAAAGGCTGACGTGTATCTCTCCGTGGAGCGCCCCGCCGGCGAGGCGGCGGAGATCCGGATGGACGCCGCCCTGGCGAATCAATATCTGGAAGCTATGCGCGCCTATGCCAGGGAGGCGGGTCTGCGGGACGATATCTCCGTCACTTCCCTTTCCCGCTTCCCGGACGTCTTCACCCAGAAAGCAAAGGAGGAAGACGAGGATCTGGTGTGGGAGAGCGTTCGCGCCGCGGTGGAAGCGGGGTTGGATCAGTTCGTCGCCATGCGCCAGCGGGAGGGGGAGGCCCTGTTCCGTGATCTGGACGCGAGGCTCGACACCATGGCGGAGCTGCTTGAAAAGATCCGGGCGTATTCCGGAGACGCCCTGCGCCAGCATCGTGAAAAGCTGGAGGAGAAGCTCCGGGAATACCTCGCGGACCGGGAGATCGACGAGGGACGCCTTCTCACGGAGGTGGGACTGATCGCCGACCGGATCGATACCGGGGAGGAAATGACCCGGCTCGCCAGCCACATCGACCAGTTCCGCGGCTTGATCCGCCAGGACGCGCCCGGCGGACGCACCATGGATTTTTTGGTACAGGAAATGAACCGGGAAGTGAATACCATCGGATCCAAATGCGCGATGCTGGAGATCACCCAGCTCGTGATCGACGCGAAAAACGAAATCGAGCGGATCCGGGAACAGATTCAGAATATAGAGTGAGGCGACAAGCAAAATGATGATCAACATCGGATTCGGCAACTACGTTTCCTCCAACCGCGTGGTGGCGGTGGTGGGACCGGAATCAGCCCCCATCAAGCGGCTGATCCAGGACGCCAAGGACGGCGGCATCGCCGTGGACGTCACCTGCGGCAGAAAGACCATGTCCGTCCTGATCACGGACAGCGGCCACGTGGTCCTGTCCTCCCTGAAGCCGGCTTCCGTGCGGAAGCGTCTGGCGGGCGAAGGAGAGGAGGATGAGAACGATGGGTAAAGTCCTGATCCTGTCCGGCTTTGCCGGAAGCGGCAAAGGAACGGTCTGCGCCATCTGTCGGGAAAAGGAACCCCGGCTGAAGCTCAGCGTTTCCATGACCACCCGCGCCCCCCGGCCCGGGGAGGTAAACGGACGGGAATACACGTTCGTCTCTCCGGGGGAATTCCGGCAAACCATCCGGGAGGACGGCTTTTTGGAGTACGCGGAATATAGCAAAAACAGCTACGGGACGCCGAAAAAGCAATTTTTCGATATGATGAGAGAGGGTTTTATCCCCGTTCTTGAGATAGAGACCAGGGGCGCCGAGCAAGCCATGAATAAACTGGACAGCTACCTGTCTGTCTTCCTGGCGCCGCCGGATTACAAGACCCTGGAGGAACGGCTCCGTGGACGCGGCACCGAAACGGAAGACGCCATCCTGCGCCGGCTGAAGGAGGCAAAGGAGGAGCTTCGCCGGGTCGGGCGCTACCAATACCTGATTCTGAACCGGGACGGCAGAGCGGAAGAAGCGGCGAACGCCATTCTGGACCTGCTCCGGGACGGCAGCACCGACAGCCCCGCCGTCGTCCGGGATAAAGAGTCGTTTATCGCCTCCTTTTGCGAGGCGTGAACCCCGAAACGAGGCTATGAAGTCTTAAAAAAGTCATTACGAAGGATCAATAGGAGGTTACTGTTATGATCTATCCTTCCATTCAGGAAATTTCCGACAAGGGCGTGAACCGCTATATGCTGTCCATCGCCACCGCCAAGTGCGCCCGGCGCATCACCGAGGAGCAGCTGGAACGGATGCGGGAAAACCAGGAACTGCAGAACGACCGCTTTTCCTCCGGCTTCTCCAGCAAGAAAGTGCAGAATATGGAAAAGCCCGTGAAAGAGGCGATCATCCGCCTGTATTCCCGGGACTACAAGATCATTCCGCCCGAAGAGTCCGGCAAGAACTGACCCCGACGTGTCTGCCCCGAAAGAAACCGTCGTTTCCGTGCGGCTCCTGTCCGTCGCGAAAGCGACGGATCAGCCCTTTGATTACCTTTGCCCGCCGACGCTTACGCCTTCCCGCGGGCAGGTCGTTCGTGTTCCATTCGGCAAAGGGAATCGGGACCGGTTCGGGGTGATCACGGACGTTCGCCGGGAAGTGCCCCAACGGACGCTGAAAACCCTGCGGGAGATCTTTCCCGCGGAGATCGGGCTGAATGAGGAATTGTTTGCCCTATGCCGCCATTTGCAGGAGCAAATCTTCTGTTCCTTTGGGGAAGCCGCCCGCGCCATCCTTCCGTCGCCGGTCTACAAAAAGAATCCCCGGCGGATCCGGGTAGCGCGTCTGGCGCCGGACACGGGGCCGGAGGCGGCTCATGACATCCGGGGCAAAAACCGCGCCCTCTATGAAAAGGTCCTCACGCATCTGCAGCTCTCCGAAGAAACACCCGTTTCCGTTTTAAGCGAGACTTACGGCGTGACTCCGGCGGGTCTTTCCCTTCTGGAAAAGAAGGGTATGGTGATCTGCGAATTCCGGGACGAGGCGCGGGATCCCTTTGAGGGCATATCCCTTTCGGAGAATTCCGGTCAGGCTCTTTCCCCGGAGCAGGAAGCGGCGTTCGCCGCGCTGAAAGAACAGTTTGACCGGGGCGGCGCCTGCGCTTCTCTGCTCTACGGCGTTACCGGCTCCGGTAAAACAAGCGTGATGCTCGCGATGTGCGACTACGTTTTGAGCAAAGGGAGGCGGGTGCTTTTCCTGGTGCCGGAGATTGCCCTTACCGGTCAGAGCGCCACCCTGCTCGCGGGGCGTTACGGCACGCGCGTCGCCATCATCCACTCCGCCCTGTCCGACGGAGAACGGCGGGATACCTACGTGGCGATCCGCCGGGGTGAAAAGGACGTGATCCTGGGGACCCGCAGCGCCGTCTTCGCGCCGGCGGACAACATCGGGCTTATCATCATCGACGAGGAACAGGATCAAAGCTATAAATCCGACACCCAACTGAAATATCACGCCCGGGATGTGGCGCGGTTCCGATGTGTCAAAAACGATGCCATGCTCCTGCTGGCTTCCGCCACGCCGGACGTGGAATCCTACTATAAGGCAAAGAGCGGCGTATTTTCGCTGGTTCGTCTGGACAGCCGGTTTGGCGGCGCGCAATTGCCCGAGGTGAAAATCGTGGACCTGCGGGGAGATCTGCGCCGGACGCCGGGCGTCCTGTTGGGACGGGTGCTGCGGCAGGAGATCGCCTGGAACCTGGAGCGAAAGGAACAGACCATCCTCCTGATGAACCGCCGGGGCTACCGGCAGTTCCTGTCCTGTTTGAAATGCGGGGACGTGATCCGCTGCCCCAACTGCAGTGTGACCCTTACAGTCCACAGCGGCGCCAGACGCCGGCTTTCCTGTCACTACTGCGGGTACACCATTCCCTATCCCGCCGTGTGCCCCGCCTGCGGGGACGAGCATCTTCTGTCTCACGGGGCGGGCATTCAGCAACTGGAGGAGGAACTAAACGCCGTCTTCCCCGATGCCCGGGTCCTGCGGATGGATTCCGATACCCTCACGGGCAAAAAGACCCACGAGGACATTCTTGGTCTATTCCGGAACCGGGAGGCGGATATCCTCATCGGCACACAGATGGTCGCCAAGGGGCACAACTTTCCCCAGGTGACACTGGTTGGCGTTGTCATGGCGGACACGGCGCTGTACCTCAGCGACTACCGTGCGGGGGAACACACCTTTTCCCTGCTCACCCAGGTCATCGGGCGTGCGGGACGAGCGGATAAGCCCGGGCGCGCCGTGATCCAGACCCTGAATCCCTACCACAACGTCTTTTCCCTCGCAGCCGCTCAGGACTACGAGGCGTTCTACGAAAATGAGATCTCCGTGCGGCGGGCGTTCCTGTTTCCCCCTTTCTGCCGTGTGGGCGTACTGACCCTCTCGGACGAGGACGAGGCACGGCTTCTGATCCGCTCCCGGGAGGTCACGGAACGGCTGAAAGCGTATCTCGCCGGGGATTTTGCGGACGTGAAGCTGGTCATTTACGGTCCCTTTGAGGCGCCGATCTACAAGATGAAAAACGTGTACCGGAAGCGTTTGATCTTCAAGTACAAAAACGATAAAAGAACAAGGGCGCTGTTCGACCGGATCCTGACGGAGACCGCCGACCCCGCCGACGGACGGGGACGCGTTTCCCTGGATACGAACCCCGCTCTGATCTGACAGACACAGGAGAACATATGGCCATACTGAACATCGTAAAGGACGGAGACGAGATCCTCCGTAAAAAAAGCCGGGAAGTTACGGTGCCCGACCCGCGCATCGACACGCTTCTGGATGATATGAAAGAAACCATGGCGAAAGCCAACGGCGTGGGACTTGCCGCCGTGCAGGTGGGCAAGCTCCGCCGGGTCATCGTCATCGACACCGGCGAGGAACAGCTGGAATTGATCAACCCTGTCCGGATCAAGGAAGAAGGGGTCCAGGAGACCCTGGAGGGCTGTCTGTCCTGCCCCGGGCAGTGGGGCGTCACCCGCCGTCCCGAAAAAGTCGTGGTGGAGACCCTGGACCGGAAGGGCAAAAAGCGCCGTGTCAAAGGGGAAGGACTCCTGGCAAAAGCCATTTGCCATGAGATGGATCACCTGGAAGGCAAGCTATTCTACGACGAGGCGGTCCGTATGCTGACCCCGGAGGAACTGGAAGCATATGAACAGGCATAAGATCGTCTTTATGGGCACCGGCCCCTTCGCGCTGACAAGTCTCGCCGCCCTGTGGGAAAACAGGGGCGCCTGGGAACTTTCCGCCGTCTACACGAAAGCGCCGAAGAAAGCCGGGCGCGGAATGCAGCTAAAAGACGGCGCCGTGGCGGAGTTTGCCCGGGAAAAGAACATCCCCCTCAAGCAGCCCGTCACTTTGCGAGACAAAGAAGCGCAGGCGGAATTTACCGCTCTGGGCGCGGATCTCGCCGTGGTGGCGTCCTATGGTTTGATCCTGCCGAAGGCGGTACTGGAAACGCCCTCCTTCGGATGCGTGAACGTACACGGGTCCCTCCTGCCCGCCTACCGGGGCGCCGCTCCTGTTCAACGGGCGGTGATGGAAGGAAGAAAAACCACCGGCGTCACCCTGATGCAAATGGACGAGGGCCTGGACACCGGAGCAATGCTCGCTTTTACGGAAACGCCCATCGATGATTCAGATACCGCGGGAAGCGTATTCGATCGTCTCGCGGAACTGGGCGCGAAGCTGCTCATTGAAAAGCTGCCCGCCCTGTTCCGGAGGGAATTGATCCCTGTCCCCCAACCGGACGAGGGCGCCTCCTACGCGCATAAGATCGAAAGCGCGGACCAGGCGCTGGATTTCACGCGCGCCGCCTGGGAGCTGGATCGTGTGATCCGCGGACTTTCCCCTGTTCCCGGCGCGCTGTGTCATTTTGAAAAGGACGGCAAACTGCTGAAGATCCGCGCCGCCCGTCCCGTGGACCGGAATCCGGGCGGAAAGCCCGGCGAGATCGTCGCTGTAAAGCCGGAAGTACTGGTGCAGACCGGCAAAGGGTGTCTTGAGCTTGTGACCATACAACCGGAGGGCAAAGGGCAAATGTCCGCCGCCGACGGGGTGAACGGACGCAAGCTGATTTTGGGGGACGTGTTGTGTCCGTAAGTCCCGCCCGCCGCGCGGCGTTCCGGGAATTGACGGAACTGTTCCGGTCGGATAGGTTCGCCAATCTGACCCTGGATTCCGCCGAGAAGAAGTACGATCTTACCGCCCGGGACAAGTCCCTGTTCACCCGGCTCCTGTTCGGCGTGATCGAACGAAAGATCACCGTGGACTATCTCTTGTCCCGGTTTACCGATAAACCCGTAAACCGCCTGGACCCCGCCGTTCTGGTTGCCCTGGAGATGGGCCTTTATCAGATCCTGTACCTGGAACGGATTCCGGAAAGCGCCGCTGTGAACGACTGCGTTTCCCTTGTTAAAGAGCGCGCTCCTTATAGCGCCGGTTTTGTAAACGCGGTACTCCGACGCGCCATCCGGGAAAAGGCGTCCGTGCCCGGAATGCTGGATCTGCCCGGCAGTAAGGGCATGGCGATCCGGGAAGGTTATCCCCGATACCTGGTATCCGCCTGGGCGGAGCAATACGGCAGGGATAAGGCACAGGAGATCTGCCGGGCGCAAAACGCCCCCGCCGCGTTGACGGTGCGCGTCAACACCCTGAAGATCAGCCGCGGGGATTACGCCGATCTTCTCGCCGCCGACGGCATTCCCTTTCACGTTTCCGCCCTGTGCGAAAACGGGCTCACCCTGGAAACTTCCCTTTTCCCCGGGGAACTGCCCGGGTGGTCGGAGGGACTTGTGTTCGTGCAGGACGCCGCCGCGCAGTTTGCCGCGGAACAGCTTGGCGCCAAACCGGGTGAAACGGTCCTGGATCTATGCGCCGCGCCGGGAGGCAAAAGCTTTTCCGTCGCGATGGATATGGAAGATCGCGGCACCCTTCTCGCCCTGGACTTATACCCGAAACGAGTAGACTTGATCCGGCAGGGCGCGCAGCGCCTGGGGATACGGTGTATCACTGCCGAAACAGGGGACGCCGCTCAGGTGATGCCCGACTGGATCGGCAAAGCGGACAGGGTCTTGTGCGACGTACCCTGCTCCGGCTCCGGCGTCATCGCCAAAAAGCCGGACATCCGCTTGAAGAAAAAAGAGGAGCTTGCTTCCCTGCCCGTCCTGCAGCTTTCGATCCTTGAAGCGGGCAGTTGCGCCCTTCGTCCCGGGGGACGTCTGGTTTACGCTACCTGCACGCTGAACCGCCGGGAGAACGAGGACGTGACCGCCGCGTTTCTGGCGAGCCATCCCGCTTTTCACAGAACGGGTGAGCCTGTCACCATCTTCCCTAAAGCGGGGGAAAACGACGGCTTTTTCGTAGACGTACTGGAGAGAGACTTATGACGCAAAAGACGGAGATCCTGTCCCTGTTCCCGGAGGAACTGCGGGATCTGCTCCAAGAGCGCGGCATTGCCGGCTACCGGGCGGGTCAGATCTACGCCTGGTTCTACCGTGGAATCAGAAGCTTTGAAGAAATGACCGATCTGCCCCGGGATCTGCGAAGCCGCCTGGACGCGGATTTCACCATAGAATCCTTCCGGGAGGAAGCCTGCGTGGCTTCCCGCCTGGATGAAACAAGAAAATACCTCTTTACCCTCTCCGACGGGGAGTACGTGGAAAGTGTATTGCTTTCCTATAAGCACGGATACAGCGTGTGCCTGTCTACTCAAGCGGGCTGCCGGATGGGATGCCGCTTCTGCGCCTCCACCGGCGCGGGCTTTTCCCGGAATCTGCGTCCCTCGGAGATATTGGAGCAAATCGCCGCCATCACCCGGGAGCGTCGGAGGGAGGACCCCTCTTTCCGGGTGAGCCACGTGGTACTGATGGGCATTGGCGAGCCGCTGGACAATTATGAGAACGTTTTGCGCTTTTTGAAACTTGTAAACCGAAAAGAGGGTTTCGGGATCAGCTTCCGCAATATCTCCCTGTCCACCTGCGGGCTGGTGCCCCGCATCCGGGATCTGGCGAAGGAGGATCTGCCCGTCACCCTTTCCGTCTCCCTCCACGCGCCGAACGACGCCCTGCGGGATTCTATGATGCCCGTCAACAAGCGTTATCCCCTGGAGGAATTGATCCCCGCTTGCCGGGACTATACCCGTAAGACCGGCAGGCGCATCTCCTTTGAGTACGCCCTCATCCACGGCGTCAACGATACGGATCGCTGTGCCGGAGAACTCATCGCCCTCCTGTCGGGATGGATGAACCATGTCAATCTGATCCCGGTCAATGAAACCGATGAAACGGCTTATCACGCGGGGACACGCAAGGAGCTTCTCGCCTTCCAAAGCAAGCTGGAGCGCGGGGGACTGAATGCCACCATCCGGCGCACCTTGGGCGCCGATATCGCCGCCGCCTGCGGGCAACTCAGGCGGAAGAAAGGCACAGAGAAAGGATAAAAACAAATTTCATGCAGTATTTCGGAAGCTCGGACCAGGGCATTCGCCGGAGCAACAACCAGGATGCCTTCCAGATCAAGATCGCGGGGAATCTGCTTGTCGCCACGGTCTGCGACGGTATGGGCGGAGCCAACGGCGGCAACGTTGCCAGCTCCGTCGCCGTGGAGACCTACAGCCGTATGCTGGGCAGATACATCAACTCCGCTCTGAGCTACGTGTATCTGGGGGACATTCCTGAATTCGGCAGACCCTGCCCCGATTTCCCGGAGATCCGGCTGAGTGACTTCATCAACAAAGCCGTGGATCTCGCGAATGGAACGGTCTACAGTATGGCGGAAGCGGATCCCCTTCTGGAGGGGATGGGGACCACCCTCACCTCCTGCGTCATCACCCCCGTGGGGATCGTCACCGCCAACATCGGAGACAGCCGCATCTACTACGCCCACGATGAACAGATCCGCCAGCTCACCCGTGACCATTCCCTGGTACAGAGTATGGTAGACGCGGGGCAGATCACCCCGGAAGAGGCGCTGAAGCACCCGAACCGCAACATCATCCTGCGGGCGCTGGGCGTGGACGAGCGCGTGGCGGCGGATATCGCGGAGTTTCCGTTCACCAAGGGGAATCTCCTGCTCTGCAGCGACGGTCTTTCCAACTATTACGACGAGCCGTTTTTCGTCCAGACCCTATGCTCCCGCCGGAGCTGCAAGGACAAAGCGGAGATCCTCATCGACTACGCCAATCGCTGCGGCGGCGCGGACAACGTTACCGCCGTAGTGATCAAGCTATAAGGAGAAGAAAATGACGAGAGCACAGGACGCTTACGCACATCTGATCGGAAAGGTCATCGACGACCGCTATGAGATCATGCAGGTCAAGGGCATCGGCGGTATGGCGGTGGTGCTGAAAGCCAGGGACCGGGTGAAGGGGCGCGTCGTCGCCATTAAAATGCTCAATGAGAAATACAGCAACGATTCCGCCGCCATCCGGCGCTTCGTGAACGAAAGCAAGGCGATCGCCCTTCTGTCCAGCGACCACATCGTGGATATCTACGACGTGGCGTTTACCGGCAGAAGCAAATACATCGTGATGGAATACATCGAGGGCATCACCTTGCGGGAGTATATGCTGCGCAACGCTCCCATCGGGGTGGACCGCGCTATGGAATTTGCCATCCAGATCCTCACAGCGCTGAAGCACGCCCACGAAAAGGGCGTGGTGCACCGGGACATCAAACCTCAGAACATTATGGTCCAGGCGAACGGGCGGCTGAAGGTGACGGATTTCGGGATTGCTCAAATCAGCAATACATCCCAGAACCCCGCGGGCGTCGCTCTGGGAACGGTCTACTATATCTCCCCGGAGCAGGCATCCGGCAAGACCACCACCTTCTCCTCTGATATTTACTCCGTGGGCGTGATGCTCTACGAAATGGCGACCGGAAAACTGCCCTTTGAGGGAGATACCCCCCTTTCCATCGCTATGATGCAGGTAAACAATCAACCCGTTCGTCCCCGGAAGATCAATCCCTCCATTCCCCAAGGATTGGAGCAGATCATCCTCCGCGCTATGAACAAGGCGCCGGAACACCGGTTCCGTTCCGCGGGCGTGATGATCCGCGCCCTGGAAATGGTCCGGAAGGACAAAACCGTCGTATTTGAGGAGCCGAAGAACCAGGTTCCGGTGTCCCCGCCCGCGGACGCGGCGGCGGTACCCGCCAAACCTGTAAAGACACCCGGAAAGAATTCCGAGAACGGGGAAAAGCGGTCGCCGCGCACCATGTTCCCCGTCATTATGGGCGTAACCACCGCCTTTTTACTGGTCGCCCTCATCGCGGGCGGGATCCTGCTGATGAGCCTTCTCGGCCTGGCGGGAGAAGACGGGGATCACCTGGTGCGTGTCCCCGGGCTTGTGGGTACGGAGTATTCCGAAGTCCTGCGGGACAGCTTGAAGAATCAGCATATCAACCTGGTGGTGACAGAGGTCAACAACGACGTCTTTGATAAAGGCATCATTGTCACCCAAAATCCCGCCGCGGGACAGACCCGGAAGATCGCCGCGGAGGACGGTCTGATCGACGTGAAGATTGAAGTATCCGCCGGGCGGAGCAACTTCAAAATGCCCTCTGTGGTCAACAAGGAATACCGGCAGGCGCGGATCCTTTTGGAAAGCTACGGTGTGGAGATCAAGATTGAGGAAGAATTCTCCACAGACGTGGTGGCGGGCTACGTGATTGCCTCTACCCCGGATGAGGGAAAGACCGTCAACAGCGGAGATGTGGTCACCTTATACGTTTCCAAAGGCGCCGAAACCAACTATACCCCTATGATCAACGTGGTAGGCGCGGAGGAGGGCGACGCCAAGCGCAAGCTCTTGAAAGCGGAATTCGTGGTGGGTGAGATCACCCGTGAATACTCCGAGGAAGTACCCGCCGGGTGCGTCATCCGGCAGAGCATCGAACCCGGGACCTCCACCGCACAGCGCTATACCCCCGTTTCTCTGGTGGTCAGCCTCGGTCCGAAGGGATAAGATGGAACTGAAAGGCAGGATCCTCTCCCTGAGCGGCGGTCACTACACCGTTTCAGTGGATGGAAAAAACTACCTCTGTACGGCGCGGGGCAGCTTCCGCCGACGGGACGACGCGCCCGTGACCGGGGATGTTGTATCCATTTTGCCGGAATCAGACGGCGCGGGGGTCATCACCGCCGTTCTGCCCCGTAGATCCGTTCTGATCCGGCCGCCACTGGCGAATCTGGACACCCTGTTTGTCGCTGTATCTATGCGTTCTCCCCGGGACGGTCCCGCCAACCTGGATAAGCTCTCCGTCATCGCGGCGCACCGGGGCATCGAAACCGTCCCCGTTTTCACCAAGAGCGAACTGGATCCCGCCCGGGCGGAGGATTTAACGAAGCTGTACCGCGCAGCGGGCTTTGCCGCGGAAACCGTCTCCCGGGATGATCCGGAGGAAGCCCGGGAAAAATTACTGCCCAAAATGGCGGGGCGTGTCTCCGCCTTGACCGGCGCCAGCGGCGCGGGCAAGTCCACCCTGATCCACCTGCTCTTCCCCACTCTCACCCCCGCCGTGGGCGCCGTCAGCGAAAAGAGCCAGCGGGGTCGGCATACCACCCGGGTCACCACCCTGTACCCGCTCGCGGATTTAGGGATCGAGGAAGGGGGCTTTCTGGCGGATACCCCCGGGTTTTCCATGTTGGACCTGAACCGCTTTTTCGGGGTGGAAAAGGAGGATCTACCCTACTGCTTCCCAGAATTTCGCTCCTATTTGGGAACCTGCCGCTATACCAAATGTACCCACCGCACGGAGGACGGTTGCAGGATCCTTGACGCCGTAAGGGACGGCGTCATCGCCCCCTCCCGCCACGAGGCATATAAAAGTCTCTACGATGAAATCGCCCTGCTCGACCCCTACCGGAACAAGGGCAAACGATAATAGCGCGTACACACGATAAGACAAGAAAAGCTCCGAATCCGAAGATTCGGAGCTTTTCTTGTCTTAAAGGAGCTTGCCTCCCTATTTCAATTGCAAATCCTTTTCCGCGAAATAATTGGTTTTGATGGTGTCCCAGGAGGCGTTGAGCCATTCCTGGATCTTCCGGCTCTTTTCCATGATCTCCGGGGTCTCCGCCTGGTTGGGATCCCCCGCGGAGTACCAGGTCTCCCCGTCGTACCAGCTGTAATCCCGGAAAGCGACAAAGCCCCCATAGTCGCTGAAGGCGTCCGCCCCCGCGTAATAGGTGGGATCGTACTTGAAGCCCATCAGGTTGAGCAGGGTGGGCAGCATATCCGCCGAGGCGGTGACTTTGTCCACAGGCATATAGGATTCCAGATCCTTGCTGTAGATGAAGAAGGGTGTGCGGCAGACCTCGTTGCTGTCCCTGACGCCTTTCATCTGCATAATGAAGTCAATGTCCGTAAGGTACTTGGAATAGTGATCCCCGAAAAACAGGATAACGGTATCATCGATATGACCGTCCCGGGTCATATTGTCCACGAGCATGCCGATCATAGTGTCGGTTTCCATGGCATGGGCGATGGCACGGACGTACTGCTCCCAGGTATCCTCATCGTCGGTGAACTGCCTCGCGCCGGTGAGGGGGGCGATTTCCCTTGCCTTGCTCAGGTGGGGCGCGGCGATCTCCGAACGCAGGGTGTTCCGGTAGGGTCCGTGACCGGAATAGGTGATTAGGTAGGAAACGAAAGGCTCGTCATGCACGATCTGACCGTAGGAAACGGGCTCCATCAGGGAGGTGTCGCAATACTTGCTCCCCTGGAATTTCAGATCATCCAGATCGTTGTAGGATTCATATCCCCAGACCAGGTGGACCACCTCGCGGTTATAGTGATGCCCCTCCAGCTGGTGATAGGAGTTAGCCGTATAACCGTTGGCGCGGAACACGTTCGCCAGGGATTGGGGATACACATTGGTGGCATAGGTCCGGGCGGTGGTGCCGCTCACCGGGAGATAATACCCGCAGTTCAAGGCAAACTCCGTATTGAAGGTGCCGGCGGACAGGAACAGCGGGGTATAGTGATCGGTAAAATCGATGCTGTGTCGCTGCAGGGCGTACAGATTGGGCATGATCTTTTCATTGACCATCCAGGTATCGATGGACTCCCCTAAAATGCATATCACGTTCTTCCCCTTGAAGAAACCGGTCATTTCATTGGGAACGTATTTTCGCTGATGCGCCGCGTAATACGAATCCAGCGAGGCGATCATTTCCTTCTGTCCCAGCGACTCCCGAACACTTTTTACCAGGGAGTGTACCGCGTATTGGGTGTTTCCGCAAAAGGTCAGACAGTTGTTGGCATTGGTAAAATCGGTATACGCCGCCTCCAGGGAATTGGGATCGTAGGTATCCAGCCAGGTGAATTTCTTTGTGACGAGTGTAAGATCGTATTTTAAGTTCAAAGCGGCGATGGTGCTGATCCCAGCCGCCGTCAAAACGCCGAGCATCACCAGCTTTACGGGCTGATAGCTCTGTTTTTTCGGCGCCAGAAGGATGGCGATGATCCCCAGAGCGGAAATCAGAACGGTAAAAACGTACATGGGCCACGGGATGCCCAGATACGCGATACTCATAAAGGCGACCCCGTCCTCCGCGAACGCCAGATCCGAAAAGGAGAGAAAACTCCCCGTCACGTTGTAAATGACCGCGTGTACCAGGGGCAGGATGGCGGAAATCGCCAAAACCACACTCATAAAGATTTTTTGCAGGATGCCGGGCATAATCAACGCGATAGCCGTGAGCAGAATGCTCCAGCACAAGGAAAACGTGTTCGGCGCTAAAAGGCCGAAGGATGCGATCCCCGCGTTCCGGTAGACAACTCGAAACAGAAAGTCCAGGGCGAACAGGACAAAAGCGAACAGGATGGGGGAAACGACGGCGCCGAAACGTGTCTTGAAGGACAGCCACTTCGTTTTCACAGCACCCGGCTCTTTCTTCGTTTTTTTCATTCTTTTCAACCTTTCCCAGAACGGAAATACCGAGGTTTATTGTATCACACCATTCGCCAAAAAGCAAGAAAAACGCCTATATTTCAATGCTTTCGCCGGGACAGGTCCGCGCGAAAACGGCGCGGACAAGATCGGGGAAAGCCACCTCGTCAAATTTGCGGGCAAACATCATCTCTGAACCCAAAAGCTCCGCCTCATCTCCCTCCCGGAAGGTATAGGGCTGACCCCGGTCCCAGTCGATCAGACGCATAATGCCCCGGTAATCGTCCGAAAAGCTTTTGTTAAACAAGTATTCCCGGAAAGAGGAAGATAATACGATAGACTGAAGAAACACCTCGTCACAGCACCGGGTACACCTGAATCTCCGGCGGATCCACTTCTCCTCCTCCAGCACTTTTTTCGCCAAAGCGCCGGTGATGCTGAACCAATTGGCGCCCTTGGCGAAGGTATGGGAATCCTTCCGAGCGCGATCCACGCCCAGGCGGGTCTGAACCCTGACCAGGCGCCATTCGATCTTTTCCAGAAGGCGCGACCGGGACAGCATTTCCTGAAAAGGGTGGTAAACGGCAAAGCGCTCCCGGATATCCGGTGTCGCCTCTTCGCAGGAAAAATGGACGAATTCCCGATCTCCCCGGGCGTCAAAAAACGCAAGGACTTCCCCGGCGGGGCGCAGGAGCAGGTCCTTCCCGGAAAGCAGATGATACCGATCAAATCCGTAAGAGAATGCGACTTTCAGAAGCGCCAGTTCACACCGGATCTGGCTGTACCCGCCCCAATGCACCCGCCGCCGGGGGATCAAAACGAGCTTGCCCCGTTTCATAGAATCCGCGACAGCCCGCGCCGCGTCCGGTCCCAAAAGCCTGTCCAGGTGGAGAAACACCGTTATATCCGGATGATCCAAC
>JAGDAA010000114.1 GCA_017959745.1 Clostridia bacterium
CCATTCCCCTTCTACCCGGGGCATTAGCGCAGCTGGGAGCGCACAACACTGGCAGTGTTGGGGTCAGGGGTTCGAGTCCCCTATGCTCCACCATAAAAAAAGTCTCTTTTGTCTACCAAAAGAGACTTTTTTCAATCCAAGCCGACGGGAACGGAGGCTTGGTATGTCATCAGCCGCAAAGCGGCTGTATGTCATCACGGCGATGCCGTGTATGTCATCACGCGTTAGCGTGTATGCTCCCCCGCCGGCTATAAAACAAATATAGGGATCGCCCGGAACGGCGCGACTTCGGATCATACCCGCCTTTGACGGCAAAGAGCCGCCCCGAATCTGTGATTCGGGGCGGCTCTTTTGATAGGAGCGGGGTCACGCGCCATGGACGGTACAGGGACCGGGATCGGCGGTGAAGTAGCCTTCTTTCATCTTGCCGCACCCATTGGAATAACGCCCGCCGGACTCCGGACAATACGGAATCCGCATCACGGTCTTTTCTTCCGGGAATTCAGTCTTCTCCGAGGCGGGGAACGCACCCACCGCCCGGGCAAAGATTTCAGGCGCGTGGTTGGTAGCGCTCTCCGCACCGTGCCAGATGGCGCAGGAATACGCCGGCGTTACGCCTACAAACCAGGCGCCCCTGTCCCCGGTTCCGGTCTTCCCCGCCGTGGGAATATCCGGCAGGGCGGCTTTGGCGCCGGTCCCGTCGGGGGAAGTGACTTCCCGCAGGAGATGGTTCATCACGCAGGCGGTTTCGGGAGAAAAGGTCTGAATCGTTTGCGGTCTCCGTTGATAAACCGTGCTGCCGTCAGCGGCAAAGATCTCCCGGATCGCGGCGGGAACCGTGTAGACCCCCCGGGCGGCGAAGCATTGATAAAAGCCCGCCATCCGAAGGGGGCTGAAGCCTTCATAGAGATATCCCAGCGCCACGTTGGCCAGGATCTCCTCCTCGCCCTGCTCGTTCACTTTTCTCCACTCATATTCCGGCTGTACACCGAATCTGTCTCGCAAAAAGGTCAGGCTGTTCATAATGCCGTAATCCATGGCAACGCGAACAGCTATGGTGTTAAGGGATCTCTTTAAAGCGTCCGCCATGTCCATCTTCCTCAGGGTGTAGAATTGATTTGCATTGTATGGCCATGGCCGCGGTATGCCGGAGCCGTCTTTCACCTGCTTGACCGGGGCGTCTTCGTACAAAGAGGACCAGCAGATCCGCCCTGCTTCCATCGCGGGCCCGTACACCGTCAAAGGCTTAATGGCGGAATAAGGGGAGGTCGGCAAGAGGGCATAGTTCCTATCGCCGACTGACAGGACCGCCAATACGCCACCCTCGAGATCCGTGACGGCGGCGCCCGCGGAAATCCTTTCTTCGGAAAGAGCGGCGGCAAGCGCCTCACTCACCTCACGGGAATAGGCGGTTTTCACGGTGTAAGCGTTGGTCATCAGCGCCTCGGCCGCCCGCGCTTGATCCCATTTATTCTTCTGTGCCAGCACAGAGGCAGCCTCTGCCAGGACTTCCTCCAAATAATCAGCGGCGGGATGAGCGGCGGCATCCTCCGAGGAGGATAGCACAGCGAGGGTCGTTCCATCTGCCGCCAGTACAGTCAAAGGTCCCTTCCTGCTGCGAGAAAAGAGAGGCATACAGATCATAATGGATATCAAAACAGCGACCATCCGTTTCATTGCTCTTTCTCCTTTTTTTCGCATCTATCCTTTATTCATCCGCTTTTCGCCGCTTCTCCGAACCTGCGGCGGGAACCCGCTATGAGAATTAAAAGAAATTCATCTGCCCGAATTCCGTCGGCAGCGGGATATGGTACATATAGAGAAAAGCGAAGACCTGAGCGACCACGGAAACGGACATAACCGCGATCCGGTTCGGCATATCCTTGAACGTCCCGACAATGCCCGGCAAAAATAGTGTCAGCGAGAATATGACGGTCGCAAGGTTAAAGGAATCGCTTTTTGTGTTTGTCCGCTGTACGGACCCAAACGATTTCGCCCCGCCCGCTTTTCCCTGTGGGACAGTATACCATTCCGGAGGGAAACCTGTCAATTCCGCGCTGGTTTTTCGCGGTCCCGGCAAAAACCGGGAGGGTCGGAGCGCGGCACTCATTCTTTTACTCGGATTCTCCTTTTTGCCTTCTTTTCCGGGCAAAATGTGATGCAATTTCTTGACAAGAAAAGCGGGATCCCATATAATAGGAATAGACCGTAACGGTCAAAAACAAGTGAAACGAGGGATTTTGTTATGTTTATTGAAGCATACAAACGCGCTTTTTCCGTCATCACGAAAAAGCCCTTCCGTCTGTGGGGTCTGTCCCTGCTGGCTGGCGTCATCTCCATTTTTGCCGGCATTCTCACCGCCCCCTTCCTGACCATCGTCGGGGTCAGCTTCATTATGGTCGTAAACGCGGGTATGGCGAACGTCTACCTGGACGCGCTGGATGGAAAAGAAGTCAACTCCGATCAGCTCTTTGTCGGCTTTAAGCGGTTCTGGACCGTTCTGGGCGGTATGGCGTGGAAGGCGCTGTGGACCTTCATCTGGTGCGCTATCGCCATCGCCGCCGGCGTTGTCGTCATAGCGATTTTCGCGGCGATCGGTCTTTCCTTCGGCTATCAGGCTATGGGCATATTCACTGTGATCGGCGCCGTTCTGGGATACCTTGTTATGCTGGCGGGCTTTGTCTTCGTGCTCTATAAGACATACTCCTACAGCTTTGTGGAGTACATTCTCATGACCGATGAAACCGTCTCCGCGACCGAAGCGCTTCGCCAGTCCGTGAAGCTCACCCGGGGCAAAGTGCTCCACATCTTCCTGGCGGATTTCCTTTTCGGCCTTGCCGCCGGCCTTTTGACCGGCATCCTGGCGGCTCTTGCCTTCATCCCGTACGTTGGCTTTATCTTCGGCATCGTTCTGATCGTGGCTGTGATCGTCCTTGCCCTGTTCTCCGGTATTTTCCAGGGTCTGTATATGGCATCCTTCTACAAAATGCCGCCCGTTCCGGAAAAACCCAAGTACCAGGCGCCTCAGCAACCCTACGGCCAGCCCTATCAGCAGCCCTACGGTCAGCCCTATCAGCAGCCTTACGGGCAACCCTATCAGCAGCCTTATCAGGCGCCCCAGCAGCCCTATCAGGCGCCCCAGCAGCCCTATCAGGCGCCTCAGCAACCCTACCAGGCGCCCCAGCAGCCCTATCAGGCGCCCCAGCAGCCCTATCAGGCGCCCCAGCAGCCTTACCAGGCGCCTCAAGATCCCAATTTCCCGCAGCAGTAAAAAGCAAAACAGGCTCGGAGCTTTCCGAGCCTGTTTTTTTGTCGCTTGTCTAATGTTTCAAGCTGTGTTAGAATGAAAAAAACGGGAAAGGACAGTGCGGTTATGACAACAAGGATTCCCCTAAATTTCGGATGGGAGTTCACTTCCTCCTTTGATGAGTCGTTTCTCGCCGGAAAAGGTTCGTTCGATCCGGTGGATCTGCCCCACTGCGGGGTGGCGACGCCCTTTCATTATTTCTCCGAGGAGATCTATCAGATGCGGGCGGGCTACCGCCGGACGATCCCCGTCCCGGAAGCACTGGCGGGCAAGCGTCTGCTTTTGACCGTCGGCGGTGCCGCCCAGCGCGTGACGGTTTGGGTAAACGGAGAAAAAGCGGCGGTCCACGCCTGTGGCTACACCGCTCTCACCGTGGAGCTGACGCCCTTTGTGACCCCGGGGCGGGACTTGCTTCTCGTCCTGGAGGTGGATAGCCGGGAGAACCTGGATCAGCCCCCCTTCGGCTATGTGGTGGATTACCTCACCTACGCGGGACTGTATCGGGAAGTGACCCTTGAAGTCCGGGAGGAAAGCTTCCTGGCGGACGTGTTCGTGATGCCCGCCCTTCCGGAGGACGTCGCTCTCCCGGAAAACGCCGCGATGGAGGACGCCGCCGGGACGCGCTTTACCGGGCGTGTGACCTGCCGCGTCACCTGTGACGGGAACAAAGGAACTCTTCTGCGCCAGCGTGTCCTGGATCAGGAAACCGTCATCGTTGAAGGGGAATTCGCCCCCGGAAAAGAGACGTCTCTTTCCGTCCCGGAGGCAAAGCTGTGGGATCCCCTCTCCCCCGCCCTCTACACCCTGGAAACGGAGCTGTGGGACGGCAATACCCTATTGGACAGGAACCGGACCCGCTTTGGCTTCCGCCGCGCCGTCTTTCAAAAGGACGGCTTTTTCCTCAACGGACGTCGCTTCCTCCTCCGGGGCTTGAACCGCCACCAGAGCTGGCCCTACGTGGGCTACGCCATGCCCGCCTCCCAGCAGCGGCTGGACGCAGATATCCTGAAAATGGAATTGGGGGTCAACGCGGTACGCACCTCTCACTATCCCCAGTCTCACGCCTTTATAGACCGCTGTGATGAGCTGGGGCTGCTGGTCTTTACGGAGATCCCCGGCTGGCAGCATATCGGCGGCGCGGAATGGCAGGCACAGGCGGTCAGGAATACCGAGGATATGGTCCGGCAGTACCGCAACCATCCCTCCATCATTCTGTGGGGCGTTCGTATCAATGAGTCCGAGGATGACGACGCTTTGTATGAAAAAACGAACGCCGCCGCCCGCCGGGAGGATCCCACCCGCGCCACGGGCGGCGTGCGCAAACACAAAAAGGGCGCCTTTCAGGAAGACGTTTACACCTACAACGATTTTTCCCACGACGGCAAGGCCCCGGGCTGTGAACCCAAAAAGGCGGTCACGCCGGATATGAATCGCGCCTACCTGATCTCCGAATTCAACGGACATATGTTCCCCACCAAATCCTGGGACGACGAAGCACATCGTCTGGAGCACGCCCTGCGCCACGCGCGGGTGCTGAACAGCGTGGCGGCGGCGGGGGACATCGCCGGGTGCTTCGGCTGGTGCGCCTTTGATTACAACACCCACAAGGACTTCGGCGCCGGAGATCATATCTGCTACCACGGAGTGGCGGATATGTTCCGGAACAGCAAACTCGCGGGAGCGGTCTACGCCTCCCAGGGATCGGAAAAGCCGGTGCTGGCGATCTCTTCCGCCATGAACATCGGGGACCATCCCGAGGGGATCACGGGAACGGTCTACGCCTTTACCAACGCGGACGAGGTGCGTTTTTACAAAAACGATACGCTGATCCGGACGTTCACCCGGGCGGACTCCCCTTTTCACGCCCTGCCTCACGGACCTATCGCCATCCACGATCTGATCGGGGATCAGCTGAAAGAGGAAGGCTTTGCCCCCAGGCAGGAGCGCTACGTGAAGAGCTTGTTGAACTATACGGCGCTCCACGGCTTTAAAAACCTGCCCTTCAAGATCCTCTTCCGGGCGGCGTGGCTGATGCTCCGATACCGTATGACTTTCGACGACGCCTACGCCCTGTTCGGGAAATACTGCGGCAACTGGGGCACGGCGGGACTGCGCTACCGCTTTGAGGCGGTGAGGGACGGCAAAGCAGTCAAGTGTGTGACCGTTGAACCTCTCGCGGAGCCTCACCTGACCGTAACGCCGGACCGGACCGACCTCTCCGAGGGAGAGACCTTCGAGGTGGTCTCCCTGCGGGCGCGCGTCACGGACAAAAACGGCAACACCCTGCCCTACTACAACGGCGAGGCGGAGGTTACGGTCTCGGGACCCCTGGTGCCCTACGGAAACCGCCGCTGTCTGATCCGGGGCGGTACGGGCGGCGTCTACCTGCGCACCACAGGGCAGACGGGACCGGTCCAAGTGACCCTTTCTCTGCCGGACGCGGATGCGGTACAGGTCGATCTGACGGTCCGATAGGGTCCTGCCCCGGGGCGGAATGAAACGAAACTCACTGAAAAAAAGACGGTAAAACGTCTTTTTTTCTTTTCCTTTTAATAGAGCAGACGGTTGTTTTGCGGGTACAAATGTGGTAGAATACTGATAGTGGGTCTATCAAAGTGTCCCCCTTATCACCCCAGGAAAACACATCACAGTAAGAGAGGTGTTGCATATGAATACGGCTCAACAAAAATTGAGCGGACGGGCAAAGCTTTCCTACGCGCTGGGCGCCGTGGGAAAAGATATGGTGTATATGCTCTCCGCGAGCTACGTCCTGTACTACTTCCAGGATCTACTGGGCGTGAACGCCATCGCCATGGGCGTGATCCTCATGATCGCCCGTGTCTTTGACGCCTTCAACGATCCTTTGATGGGCGTGGTCGTCGCCAAGACCAAGACCCGTTGGGGCAAGTTCCGTCCCTGGCTGATGATCGGCACCCTCACCAACGCCGTCATCCTGTTCCTGATGTTTGCCGCGCCGCCCGCTCTGGACGGTGCCGGACTGGTCGCCTACGCCGCCGTGACCTACATCCTCTGGGGCGTGACCTACACCATGATGGATATTCCTTACTGGTCCATGATCCCCGCCTTCACCCGGGGCGGCAAGGAGCGAGAAACCCTCACCACCATTGCCCGGACCTCCGCCGGCGTGGGCAGCGCCATCATCACTATTCTCACCATGATGGTCGTACCCGCCCTGGGCAGAATGTTCGCCGGGGAAAGCGCCAACGCCCAGTCCATCGAGATCGTGGGCTTCAAGTGGTTCTCCCTCATCGTGGCGGTCCTGTTCATCCTGTTCACCGCGCTGACCTGCATCAACGTGAAGGAAAAATCCACCGCGGAAATGAAGACCGTGTCCGTGGGGCAGATGTTCAAGGCGCTGATCCAGAACGATCAGGCCATGACCGTCACCATCGCTATCGTCCTCATCAACACCGCGGTCTACATCACCTCCAACCTGGTCATCTACTTTTTCAAGTATGACTTCGGCGGAACAGGCTGGAACGACGCCTACGTCCTGTTCAATATGTTCGGCGGCGGCATACAGGTCCTGAGTATGATGCTCTTCTATCCCCTGCTCCGGAAGAAGTTTTCCAGCCTGCAGATCTTCTACATCTGCCTGGGTATGGCGGTAGCGGGATATCTGGTCCTTTTGGGCCTCTCGTTCGTGAATATGTCCAACGTCTTTCTGCTGTTCATCCCCGCCTTTCTCATTTTCGCCGCCAACGGTATGCTCACGGTGATCACCACCGTCTTCCTCGCCAACACCGTGGACTACGGTGAAGTAAAGAACCACCGCCGGGACGAGAGCGTGATCTTCTCCATGCAGACCTTCGTGGTGAAGCTGGCGTCCGGCATCGCCGCCCTCGCCGCCTCCATCTGCCTGTCCATCAACAATCTCCAGGAGGGGACGGAGGTTTCCGAAGCGGACAAGGTGTATGATTTCTCTCAAAACGTGGCGCAAAGCGCCAAGGTGGGCTTACGGATGACCATGGCGGTCATCCCCATCATCGGACTTATCATAGCCTTCTTCTACTTCCGCAAGAAATATCTGCTCACGGACCAGAAGGTGGAAGAAATCGCGAAAGAAGTCGCGCGGCTCCGGGAGGAAAAGACCTCGGAAGACTGAAAAAAGTGTATAAAAAAAAGGATCGCAAGCCGCGGCTTGCGATCCTGTTTATGGGATGGGGAAGCTTGCCCGTTAATCCTTCTTCTTTTGGGGCGGGCGCGTCTTTTTCACGGAGTACCCGAAGGAGCCGAGCTTTCTGCCCAGTTTCAGATAATCCCCGTGAGAATAGGCGACCAGGTCCGCCTGGCGCAGATCCAGTTTCCCGTTTTCATCCACAAACTTTTCCTCCACGTCCACGGAGACGATCTGGGCCAAGAAGAGGTCGTGGGAGCCCAGGGGCTTGATCTCCGTCACCCGGCATTCCAGGGACAAAGGGCTTTCCTTCAAAGTCGGGGCGGCGATGACTTGCCCCTTTTCCGGAGTCAGGGAAAAGGTTTTGATCTTGTTCACCTTGCGCCCGGTATAGACCCCGCAGGAATCCGTTTTCCGGAGCATCCCCTCGCTCACCAGATTAATGGTGAATTCTCCCGTTTTGGAAATGATCTCGTGGGAAAAGCGGCTGGGGCGCAGGGAGATATAGGTCATGGGCGGCTCGGAATTGACGATGCCCGTCCACGCCACGGTGACGGCGTTTGCCTCCTTTACGGTGCCGCAGGTGACCAGCACCACCGGCACGGGGCACAAAAGAGCGCCGGGTTTCCAAAATACTTTTGCCATACTATCCTCTCAATCTCTTAAAAACAGATCCTCGATCTGTTTTTTGGTAAAACGCGCTAAAATGGGGCGTCCGTGGGGGCAGACGATCACGTTGTCCATCTCCTTCAGCTTTTCGATGAGCCAGAGGTGATCCGCCTCGGTGGAGGGAATGCCCGCCTTCAGCGCCGCCTTGCACGCCATGGAGTACAGGGTGCGGTCAAAGAGCTTGTCCCCGGCGCCCGACGCTCTGCCGCCCAAAGATAACTCCCGGGCGGTGGCGGACAGAAGATCGGTCAGATCACCGCCGCCCAGGGCGGTAAGGTGCTGAGGGATCCCCCGGCATAAAAAAGTCTCGTCTCCGAAAACCTCCAGCAGAAAGCCGGCGTTTTGAAGCTCCTCCAGATGCTCCGCCAGAGCAGCGCTCTCCGTGGCGGTCAGCGTCAGGGTCAAGGGCTCCAGGAGCATCTGGACGTTTTTCGCGTCCTCGTGCTTCTGTTTCATTTCTTCGTAAAGGATGCGCTCGTGAGCGGCGTGCTTGTCAATAAAATATACGGCGTTTTCCGTTTCATAGACCAGAAACGCGTTGAAAAGCACACAGCGGAGCGCGCCGCCCTCGCAAAGGGGATTGTTTTCCTTTTTCCGTTCCCCGATCCCGGGCAGGGTCAGCTGCTCCGGCTCCGACGCGGGTTCCGTTTGCGGGGACGGCTCCTTTTCCCGCTCCTTCGGCTTTTCCGGCACTTCCTCCGAAAAGACGAAGGGACGGACCGTTTCGATCTTCGCCGGCTGTGAAACTCTCTCTTCAGGGGGCGTTACGCGCTTTATCTTTTCCTTGGCTTTGGCGAAGAGGGATACCTCCTCCCGGGCGGGACGGGGTGGCTGAATCACCGGACGGTACGGCTCCGCCTCCCGGATGGGGCGGGGTGCTTCCTCCCGGTTCACGGCGGCAAAATAGGTCTCCCTCGCCAGGTCGTTGGAGAGCTTTTCCAGGGCGCCGCGCACCGCGGCAAACACGGTGTTGTAGACGCTTTTCTCATCCCGGAATCGCACTTCCAGCTTGGCGGGATGCACGTTTACGTCCACCTCTTCGGCGGGCAGAGACAGGAACAGCACACAGCCGGGAAACTTCTCACTTTTCACAAAGCTCTTATAGGCGTCCTCCAGGGCGAACTGCATGGTGCGGCTCTTCACGCACCGGCGGTTCACGTAAAAGGATTGATAGCTGTGGTTGTTGCGGCTTTTCTCCGGGCGGGTGACAAAGCCCGAAACGGTCAGGTTCCCGATTTCCCGGGAAACAGGCACGATGGAAGAGGCGAATTCCCCGCCGTACACGGAATAGACGCAATCGTCCAGCTTTCCGTTGCCCACGGTCTGCAGTTTCACATCGCCGTCGGAAGTGAATTTGAAGGCGATCTCCGGGCGGGAGACGGCAAGCAGACGCACGTATTGCAAAATGGCGCTCGCTTCCGTTTGGGGGCGCTTGAGAAATTTTTTCCGGGCGGGCTGATTGAAAAAGAGATCCCGGACCAGGACCGTGGTCCCGTCCGCGCATCCGCATTCGGTCACCTCGCCGATCTTCTCCCCTTCGCAGGTGATCTGATGCCCGAAGGGGTCCTCCTTCCGCTTGGTCATAATGGTAAAGCGGCTGGAGGCGGAAATAGCGGCAAGCGCCTCCCCCCGGAATCCCAATGTACCGATGGCATCCAGATCCGCCGGGGTGCGGATCTTGCTGGTGGCGTGCCGCTTAACGGAAAGCGCCAGGTCCTCCCCGGACATACCGCACCCGTCGTCGGTGACGGAGAGAAGCTCCTCCCCGCCCTGGCGGATCTCGATGGCGATGCGCGCCGCGCCCGCGTCCATAGCGTTTTCCAGCAGTTCCTTCACCGCGTTGGCGGGGCGTTCCACCACCTCACCCGCGGCGATGAGATTGGCGGTCTGGGGATCCAGTACGTGAATGTTCGGCAAAGCAGTACTCCTCTATGCGTTCAATCAAGCTCTTTGGCTTTTTTGTTCAGGTCATACAGTTTTCCCATCGCCTCGATGGGGGTCATAGTCTCCACGGAAAGGCCGGCAAGCTCGGAGAGGATCTCATCCCGTAAGGGGGTCAGCAGGGGCAGCTCTTCTTTGGGCTGAGCGGACTTCTTCTCCCGCGGGTGCTTTTCCTCCAGCTCCTTTAAGTGCTCCCGGGCGCGGCGAACCACCTCACCGGGGACCCCGGCAAGCTGCGCCACCTCCACGCCGTAGCTTTCATCGGCGGAACCGGGAACGATCTTCCGCAAAAAGATCACGCTGTCCCCCCGCTTCTTGGCGGCGATGTTGTAATTCTTCACACCGTCCACGGTATTTTCCAGTTCGCTTAATTCGTGGTAGTGGGTGGCAAACAGCGTTTTGGCGCCGCAACGGGCGGAAGCGCTGTATTCCACCACCGCCCGGGCGATACTCATCCCGTCGTAGGTGGAAGTACCCCGCCCGATCTCATCGTATACGATCAAGCTCTTTTTCGTGGCGTTTTTCAAAATATACGCCACCTCGCTCATCTCCAGCATAAAGGTGGACTGCCCCAGGGACAGATCATCACTGGCGCCCACCCGGGTGAAGATCTTATCCACGACCCCCACCACCGCCTCTTTGGCAGGCACGAAGGAGCCCATCTGCGCCAGGATCACAATGAGCGCCGCCTGTCGCATATAGGTGGATTTACCCGCCATATTGGGGCCGGTGATGATCGCCATACGCCGGTCGGATGTATTGAGATCCACGTCGTTGGGAACGAAAAGCCCGTCGGAGGTAAGCTCCACCACCGGGTGGCGGGAATCGATCAATGTCAGCCGGTCGGAGTAATCCACCACCGGGCAGCTGTACCCGTTCCGGACGGCGACCTCCGCCAGAGAGGCGTACACGTCGATCTGGGCGATCAGGTGGGACGCGGTCTGTAAATACGGCGTATCGTCTTTCACCTTGCCGCAAAGCTGGGTAAACAGCTCATATTCCAGCGCCACCGCCCGGTCCTTTGCCGTGAGGATCCGCGTCTCCATATCCTTGAGTTCACTGGTGATATATCGCTCCGCGTTCACCAGGGTCTGTTTGCGCACGTAGCGGTCCGGCACCAGATGGGTCTGCCCCCGGGATACCTCGAAATAGTACCCGAACACCCGGTTGTACCCGATTTTCAGCTTCTGGATCCCGGTCAGTTCCTGCTCGGTCGCCTCAATATTCGCCAGATACTTCCGGCTCTCGGTCATAATGGAATTCAATTCGTCCAGCTCACCGTTGTAACCGGGCGCGATGAAGCCGCCCTCCCGTACGGAGGCGGGCGCGTCCTCCCGGACGGCGGAAAGGATCAAGGCGGACAGGGCGCCTGTCACCGGCAGGATTTCCTCCTTCAGCCGGCGGTAGATCTCTTCCAGCGCCTCTCCGGAGCAGGGGGCGAGCAGCTCCGTGATCCCCGGCAGAAGCGCCAGGGTACTCCCCAGAGCATACAGATCCCGGGCGGATCCGGTCCCGTAGATCACCCGGGACAGGATGCGGTCAATGTCCATCAGACCGCCCAGCGCGTCCCGAACGCCGTCTTTCAGAGCTATGCCATTGAAAAACTCCAGAACACCGCTCTGCCGCTTGGCAATGGCGCGGCAGTTGGTGAGGGGCTGTTCCAGAAAGCGCCGCAGGAGCCGCGCTCCCGGCGCCGTCTTCGTCTTATCGATCACCCACAGAAGGGACCCCTTTTTCTCCCTGCCCCGCATAGTCTCCACCAGTTCCAGATTCCGGCGGGAATTGGCGTCGATGGAAAGGTAGCGGTCCGTATCGTAGAGCTTGATCTCGGTCAGCCCCTTTAAGGCGGTCTTCTGGGTCATCTCCAGATACGCCACCAGCGCGGCGATCGCCAGAGGCAGAGTTTTATCCCCCTCCGGAAAGCCCATCTCCTCCTCGCTCTTTTCAAACTGCCGGGCAAGGAGCACCCGGTTCTTTTCGGAAAACAGATCGTACAGTCCGCAGTTGACCACGGTCCCGCTCTTCTTTTCCAAAAAGGCACGCAGGGGCGCGCATTCTTCCGCCGGCAGGTTGGTGATCATTTCCCGGGGCTCAAATTTGGCAAATTCATTGATGATCTCCTGCCACAATTTCTCCCGGTCGTCCGAGGAAAGGCTGATGGCCTCCACGTCCGGGCGGGAAAGGTCGTAGAACGCCAGCGCCGCGGCGGACCCCGCCACGTACACGCTCACCAGGTAATTGTTTTTCCCCTCCGGCAGGGCGCCGCCCAGGGTGACGGTGCCGGGGGTGATGATGCGGATCACGTCCCGGGGCACGATGCCCTTGCAGGTACTGGGATCCTCCATCTGCTCGCAGATGGCGACCTTATACCCCTTCTCGATGAGCTTGGCGATGTAGGAATCGCAGGCGTGGAAAGGGACCCCGCACATAGGCGCCCGCTCTCCGTCGCCGCTGTCCCGGGCGGTCAGTACCAGATCCAGCTCCCGGGACGCCGTCTTCGCGTCCTCGTAGAACATCTCGTAGAAATCGCCCAAACGATAGAACAACAGGTGATCCTGATACTGTTCTTTGATTTTGAAATACTGCTCCATCATGGGGCTCATACGGTCTCTTCTCCTATCAACATGATCGCTTTCGCGGAACGGATCTTGATTTTGACAAATTCGCCCTCCCGGCCCCCGTTTCCCGCCGGGAAGTGGATGAGCTTACCCTCTTCGCTCCGGGCGGACAAAAAGGCGGGGTCGTTTTTGGAAGGCCCTTCACACAGGGCGGTAAGGGTTTTCCCTATGAACTTTTCGTTGTTTTCCGTCTGAATGGCGAGCTGAGTCTCCAAAAGGCGCGCCATCCGCGCCCGGGAGATCTCCTCCGGCACCCGGTCCGGGAACTTTTCCGCGGGCGTCCCCTTCCGGGGGGAATAGATGAAGCTGAAAACGCCGTCGAAACGGACCTCTTCCAGGACCTTCATGGTATCCTCGAAATTCGCGTCCGTCTCCCCGGGGAAGCCGATGATCACATCGGTGGTCAGGGAGACGCCGGGGATCTTTTCCTTCAGCTCCCTGGTCAGAGCCAGGTATTTCTCCCGGGTATAGTGCCGGTTCATCCGTTTCAGGATCTCGTCTGACCCGGATTGAAGCGGCAGATGAAAGTGCCGCTCACACTTGGGGCAGGCGGCGATGGTATCGATCAGTTCACTTGTGGCGTCCTTGGGATGGCTGGTCATAAAACGGAGGACAAAATCCCCGGGGATCTCCGCCAGCTCCCGCAGAAGGGCGGCGAAGGTCACGGGGGTGGACAGGTCCTTCCCGTAGGAGTTCACGTTTTGTCCCAGGAGCGTGATGTCCTTCGTCCCGTTTTCCACCAGGCGCCTCACCTCGGCGACCACCGCGTCCTTCTCCCGGCTCCGCTCCCTGCCCCGCACATAGGGGACCACGCAATAGGTGCAGAAATTATTGCACCCGTACATAATGGAAACGTATGCCTTGTAAGGGTAGCGGCGGCACACGGGCAGACCCTCTGTGATGGCGCCGGGATTGTCGGCGTAATCCTCCACGAAGAAGCGGCGCTTCTTCTCCCGGTAAACCGTCTCCAGGATCTCCGGCAGACGGGAGATCATATTGGTGCCGAACACAAAATCCACGTAAGGATATTTGTTCTTGA
This sequence comes from Clostridia bacterium, assembly GCA_017959745.1. Lineage (GTDB taxonomy): Bacteria > Bacillota > Clostridia > Oscillospirales > SIG627 > RGIG5579. The sequence goes on from JAGDAA010000114.1 coordinate 13,713, forward strand.
TATCCTCTTTTCGGTGCTCCTGCTGGATCATACAGCCGCAGAGACCGATCTTGAGGTCCTTATTCTTCTCTTTCAGGTGTTTTAACTGTCCGGTGGTAGAAAGGGCTTTCAGCTCCGCGTGCTCCCGGACCGCGCAGGTATTGTAGAGAATGAGGTCCGCCTCTTCCGGGGTGGAAACGGGCACGAAGCCCTGTGTCCCCGCGATCCCCAGAATGGTCTCGCTGTCCGCCTCGTTCTGCTGACAGCCGAAGGTGGCGACGTAGATCTTTTTCATGCCTTGCCCAGTTCCAGGGTGCGCTGATAGGCGGCGATCACCGCGTCCATAGCGGCGCCGCGGAAGCCGTTCTCCTCCAGAGCGCGGACCCCCTCGATGGTGGTGCCGCCGGGGGAGCAGACCGCGTCTTTCAGCTTGCCGGGGTTCTCTCCGGACGCCAAAGCCAGGGCGGCGGACCCTTTCAGGGTCGCGGCGGCAAAAGCGGTGGAAAGATCCCGGGGCAATCCGCAGGCGACGGCGCCGTCCGCCAACGCCTCCAGGAACAGGTATACGAAAGCGGGACCGCAGCCCGTGAGAGCTGACGCCGCGTCGATCTTTTCTTCCGGCAGAGCCTGCACCAGGCCCGCCTCACTCATCAGCTCCGCAAAGGTGTCCAGGGTCTTCTGCTCCACTTCGCACCCGCAGTAAAGCACCACGCCCTCTCCCACGGAAACGGGGGTGTTGGGCATTATGCGAATGATGGGGTAATTCCCCATCAAAGACCGGACGAACGCCATACTCTTTCCCGCCGCCATGGTGACGAGAACGGGGCGCCTTTCGGCTTTTTGAAGCAGGGGGGCAAGGTCCTTCGCCAGGGCGGGCAGGACCTGGGGCTTGACCCCCAAAAACAGGAAGTCCGCGGAAAGCGTCTCCTCCAGAGATACGGTTCTCCCGCCCAGGCTCTTTGCCACGGCGGCGGCGCGGGCGGCGTCCGCGTCATACAGCAGAACAACGCTGTCCTGTTTTTTGGCGACAGCTTTGGCAAGGGCGGAGCCCATATTGCCGGTGCCGATAAAGGAAATGGTCATGGTATTTCTCCTTTCAACGGACGTGGCCGTTTCCGGTCACAACGTATTTGTAGGTGGTAAGCTCCCGCAGTCCCATAGGTCCCCGGGCATGGAGCTTCTGGGTGGAAATGCCCATCTCGCATCCCAGCCCGAATTCGCCCCCGTCGGTGAAGCGGGTGGAGGCGTTCACGTACACGGCGGCGCTGTCCACACCGGCGACGAACACCCTTTGCGCCGCTTCATCTCGGGCGATGATGGCTTCGCTGTGCCCGGTGGAGTGAGATTGAATGTGCTTTACAGCGTCATCGACGGTATCCACTACCGAAACGGCAAGCTTGTAATCGAGAAACTCGGTATCAAAATCCTCTTCCCCCGCGGGGATCACGTAAGGCAGGTCCCCCAGGATCTTTTTTGCCCGGGGATCCGCCCGAAGCTCCACGGGAGCCTCGCCCCGCGCAAGCCGCTCCTTGACCAGCGCCTCATAGACCAGGGGTAAAAGCTCCCGCGCGGCGGCGGCGTCCACCAGAAATGATTCACAGGCGTTACACACGGAGGGACGGCTGGTCTTGGCGTTATACAGGATCTTCAAAGCCATTTCCCGGTCGCAGGAAGCGTGGGCGTACACGTGGCAGATCCCGGTGCCGGTCTGGATGCAGGGCACCTTTGCCCCCTCCACGCAGGCGCGGATCAATCCCTTTCCACCCCGGGGGATCAGAAGATCGATCAGCCCCTCCGCCTCCATCATGACCTTGGCGGAGGCCCTCGTGGTATCTTCCACCAGAGAAATGACCCCCTCCGGCAGACCGACTTTTTTCAAGCCCTCCCGGAGTGCCAGAACGATGGCGTACGCGGAGCGGAAGGCCTCCTTCCCGCCGCGCAGGACGCAGGCGGAGCCGCTTTTCAAGGTGAGTGCCGCCGCGTCGGAGGTGACGTTGGGACGGGATTCGTAAATGATGCCGATAACGCCCATAGAAACGGAAACACGCCGGATCAGAAGCCCGTCCTCCCGGCGATATTCATCTAGGACCTTCCCCGTGGGGTCGGGCAGGGGGATGAGATCCCGAACGCCCTTTGCCATCCCGGCGATCCGTTCCGGGGTCAGTCGCAATCGATCCATCATCACCGGGGCGATGACGCCCTCGGCGGCGGCAAGATCCGCCCCGTTGGCGGCGAGGATCTCTTTTTCACAGGCGACGAGAGAATCAGCCATTGCTTCCAGCGCCGCGTTTTTCTCCTGTTCGGTCAAAGCGGCGACCGCGGCGGAAGCCGCCTTCGCCTCCCGGATGATATCCAGCGTGTCTCTCATTTCTTTTCCTTTCTCTGAAAACGGGTCCCCACCGATTCCCCCGCCGCTACGCGGTAGAGGACCTCGGGATCTTCCCCGTTGCAAATGATCATATCACAACCCGCTTCGGTGGCGATGCGGGCGGCGAGGAGCTTCGTCGCCATACCGCCCACGGCAAGCTCCGAGCCCGGGTCGCCCCCCAGCGCCATGATCTCCTCGGTGACCTCGGGGACCAGGGGAATGAGACGGGCGTCGGGATCCCGGTGGGGATCGGCGGTATACAGTCCGTCTATATCGGAGAGCAGGACCAGAAGGTCCGCGCCGCTGGACGCCGCCACAATGGCGCCTAAGGTATCGTTATCCCCGATCCGCAGTTCCTTGGTGGCGACGGAATCATTTTCGTTGATGATGGGCAGGGCGCCCAGTTCCAGAAGGCGGAAAAGGGTGTTGTGAAAATTGACGCGGCTTTCCTCGTTCTCCACGTCATACCCCGACAGAAGGATCTGCCCCACGGTATGGTTGTATTCCGAAAAGAGCTTGTCGTAGGTATACATCAGTTCGCACTGACCAACGGCGGCGGCGGCTTGCTTGGTGGGGATGTCCCTCGGACGGGCGGGAAGATTGAGCTTGCCCACCCCCATACCGATGGCGCCGCTGGAAACCAGGATCACCTCGTGTCCCGCGTTTTTCAAATCGGACAGTACCCGGCAAAGGGTTTCCACCCGCCGGATATTCAGCCGCCCGGTCTCGTGGGCGAGGGTGGAGGTCCCCACCTTGACCACGATGCGATGTTTCTTGTCTTTCACCTGTTTTTTCCTCTCAATTCTGCTTTCTTACCCGCTTGTATTCGTCGAAGTCCCTGAAATACGGACAACCCTTGTAGTGCCCTGATGCCAGCCGCTCCATTTCATCTTCGTCCAGATCCAGGGTACAGATCATTTCGTCGCCCTCGTCGTCGGCGTAATCATAGTACAGACACTCTTCGCAATTCGTTCCCGCCGCCATAAAAACGCCTTCTTTCCGTCGGGAATGGCACCCCACCCCCACGATAGGTTATATATAGTTAATTATACTATCAAAAAGTGGGAATGACAAGGGGGAAACGGCAAAAAAAGGCGGCTCATCCGGAAAACGGAGCGAAAGAAGAGGAAAACTTGCGCCAAAAGGAAAATCGTGCTATACTCTGAAATGAAAAAACGAGGGGAGACGCGCTATGGCGAAAAAGAGAACAGTTTTCTTTATCCTTTGCCTGTTGCTTTTTTTGTCCTGCATATTTCCGGCTTGTTCCGATCAGGCGCCGGAACGGGAGGCGGCTGTCATGACTGTCATAACGGATCCGGGCGCGCCTCTGCTGCCGGACGAGGCAAAGCCCGCCCCGGTGGAAAAACCGGCGCCCAAAGCGGATCCCTCCATCCCGTACAATGAGGACTGGATGCTGTGGTTCCGGGAGATCACCGACGCTATGCGGAAGGAATTCCCGGACAACGCGTATTGGAATCACATCGGCAAGAGCGCGGATTATCTGGGTGTGACGAACCGCGCCTGCAATCACCACGATACCGGACCCATCTATTGCAACCGATACACCTGCGCCTCCACGAACGCCTGCGGCTGGGGCTACGGGACGCAGTGCGCGGGATTCGCGGGTCTATTAAGCGACCGTGTTTTCGGCAGTGACGCCCCTGTTCATATCTTCTATGACTATGACGCCATCCGCCCCGGGGACCAGGCGCGGATCAACAAGGATACACACACGGTCTTTATCCTGGAAAAAACAGACGACTACGTGGTAGTGGCGGAATGCAACGCCGGAGGAATGAACGATTGCAAGATCGCCTGGGGCAGACAGATCCCCCGGAATCAGCTGGGCGGCTTTTACCTCACCAGAATGGATTGAATGGCAGAAAAAAGGGTCTGCCCGAACATCCAACGGTGTAAACACTTAGGAATTTACGCTTTTTATAAAAAAGAACCACCCCGAATCCGTGATTCGGGGTGGTTCTTTTGGTGAAAAATGAATATCAAAAAAGGTGGGTAATTGGGTGGATTTACTTCTTGTCTTCTTTATGCGCGATAAGTATGCAGCTGTATTGTAGTTGATTTGAGACGGCGAACAAGAGAGTCCTTCCCCCTTGGGGGAAGGACTATTACTACCGTCACCGTAATATCAACCACAACATCGCTTAAACCCTGTTGCGTATAAGAAAACAGAGCGGAAATCCATTTGGAAATCTGCCCCGCTTCCTTGATTGAGTAATCCCTAACGAAATGCGCCAAGCGGATCTTTTTTGATGCCCTTCCGTCAGGAAAGCTCGAAGGCGCCGGTGTAGAGCTGATAGTACTTGCCCTTCATGGCGAGGAGCTGATCGTGGTCGCCCCGCTCAATGATCTCGCCGTTTTCCAAAACCATAATGGCGTTGGAGCGGCGCACGGTGGAAAGCCGGTGGGCGATGACGAACACGGTGCGCCCCGCCATAAGGGAATCCATCCCCTTTTCAATGAGGGATTCCGTCCGGGTATCGATGGAACTGGTGGCTTCGTCCAGGATCAGGACCGGGGGATCCGCCACCGCCGCCCGGGCGATGGTGAGGAGCTGGACCTGCCCTTGGGACAGGTTGGAGCCGTCCCCCTCCAGGAAGGTGTTATACCCATCCGGCAGATGCCGGATGAAGAAGTCGGCGTTGGCGAGCTTGGCGGCGGCAATGCATTCCTCGTCCGTGGCGTCAAGCCGCCCGTAGCGGATGTTGTCCAACACGGTGCCGGAGAAGAGGTGGCTGTCCTGAAGGACCATCGCCATAGAACGCCTGAGATCCGGCTTTTTGATCTTGTTGATGTTGATGCCGTCGTAGCGGATCTTGCCGTCCGGCACGTCGTAAAAGCGGTTGATCAGATTGGTGATAGTGGTCTTCCCCGCCCCGGTGGAGCCCACAAAGGCGATCTTCTGACCGGGCTTGGCGTACAGGGAAATATGATGAAGCACCGTCTTTTCCGGCACGTAGCCGAAGGTCACGTCCTCCATTTCCACTTTGCCCTTCACCCAGGTCAGGGTGGTGGTCCCGTCGTGGTGGGGATGTTTCCACGCCCACTTGCCGGTGCGTTCCTCCGTCTCCTCCGGTTCCCCCGCCTCGTTTTCCCGGGCGCACACCAGGGTGACGTACCCCTCATCCTGTTCGGGCGTCTCGTCGATCACCGCGAAGATGCGCTCTGCGCCGGCGAGGGCGGTAAGGATGGAGTTGACCTGCTGGCTCATCATGCCGAAGGGGCGGGTGAACTGGCGGGTGTAGGTGAGAAACACCACGAAAGCGCCCACGGAAAGGGCGGCGGGATCATGGATGGCGATGGCGGCGCCGACGATGGCGACCACCGCGTAGGCGATGTGGGAAATATTGTTCATCACGGGCATGAGGATATTGGCGAAGGTATGGGCGTTGGTGGCGGCGTGACACAATTCCCCGCTCTTTTCCTCAAAGCCCTCTTGCGCCTTTTCCTCCCGACAGAAGACCTTGACCACCTTCTGCCCTTCGATGAATTCCTCCACGTAGCCGTTGACCTTTCCCAGTTCCGCCTGTTGGCGGATAAAGTACTTGGCGCTCTTGCCGCCGATGGTTTTGACGGTGAAGGTAATGACGACGAGCATCGCCAGTACCACCAGCGTGAGCATCCAGTTGGTGATGACCATCGCCACAAAATAGCCGATCACCGTGACCATGGAGGACAAGAGGTTTGCCACGGAGTTGGAGATCATTTCCCTGAGGGCGTCCACGTCGTTGGTAAACAGGCTCATCAGTTCCCCGTGGGTATGTCTGTCAAAGAAGGGGATGGGGAGCTTTTCCATCTTGGAAAACAGATCCGAGCGGATGCGGAAAAGCGTGTCGGTGGAGACGAAGACCATGATCCGGGCGTAGGCGTAGTTCAGGATCACCGTGACGCCGTAAGCGGTCGCCATGGTGACAAGGACGAAGATCAGGTTGCCCATAGTCACGCCGGGCGCGCCCTGCGCCAGGGCGCTGATGGTGTCAATGGCGGGCTGGAGGCGGGAGGAGGCATAGACCTGCAGAGCGGAGGAAAGCAGGATGGAAACCAGCACCAGCATGAACAGCCAAAGATGCTTGGCAAGATAGGAAAAGACACGGGCGATTGTCTTCCCCGCGTGCTTGGGCTTGGCGGGGGCGCGTCTTACGGGCGGCATATCAGTCCTCTCCTTTCTGCTGGGAATTATAGACTTCCCGATAGATCTCGTTGTTTTCGAGAAGCTGTTCGTGGGTCCCCACGCCGTTGATCTCTCCGTCATTCATAACGATGATGCGGTCCGCGTCCATCACGGAGGTGATGCGCTGGGCGATGATCAGCGTGGTGGTATCCCCCAGGCGGGACCGGAACGCGGCGCGGATATGGGCGTCGGTGGCGGTGTCCACGGCGGAGGTGGAGTCATCCAGAATGATGATCTTGGGCTTTTTCAAAAGGGCGCGGGCGATGCAGAGACGCTGCTTCTGCCCGCCGGAGAGATTCACGCCTCCCTGCCCCAGGACCGTGTCGTAGCCCTCCGGGAAGGAGGAAATGAAATCGTGGGCGGCGGCGCACTTGGCGGCTTCCACGATCTCTTCATCGGTGGCGTTCTCCTTGCCCCAGGCGAGGTTTTCCCGGATGGTGCCGGAGAAAAGAACGTTCTTTTGCAGAACCATGGCGACTTCGCCCCGCAGGTTGGACAGGGTGTATTCCTTCACATTCCTGCCGCCCACCAGGACCTCACCGCTCATAGGATCGTACAAGCGGGGGATCAGCTGGACCAGGGAGGTCTTGGAGCTGCCGGTGCCGCCGATGATACCGATGGTCTCCCCGCTGTGAATGACCAGATCGATATCCTTCAGATTCAGTTTTTCCTCATCTTTCAGATAGGAGAAATTCACGTTTTTGAATTCGATGGAGCCGTCCGCGGGCAAAAGGTCCGGAGACGCGCCCTCGTCGCTGATGTCCGGCTCTTCGTCCAGCACCTCGCAGATGCGGCGGGCGGACGCCATGGAAATGATCATGGTGATGAAGAGCATGGAGAGCATCATCAGGCTCATCAGGATCTGCACGATGTAGGAGACGAACGCCGTAAGTCCCCCCACGTCAAAGCTGCCGCCGATGACCATCTGACCGCCGAACCACACGATGGAAAGCGTACAGAGGTACATAGTGAGCTGCATGGCGGGCATATTGAGGACCACGAGGCGCTCCGCCCGGACCTGGGCGCGGCGCACCTCGTCCGCGCTGACCTCGAACTTTTCGATCTCCCGGCGTTCCCGGACAAAGGCCTTCACCACCCGGATGCCCACCAGGTTCTCCTGCACGGAGGCGTTCAGACCGTCGTACTTCTTCAGCATCTTCTCAAAGAGGGGATGGGCTTTTGTCATAATGAGCGCCGCCCCGCCCGCCAGAACGGGGATGGCGATGAGAAACACGATGGAAAGCCGGGGATTGATGGACAGCGCCATAAACAGCGCGCCGATCAGCATAAAGGGACTGCGAATGGCGGAGCGGATCAGCATCATATAGGCGTTCTGGACGTTGTTCACGTCCGTGGTGAGCCGCGTCACCAGGGAGGCGGTGGAAAACTTATCCACGTTGGAGAAGGAAAAGGCCTGCACCTTTTTGAACAGGCGGTTCCTGAGGTTTTTGGAAAAACCCGCGGCACCCCGGGCGGCGAAGGCGCCCGCGAGTCCGCCGCACAAAAGGGAAAAGATCGCCATGACGACCATGAGAAAGCCCCATTTCACCACGGTCCACACGTCCTCGCCCTGCTGAACGCCGTTGACGATACGCGCCATAACCACGGGAATGAGGATCTCCATCAGCACCTCCCCGATCATCGCCGCGGGCGTCAGAATGGCGTATTTTTTATATTCACCCAGGCTTTTCGCCAGTTTTCGGATCATAGCCGCTCTCCTTCCATTTGTTTCAGTTTCGCAAGCATTTTTTCCGTCAGTGTGGAAAGCAGCTCCATTTCCTGGGGGGTGTAGATCCCCGCCAGCTCGTCTTCCAGTTCGTCCATATAGGCGCGCAGCTCCCCGTCCAGCTTCCTGCCCTTTTCCGTGACGCGGATGCGCTTCTTCCTGCCGTCCCCGTCCACCGCGTCCCGGCGAATCAGATCAGCCTTCTCCATATTTTGCAGAATGGAGGTGACGCTGGACCGGCGGATACCGAACGCCTCCTCCAAATCCCGTTGGAGCACGCCCTCCTCCGGGGGGCGGCGCATCAGGAATACCAGGACGCGCAGTTGGCTGAAGGTGATCCCCTTCGTTTCCAGGTTCACATCCCCCAATCGTTTCAATTTATGCCCGACGTCCCGGAATCGCCGGATCAGACGGAATTCTCCCTCCGCCCGGTCGCACTTTTCTGTCATATCCGCTTCTCCCAAAATGTTAGGTATCTAACAAACAAAGCCATTATAATCCCTCTCCCCTTTATTGTCAAGGGGAGAGGGATGTTTTTTTATCCGTTTATTGTTCCGTTTCGGCGGTTTCCGGCTCCACGCCGTAAATCGTATTATAGAGCTTTTCCAAACTGGCTTGTTTATCCAGGAAGATCACCACGCTGCCAAGCTCGGGGTGTTTGGGATCTCCGCCGCCCTTCCAGGCGTCATCCTCCGGAACGGAGCCCTTGTTCAGCTGATAGAACACATAGCCGGGGGCGCCGGCGATCATGGCGTAGCGCTCTTCCGCGGGTATATTGGTGGTGATCAGCGGCAGCACCGTGGTGAGCAGGTGGTTCAGCTGCGACAAATTCAGCGTTTTCGCCTTCTGTACCACCAGATCGATCACGTAGCGCTGACGGCGCATTCTGCCGAAGTCCGAATCGGTATAGCGGTTGCGGCAGAAAGCCAGAGCCTGATGCCCGTTGAGGTGATAGGTGCCCGCCTCTTCCTTCATATTGTCCGTACCATAGGGACGACGGTACAGCTCATTGATCTCCAAAAGATAAAAATTCATCCAGTGGATCTCGCTGGCGGACATTTCCACATCCAGGCCGCCCACGGCGTCCACGATATCCACGAAGGAGTAGAAGTTCACCTTCGCCCAGCTCTCGATCTCGATGTTGAAGTTCTCTTTCAGGGTCTCCATAAGAAGCTCCGGCCCGCCGTAAGCGTGGGCGGCATTCAGCTTCTGATAGCCGTGCCCGGGGATTTTGACCACCAGGTCCCGCTCGATGGAGAACAGCGTGATGGTGTTCAATTCCGAGTTGATGCTGAGGATCATCATACTGTCGGACAAGCCCGCCTCGTTGCCCTTGGCGCGGGCGTCAATTCCGATGAGCAGGATGTTCTTCACCGCGTGGGTGTCGCAGATCAGGGGCAGTCCGTCCTTATTCAGCTTCCCGTTGCGCTCTTCCGGGAACTCGATGGTCACCGGCTCGAGGGTACCGGTTTCCGTGGGAGGATCGATATGGGTGGCGTACTCCAACGGCACCGGATCCTTGGGCAGCAGCGCCAGAAACAGGGCGTAGCCGCAGTAAGCCAGGATCAGCGCCGCCGCAACGGAAGCGATGATGACAAAGGCGAGGAAGCCTTTACTCCTGGGCTTAGGCTTCTTCCCGGGGTTCGGCGCGCCAGGCTTCCCGGGGTTCGGCGCGCCAGGCTTTCCGGGGTTTGGAGCCCCCGGCTTTCCGGGATTCGGAGCCCCCGGTTTTCCAGCGCCGCCTTTCTGAGAAGAAGGCGTCTTTTGCCCTTTCGGATCGGGACGATATATTTCAGCCATACTTTATTCCTTTTCTTTTTCCTGTTTATTTACAGAAATTATATCCTTTTTCATCAAAAATGCAATAGAAACGGGAAAAAATACACAATTTCCGGTTTCACTTGATGTGCTTCTTGTAAAAGCGCCAGGCGGCGGCAAACGCGGGAAATCCGAAGCTCAGGGAAAGAATGGCCATTTTATCCCTTTTCGGGGCTTTTTGATCGGAAAGGACGCCCTTTTGCAAAGCGCGGATCCTTTGGGTCAGGTCCCGCTCGACCTCCTTATCCCGGACGCCGGAGTTCACCAGCTGCATCAGGGTGGAGAACGCGGCGTGAAGGCGCTTCCGGTCGCAGGCGGGCTTTAAGTCCGGGTACTTGTTCTCGATATAGGACGCCATTTGCTCCGCGGCGTCGATATAGTCCAGCTTGCCGGGGTTCCACTTGCCGGTGGTGATGGAATCCGGATTGGTCACATAATGATAACCCAGTCCCGTCGCCAGGACGATTTTTTCCGCCTTGTCTGTCAAAAGGTAGGTGGTGGCAGTGTCCTCGAACAATTTGCCTTCGGGGAATCGAACCCCGTCGAAAAGCGTCCTTTTATACAGTTTATCCCAGGTGGTCACGTAATACCCGTCGTTGTAGCACATCCGCTCCAGCCCTTCCCTGGGACCGAAGGTCACGCGCTTTTCCACGGTATAGACCCGATGCTTATCCCCTTCGTCGTTGACGTAGCCGCAGGCGGCGATGTCCGCCCCTTCCCCGGTCAGCGCCAGGTACATAGAGGAGAGGAAGGCGGGCTCCACCCAGTCGTCGGAATCAACAAAGGCGATATAGGCGCCGGAAACAGCGTCAAGCCCGGTATTACGCGCGGCGGAAACGCCGCCGTTCTCCCGATGGATCACCTTTATTCTGCCGTCACGGGCGGCGTATTCCTCCAAAATCCCGCCACTGGCGTCCGGGGAGCCGTCGTCCACCGCCAGGATTTCAAAATCCTCAAAATCCTGGGACAAGAGGGAATCCAGGCACCGGGGGAGATACGCTTCGGTGCGGTACACAGGCACGATCACGGAAATGACAGGCTGTTTCATATCAAAAACTCTTTCCGTATTTTTGTCCGCCGAATTTCGCCTTCAGAAAGGCGACGCCTTTTTTCCAAACGCCCTCTCCCTCGGGGTACAAAAGAGGGAC
>JAGDAA010000115.1 GCA_017959745.1 Clostridia bacterium
ATCGCCTGCACCGAAGTCTCGGACCCGCTTTTCGTGGAAGCGATGCGCTCCTCCACCTGCCCCAATTCGTTGGCAAGGGTGGGCTGATAACCCACCGCGGAGGGCATGTGCCCCAGCAGGGTGGATACCTCGCTCCCCGCCTGCACGAAACGATAGATATTGTCAATGAAGAACAGTACGTCCTTTTTGCAGGCGTCCCGGAAATACTCCGCCATGGTCAGCCCGGACAGGGCGACCTTCATACGGACGCCCGGGGTCTCGTTCATCTGACCGAAGATCAGGGTGGTCTTGTCGATGACCCCGCTTTCCGTCATTTCTTTCCACAGGTCGCTGCCTTCCCGGCTCCGTTCCCCCACCCCGGCAAAGACGGAGTATCCTCCGTGCTGGGTGGCGATGTTGTGGATCAATTCCTGGATCAAAACGGTTTTTCCCACGCCGGCGCCGCCGAACAGACCGATCTTGCCGCCTTTGGCGTAGGGCGCCAGCAGGTCGATGACCTTGATCCCCGTTTCCAGGATCTGTTCTCCCTCGCCCCGTTCGGTGTAAGCGGGAGGGTCGCGGTAGATGGGATGACGCGGGGTATCGGCGGGCAGGTCCTCCTTCCCGTCGATGGCTTCGCCCAGGACGTTGAAGAGCCGCCCCAGCACCTTCTCTCCCACCGGGACCGTGATGGGCTTCCCCGTGGCTTCCACGGCAAGCCCCCGGCACAGACCGTTTCCGGGATCCAGCAAAATACAGCGCACCTGTCCGTCACCGATGTGCTGAGCCACCTCCATCACCCGGGTGGAACCTTTGTGGGTGACGGTGAGCATTTCCCGGATGGCGGGCAGGGCATTCTTGTCAAAGCGCACGTCCACCACGGATCCGGTGACCTGGGTGATCTTGCCTGTCTTCTTGCTTTCCTGATCGTTTGTCATAGCTTTTCCTTCGTTTCGTGATGGGCTTTCGCGCGCCGGAGCGCCCTGGCGCCCGCGGTGATCTCCGTGATCTCCCGGGTGATCATATCCTGGCGGATGCGGTTGTACCGCGTCTTCAACTCCTTTAGCATCTCTTCGGCGTTGTGACTGGCGGCGCTCATCGCTGCCATCCGCGCCTGCTGCTCACTGCAGTAGCTGTCCACCAGGGAACTGTAAATAAAGCCGGTGAGGTAGCTGGGAATGATACCGGACAATACCGTGTCCGGGTCCGGCACGAACAGGGAGCGGCTCTGCGCCTTCTCCGCGTCCGGCTCCACAAACCGGCTCCGCTGGATGGGGAGCAGGATCTGCCGGTTGCACTGGCTTTCGCCCCCGTTTTGGTAGTCGGTGTAGATGATGTGGATCTCCTCCACCTTCCCGCGGTCGAAGGCATCCAGAAGGTCGGCGCAGATCATCCGCGCCCGCCATACGGTGGGAAGCTCGGCGGAGTAGACAAAGTCCGCTTCATAGGGCAGGCCGTGGGCTTTGAAGGTCTGCCGTCCGTACTCTCCCACGATAAACACCTTCGCCTCCGGGTGCCGCTCCAGATAGGTCTCGCACACCTTGATGGCGGATTGGTTGTATGCCCCCGCCAGTCCCTTGTCGGAGGTGACCAGGAGGATGCCCCGCACGGCGTCCTTCCCGGATGCCGGCGCCATAAAATAGCGGTTTTTCGTTTCGGGGATGTGCAGGAAAAGCTCCCCCATCTCCCGCTTCAATTCCGTAAAGAAGGGTTTGGTTTCCTCCACGGCGCGCCGGGCTTTATTCATTTTCACGGAGGAGATCATATACATGGCGTCCGTGACTTTTTTCGTTTCCGTAACGGAAGCGATGCGCCCTTTGATAACGGCGATCTCTGCCATTTGTCTCCTCCTTTCCCGCTATACGTTTCGGTTCAGAATTGAAATTGCTTGGCCCCTTCCAGGATCTTCTCCCGGAGCTTGTCGCTCATGGTCTTTCCGTGGTCGATCCGCACACACAGGGCGGGATGGTTGTTTTCAAAATGGGCAAGGAGGGCAGTCTGATACGCCTTGACCTCCTTTTCCGGCACCTGGGTGAAAATGCCCGCGTCCGCGCAGATCAGGGTGATGACCTGCTCATGCAGGGTCATGGGCGTGTGCTTGTCCTGCCGGAGCAGCTGCATCAGCGCCGCCCCGTGGCGGAGCCGCTGTTCGGTGGAGGCGTCCAGATCCCCGCCGAACTGGGAAAACACCTTCATTTCCCGGTATTGCGCCAGGTCCAGCCGCACGCTCCCCACGGATTTTTTCATCACGTCGAACTGCGCCGCCCCGCCCACGCGGGAAACGGAAAGTCCGATGTTGATGGCGGGGCGCTGGCCCGCGTAAAACAGTTCGCTTTCCAGAAAGATCTGTCCGTCGGTGATGGAAATGATGTTGGTGGGAATGTAGGCGGAAACGTCCCCCGCCTGGGTCTCCACGATGGGAAGCGCCGTCATACTGCCGCCGCCCAGCTTGTCGGACAGGTGCGCCGAGCGCTCCAACAGCCGGGAATGGAGGTAGAAAACGTCTCCGGGATACGCCTCCCTGCCGGGGGATCGCTCCAGGAGCAGGCTCAGGGTGCGGTATGCCACCGCGTGCCGGGAGAGGTCGTCATACACGATGAGGGTGTCCCGTCCTCGGAGCATGAAATACTCCGCCACGGCACAGCCCGCGTACGGGGCGATGTACTGCAAGGGCGCGGGGTCCGACGCGGTGGAGGATACGATGACGGTGTATTCGTCAGCGCCGTGTTTGTGCAGAATATCCGCCACCTTCGCCACGGCGCCCGCCCGCTGTCCGATGGCAACGTAAACGCAGATAACGCCTTTGTCCTTCTGATTGAGAATGGCGTCCACGGCGAGGGTGGTTTTACCCGTTTGCCGGTCGCCGATGATCAGTTCCCTTTGTCCTCTGCCGATGGGGAAGAGGGCGTCCACGCTGAGTACCCCCGTTTCCAGGGGCTGGGAGACCGGCTCCCGGTCCAGGATCCCGGGCGCGGGCCGCTCGATGGGGAAGTATTGCTTCGCTTCCAGCTCGCCCTTTCCGTCCAGGGGCCGCCCCAAAGGATCGATGATCCTGCCGGGCAGTTTGCCGGAAATGGGAATGCCCGCCGTGCGCCCGGTGCGCAGGACCTTCATTCCCTGGAAGATCTCGCTGTCGTTTCCGAAGAGAACGATCCCGCTCGTCCCGTCGGAGAGGATGTCCAGGGCCATGCCCTTGACGCCGCACTCGAATAGAACGATCTCCCCGTATTCCAGTTCATTCAGCCCCGTGATACGCACGATCCCGTCGCTGACGCTCTGAACGAAGCCCACCTGCTGAAAGCCGGAATCCAGGGAAAAGGAGGCGATGTCCTCCCGCAGAAGGGAAATGATCTTGTCGTGCCCCGTTTCCGGGCGCAGGGACTGGAAGGAGCGGCGCAGCTGCCGGATGCGCCCCAGGGCGCTCCAGTCGTAGTTGTCGTCCCCCGCGAAGATCTTGAAGCCGGATACCACGGAAGGGTCCCGCTTGATATGAAAGTCCACGTCCTCCGGCGGCACTTCGTATCGTTCCGCCATAAAGGCGCGTATTTTTTCCAGTTGAGCCCCGTCCGGGGGCGTTACGCAGTCGATCTCCACCCGGAGGCGCTGCTTTTCCGCCTCTTCCTCCGGGGTAAAGCCAAGGGGCTCCTGCTTAGTCTTCATGTTTGTCTCCCTTGTCCGGGATCTCCCGCTCCGCCTGGCGGATAAAGGCGTCGTACAACGCCGCGTCCCCCTCGGGGGAGGCGGTGTCGCTCAACAGTTTCTGGGCGGCGGAAAGCACCATTTCCCCGATCTCGGTCTGCGCCGCTTCCAGGACGTGGGCCTTTCTCGCTTCCGCTTCCGCTTCCGCGCTGCGCAGAATGGCGTCCGCCTTGTTTTTCGCTTCCTCCATATACCGGGCGGTGCTTTCGGCGATCTCCCGTTCCGCCGCGGCGCGGTTTTCCTTCAAGACCCGATCCGCTTCCCGGAACTTTTCTTCATATTCGGCTTTCATTTCCCGGGCTTCCCGCTCCGCTTCGGCGGTGGTCCGCTCCAGCTCCTGAAAATGGGTTCGCCGGTCCCGCAGAAACTTTGCCACCGGCTTATACAGGATCAGAGCCAGTCCGCCCACCAGGATGACAAGGTTCAGCATATGCAGAAGCACTTGTGTCAAATCAATATTCAACGGCATAGTTCTTTTGCTCCTTTGATTTGCGGAAGATCCCTCACAAAACGAAGATGATCAGGATCGCCACGATCAGGGCGTAAATGGCAACGGTCTCAATGAAAACCAGACCCAGCATCATACTGGAGTTGATCTTGTCGGCGATCTCCGGCTGACGCGCCATGGAATCGGTGGATTTGGAAATGGCGACGGCCATACTCACCGCGCCCGCCGCGGCGACGGCGCCCACCAGAATGGCGGCGGGCCACGCTTTGGATCCGGCGCCTTCGGCGGCGGGTTCCGTTTCCGTTTCGGCGCTTTCCGCCGTTTCCGCGGCGCTCGCCTCATCCGCGGCGAATACCGGGAGGGACAACGCCAGCACCAGGACCAGCGCCAGGGTCAAAGCAAGGATTTTGGACAGCTTTTTCATAACGATACCTCTTCTTTTTTCTTCTTGTTTTTCTTATGCTTCTTTTGCCTCGGCTCTACGGCTTCCCCGTAGAAGGTAGAGACAAGTGTTGTGAGAACGAAGGTCTGGATCAGGGCGTGAAGCAGGGTGAACAGGATGCCCACCAGGACGGGCAGGACGAAGCTGGTCAGGGTGTAGTAGTACACCAGCTCGGTGACCAGAAGCCCGCTGAGCAGGGCGCCGAAGAGCCTGAAGCTCATGGAAATGGGCAGGGAAAAGTCCTTCAGGACCCCCAACAGTCCCCGGATTCCGCCGGTGAACAATCCCGCCAGCAGAATGACCAGGAAGGAGCCGACGCCCACGGCGATGGCGCCGTTGATATCCGACAGGGGCGCGGGCAGGGAAACGGACAGGCCCTCCGTGGTCACCACCTGCACACCGAGCAGCTCAAACAGCGTTCCGAAAAAGACGTACGCTCCCGCGCCGAAGAGATAGGCGCCCACGAAGCGGGGCTTGTGGGGCGCGTTTTTTTCCGCCATGTCGGAGAAGAAGCCCACCATCCATTCGATCACCGCCTGGAACTTGCCGGGGACCGTCTTGAAGCGGGGCACGGCGAAGATCCGGATCAGGGCGGCGGCGATGAGCAGGACCCCCGTCACCGTGAAGGCGGAGATCAGGCCCGGATTGACCGGGAGCCCGAACAGACTGATCTTGTTTTTCTCATGGAGGACCCCGTCC
Organism: Clostridia bacterium; assembly: GCA_017959745.1. GTDB lineage: Bacteria > Bacillota > Clostridia > Oscillospirales > SIG627 > RGIG5579. The sequence continues at coordinate 5,268 of JAGDAA010000115.1, forward strand.
CGCATAACTTCCTTGATGCTCTCCTCATGCCCGCCCGATCCGCTCGTCGCCACAATGGCGATCAAAAGCACGGCGATCAGGGCAAGCCAGACGATGAGGAAGATCCTTCGTCGGGAAAAGCCCGGTTTGTTTGGTTTCTTTTTCAAAGGCGATCACCTCGATTGACCGCGGCGCTGCCGCGCCGTTGACTTCCTTGTTAATATACCACAGCTTTATCAAAAAGTATAGGGAATTATTAGAAAAAAATCGGGATTTCGCCGTTTTTTTGCGCAATCTATTCCCATTCCGGCTGTTTTGTGCTACAATGCAGGGAAGAAAAAAGAAAAACCCGGAAAAGAGGAGAAACATGAGTAAGAATAAGCAGCCGGATCTAAAGCAGTTTCTGCGGCAGTTCATCCGTTTCAGCCCCCGGCAGATGATCATGATGCTGGCGGGCAACCTGGTCCTTGCCCTGGGCGTGGCGCTGTTCGGCCAGGCGGGATTGGGCAACCATCCCTTCCACACCATGCTGTACGCCGCCGGCGAGTTGGCGCCCGGTGATATGGGGTGGAATTACGTGCTGTTCCAGATCCTTTTGAACGTGGTCCTGTTCGTGGTCATCTTCCTTGTGGGCCGCAAGCATATCGGTCTCGGCACCATTGTCAATATGTTCCTCCTCAGTCCCGTCATCAACCTTTTGACCATTTTGATGAATAGCATCGGTTTGACCCCCGCCGCGGGAGAGGGCGCGTACCTGGTTTCCTGGTTGGGACTAAAAAACGTCTGGCAGTTGGTGATGGAGATCGCGGCGACGGTTCTGATCTCCCTGGGCATCTCCCTGTATCAGGCGGGCAAGCTCGGCGCCGCGCCCTACGACGCTCTGCCCCTGGTCGCCGTGGACCACGGCAAGCCCTTCGCCCCCTGGCGGATGCTCTGCGACGGCTCGTGCCTGATCCTCACCGCCGTTTTCCTGTTCCTCTGCGGCTTGAGGGACCTGCCCGCCGGCGGTATGGGCTTTGGGGACTTTCTGTCCTTTATGACCTCGGCGGCGCCGGAACAGGCGCGGATCGGACTGGGTACCGTGATCACCGTTTTCTGCACCGGTCCCTTTATCCATTTCTTTGACCGTACCGTCTCTGAAAAGATTATGGGCAAAGGCAAGGCAGAGTAAGTTCGAACAACACAAAAAAAGAAGCCGTCGGCTTCTTTTTTTGTGTTGTATTTTATCCTTTGCCCTTCACCCGGATGACGTAGCAGTATTCCGTATCCGAGGGATTGAAGAAGGAGCTGTGGATGCTTCCCACCCGGTTCGCCACCTGTTGGAGGGTCGGGGTATCCAGCGAGAAATTGGTCACCAGGAAAAGCCATCCTTTGCCTTCCTGCTCCAGAGCGGCGCAGATCAGATCGCCGCAAGGCACGCCCATCCGGGTTTCCAGCACCAGATCCGGCTGAATGAGGCTCGCTCTACAGGGCGGCGTCAGGTCCTCGTAGTCATGCAGTTGCTTCTCCCGGGCGTCCGGGAAGCCGAAGGTGGCGTACAGGGCCATATAAAACTCGTCTTCCGACTCCTGAGAATTCTCACCCGAAGCGGTGATGTAGCCCTGGGCAAAGGTGACGTCCACGTTATACCAGACTCCGTCCAGCATCACGCAGTTCCAGGTGTGCCCGGCGGACCCGTCCGCCGGCTGATGATTCTTCTCAAAGACCCGCAGCCCGGATAGCTGCGCCAGAAGGGCGAAACTGTTGGTAAAGCCGTCGCAGTTGGTGCGCCCCTGGGTCAGAGCGTCATACAGGTAGTAGGAATGGTCGAATCCTTTTTCTTCCAGATAGTCCACGTTGTCCAGCAGATAGCGGAAGATCGCCAGCGCCTTTTCCTCATCCGTTTCCCCCGTGAGATCGGCGCTGATCCGGATCGCCTCCGCCAGCGCCTCCTTTTTCTTTTCCAGGCGTCCCGGTGAAAAGTTGTCTACAACGACGCGGACCCCCTCCGCCATCATACCGAAGGGCGAGCCGTCCGTCCCGGAGACGAAGCGGGTGAAATGGTGACCGTCGATCATACGGATGTTCTGTTCCAAAAAGGGACTGTCCAGAGCGAAAAGCACCAGGATCTCCAGGGGGGTACGGCGGCAGTTCTCCGTGAGAAATTCGTCCAGGTACACCTCTTCCCATCCGTTTTCCAGCGCCACCTCAAAGGCGCGATACACCAGGCGGTCCGCGCCGGTCAGCCCGTCGTAGTAAACGCGGGAATTGTATTTTTCCAGAGAGAGGGGCATATTCGCTAAGGATTCGGCGCTTGCCGTCAGGGCAAAATTCACGTCCCCCCGTCGGGAAAACCCCACGAAGCGGTAGTTTCCCTTCCGGATCTCGGCGGTGTGAAAGGTCCCGATGATGTACGCCGTGAAGGCGACGAGGAAAAGTGTGGAGAGGATCGACAGCAAAACGGCGGTTTTCCGCAGCGCCTTTTTCGCCTCCCGTTCCCGCTGGGCGAAGAGCGCGTCCTCTTCGGAGATTTCTTCCACGGGGGCCTGTCCGTCTTCCGCTTCTTCAGCGCTTTCTTTCCGAAGCACCCCTTCTTCCGATTCCCCGGCGCTATCTTCCTGAAGCAGCCCTTCTTCCGGTTCCGTCACGGCAAACACCTCCTTTCCTTGCCTCCATCATAACGGAAAGAAAAATCCTTGTCAAGCTTCCTTATTTATAAGATTGCCCTTGCAAGCCGGAAAGACTTGTTGTATAATATAAGTTGATACAGTTTAAGGAGTGTGACTATGGACGAAGCGAGAAAGCGGGTCTTATCCGCGGCACAGCCCTCGGGCAATCTGACTTTGGGCAACTACCTGGGCGCCCTGAAAAACTGGGCGGACCTCCAGAATGATTTTGACTGTGTTTACTGCGTGGCGGATCTCCACGCCATCACCGTGCGTCAGGACCCCGCCGAGCTCCGGCGGCGCACCCTGGAGACCCTGGCGCTGTATATCGC
>JAGDAA010000116.1 GCA_017959745.1 Clostridia bacterium
GCGAGGCAAGATCAACAATCAGCAATCTCTAATGGAACGGGTCGCCGCGGTCAAGGAGACCGGGCTTGCCGATGAGATCGTCATTGAAGAGTATGAAGGACAAAAGATCGACGACATTCGCCGCCTCGGCGTGGACATTTTTACGGTCGGATCTGATTGGGAAGGGTATTTCGACTATCTGAGCGAGTACTGCAAGGTGGTGTACCTCCCCAGAACGCAAGGCATCTCCAGTTCGGAGGAAAGGACGAAGAAACGCAAAGTTCGTGTCGGTCTTGTGGGCTCCGCGGTCTTTCGCACCAAGTTCATTCACGAGTGTCAGTTTGTCAACGGTATCGAGGTGGCGGGTGTTTGCGCCTCTCATCCGGGGACGGAACCTGAAGTGAAGGATCTGTTCTACACAGATCATTATGACGAGTTGTTGGAGCGGGTGGACGCAGTCTACATTCTTTCCATGCCGCATAAGCACTACTCCGACTCGAAAAAGGCGTTGCTGGCGGGAAAACATGTCCTCTGCGAGTCCCCTATTGCCTTTACCCGGGAAGAGAGCCGGGAACTGCAAAAGATCGCCGCGGAAAAGCATCTGATTCTGATGGACGCCATCAAAACGGCGTATTCGACAGCGTTCGAGCGGTTGGTCCTGCTTGCCAAGAGCGGGAAGATCGGACAGGTGGTCTCCGTGGATTCCGTCTGCACCAGCCTCCGCGACGGTGTTTCCATTGCGGGAACGGATCTTTCCCAAAAGTGGAACAGTATGTGCGGCTGGGCGCCTACAGCCCTTCTCCCTGTGTTTCAGATTTTAGGGTCGGATTATCGTGAAAAAAAGATCTACACGAAGTTTATAGATAAGGCCGCCAACATTGACGCCTTCACCAAAATAGACTTTGTCTACCCCGGCGGCGTCGCCGCCATCAAGGTCGCGAAGGGTGCAAAGGCAGAGGGAGAGTTGATCGTTTCCGGGACGAAAGGCTATATCTACGTTCCCGCACCGTGGTGGAAAACGGACTATTTCGAGCTTCGTTATGAAAACCCGGAAGATAATAAGCGATTCTTCTATCAGTTGGATGGCGAAGGGATCCGGTATGAGATCGTGTCTTTTGTCAAAGCCATTGAAGCTGGAAATGACGCCGCACTGATCTCTTCGGATCTGACGGAGGCTATCGTGGGCGTCATTGAAGACTTTAATGCCCGAAAGGGTCTTGTTGAGTTTTAAGTGAAAGCGCATATTAAACAACGGAGGGAAAACCGTGGCAAAAAACATACCCGTGACCCGATCCTCCATGCCTCCGTTCGAGGAGTATTGCGAGGAGATCAAAAAACTGTGGGACAGCCGCTGGCTGACCAATAACGGCGTGGAGCACCAGGCGCTCCAGAAGGAGTTGGAGGCGTATCTGGACTGCCCCCACGTGGTGCTGTATACCAACGGCCACCTGGCGCTGGAGCACGTCATCGACGCCTTTGCCTTCCCCCAGGGGAGCGAGGTCGTCACCACCCCCTTCACCTTTGCTTCCACCACCCACGCCATCACCCGCTGCGGGCTCATCCCCGTATTCTGCGACGTGCGTGAGGACGACTATACCATGGACGCGGACAAGATCGAGAGCCTCATCACCGAAAAGACCGTCGCTATCGTCCCCGTCCACGTGTACGGCAATCTCTGCCAGGTGGAAAAGATCGCCGCCATCGCTGAAAAATACAACCTGAAGGTGATCTACGACGCCGCCCACGCCTTCGGGGTCTGGTACAAGGGAAAATCCTCCGCCTCCTTCGGAGACGCTTCTATGTTCTCCTTCCACGCCACCAAGGTGTTCAACACCATCGAGGGCGGCGCCGTGTGCCTCAGGGACGGGGCGCTGGCGAACGTTCTCAACGTTCGGAAAAATTTCGGCATCCGTTCCCCGGAGGAAGTCCCCTTCGTGGGCGGCAACGCCAAAATGAGCGAGTTCCAGGCGGCGATGGGGCTGTCCAACCTGCGCCATCTTTCCGGCGAGATCGCCCGGCGCCGCGCGGCGGTGGAGCGGTACCGGGAACGCCTTTCCGGCGTAAAGGGGATCAAGCTCTGCCCGAAGCAGGCAGGCGTCACCTCCAATTACGCCTATTTCCCCGTGGTGTTCGACGGGTTTACCGCCACCCGGGACGAGGTCTTCGACAAGTTGGCGGAGAAGGGGATCACCGCGCGGAAATATTTCTATCCCCTCACCAACAGCTTCGATTGCTACGGCGATCTTTGCACCGCCGGGGTGAAAAAAACGCCCGTCGCGGCGCACCTGGCGGACCGGGTCCTGACCCTGCCCCTGTACGCGGACCTCACTTTGGAAGACGTGGATCGCGTCTGCGACGCCATTCTGCCGTAAGAAAAACGGGCGCGATGAAACGCTGTGCCGCGGCTCGACCACAAAGGACGATATGACATGAAAGAAACGGAAAAAACGGCTTTTTTCAGCAACAGAAAAGGGTACAGGCACGAGTTCAAGTACGTGATCGACCCGATCCAGCTGGAATCTTTAAGGGAACGATTGCCGGTCGTTCTGTCCGGCGATCCCTATGCCGGTCCCGCGGGCGTTTATGAGGTCAGGAGCCTGTATTTTGACGACTATCGCAACAGTTGTTACAAGGAAAACGAGGACGGCACCGATCCGAGGGAAAAGTTCCGTATCCGGATCTACAACGGTTCGCCGAGCAGACTTTCCCTGGAGCTCAAACGCAAGCAGGCGGGAATGACCCTGAAGCGTTCGTGCCTGATCACCCTCGATCAGTTTGAGGGTTTGTTCAACGGAACGCTGAAGATGCGGGACGATATGCCCCCGCTCCTGAAGAAAATGATCATTCAACAGGAAACCAGGCTCCTGCGTCCGAAGATCATCGTGGAATACGATCGGGTCCCCTTCGTCTACCGGGACGGAAACGTGAGGGTGACTCTGGATACCAACATCCGATCCTCCGCGGATCTGGAGTACTTCCTGGAGCCGGCGTCCATGGCAAAGCCCATTATGCCGGTGGGCAACAACCTGCTGGAAGTCAAATTCGACGACTACCTGCCCGACTTTATCAAACGCGCCATTCATATGAAAGGATTGCGGCAAACCGCTTTTTCCAAATATTATCTTTGCAGAAAATTCGGAGGACTATCGGTATGAATATCATGGAAGTGCTGAAGAAGATCCTGACTCAAACGTTCACTACGGGAGACGTTTCCGTGCGCGTGGTCATTTTGACGCTGGTGATCACCTGCGTCTTTGCCGCGTATGTTTTCTTCGTGTATCGTTTCCTGACCCGGAAGACGTTTTATGATAAGTCGTTTAACATTTCGCTGGCGGCGATCACAGTGATCGTGGCGGCGATCATTATGACGGTCCAGTCGAGCCTGGTGGTTTCTCTGGGCATGGTGGGCGCTCTGTCCATCGTCCGTTTCCGGACGGCGATCAAAAGCCCGATGGATCTGATCTTTCTGTTCTGGGCGATCTCCATCGGGATCATCTGCGGCGCCGGTCTGCCCGGCATCGCGTTCATTACCTCTATTGTACTGACCATCGGCATCTTCCTTCTGGATCTGATCCCCGTTGCCAGGGCGCCGAAGATCCTCGTCGTCCACGCCGGCAGCAAGGACGTCAAGGGGTCGGTCTTTGAGGTTCTGGACCGGGAGGTCAAGCACTATAAGGTTAAATCCCAGACCGTCGATTCCAAAAAATACAGCCTGATCGTGGAGATCCGCGCCAAGGATGAAAACGCCGTGATCGACGGTATCAGCGCGGTGGAAGGCGTCGACCGTTGTTCTTTGCTCAGCCATGAGGGAGAGGTAACGTTCTGAGATGGTGAACGGTAAAAAAGGCAAGATCGTCCTGGCGCTTTGCTGCACGGTGGGCGTCCTGATCGTGGCGCTGGTCCTGATCGGGCTTGTCGGGACCGAGTATCCTATCACCGACCCGGGCTTTGACGGGCAGGGTATGGGATATGTGGAGCCGCCCGTGTTTTCCGTTCAAAGCGGGTTTTACGCGAATCCGTTTTATCTGGAGATCTCGGTCCCGGAGGGAACCACCGTGTATTACACGCTGGATTGCACCGATCCCACCGCGGAATCAACGCCTTACACCGGCCCGATCTATTTGGAAAACGCCAGCGCCCACGAAAACACCTTTTCCATGCGGACGGATACCTCCGCCTGTTTCAGGACCGACCTGGTAGCTCGTTATTCCACGCGGGTGCCCGATTATCACTATCAGGCGCCGGATTACCTGATCGACAAGTGCAACGTGGTGCGCGCCGTTGCGATCGATCGCCTGGGCGGGAAAAGTGAGATCGTTTCCAAGAGCTATTACGTCGGACTGGACGAATCCTATTCCTCCCTGAGGGTGGTCTCCCTTGTGACGGATCCGGACAACCTGTTCGATTTCTACAAGGGCATCTACGTGACGGGGTACTATTTTGACAACTTTACAAAGGTCCATACCCTGGGCGACGTGTGGGGCTTCTGGGACGCCAACTACCGGCAAAGGGGCGCTAAATGGGAACGCATGGCGACCCTGGATATTTCGGAAAACGGGACCTCGATCCTGTCTCAGGACGTGGGGATCCGCATTCAGGGCGGCGTGAGCCGGGCGTATGCCTGTAAAAGCCTGAACATTTTCGCGCGGAACAAATACAGCGGATCAGAAGTTTTGGAATACCGCCTTTTTGATTCTGATTTTTTTCCGGAAAAAGTGACCCTTTCCAACGGCGGCAACAGACGCCTGACTAAGATCAACGACGTATTGATGGCGGAATGCACCGGGGATATGGACTTCGCCACCATGAAGTTTGAACCCTGCGTCCTTTTTTTGGACGGGGAGTACTGGGGCTTCTTCTGGATGGAGGAATCGTACACGGCGCAATCCGTGAGTTACCACTACGGCGTGTCGGAAGAAAACGTTTTGATCATCAAAAACGGCGAAGTGGAAACGGGCAAGACCGCCCTGCGGCAGTATTACGATCATATGAGGCACGAGGTCACCACCCGGGACCTGTCTTTGGATGAAGAATACAAGGCCGTTTGCTCCATGATCGATATCGACAGCTTTATTGATTATTACGCCGTAAACGCGTATATCGGCAGGAGCGAGGACTGGCCCACGGGCAACTTCGCGCTCTGGCGGACTCTGGAGAAGGAGGACGGCGCCTACGGCGACTGCAAATGGCGGTGGATGCTCTTTGACTCTAACTCCAGATCTATGAACCTGTCTCTGCTGAAGGAGAACGCCGTGACGTTCATTCGGGAGAAGGACGAACTGTTTGCCTCTATGTGGCGCAACGCCTCCTTCCGCCGGGCGTTTGAAGAGAGGATCCTCCAGATCGCCGACACCTGTTTCGATCCCGATCGCGTGACGCGCTTCATCGATGAATACGACGCGGCGTGGCACCCCTATCTGGCGGATTGTTGGACTAGGTTCCACGGTTCCGCCAATACCCTGGAAGAAAACTACGTGAAGGAAATGGAAGGCTTGAAGGAGTTTTATTCAAAGAGAAAGGCGATCGTCGAATCGTGGTTCGAATAAACCCGGGTAGCCTTTGAAAAAAAGAAGGAGCGCATCTATGAAAGGAATCATTCTTGCCGGCGGTGCCGGGACGCGGCTCTATCCTTTGACCATCGTTACGTCCAAGCAGCTGCTTCCCATCTACAACAAACCTATGATCTATTACCCCCTGTCCACGCTGATGCTCTCGCACATCCGGGAGATCCTGATCATCAGCACCCCGGAGGACACCCCCCGCATCCAAAACCTGTTGGGTGACGGAAGCGCCTTCGGACTGCAGCTGTCCTACGCCGTGCAGGAAAAACCCGAAGGGCTCGCCCAGGCGTTCACCATCGGGCGGGACTTCATCGGGGACGAGCCTTGCGCTATGATCTTAGGGGACAACATCTTCTACGGGAACGGGCTGGGCGCCAAGCTCTCTGCCGCCAAGCGCGCCGCGGAAAAGGGCGAAGCCACCGTCTTCGGCTATTACGTGGAAGACCCCCAGCGCTTCGGCATCATGGAAGTGAAAAAGGACGGCAAGGGCGCGGATAACAACTACCGCGTTCTCTCCGTGGAGGAGAAACCCAAAATACCCAAGTCCAACTACGCCATCGTGGGTCTCTATTTCTATCCCAAGGGCGTCTCCGATATGGCGGCGAGGGTGAAGCCCTCCGCCCGGGGAGAGTTGGAGATCACCACCCTGAATGATATGTACCTGCAGGAAAACCGCCTCAACGCCCAGCTCCTGGGGCGCGGCTTCACCTGGATGGACGCGGGCACCGTGGAATCTCTCAGGAAAGCCACCAACTTCGTCTGTATGATCGAGCAGTACCAGGGCATGAGCATTTCCGCCCCCGAGGAGATCGCCTTCCGCTACGGCTGGATCAGCGCCGAACAGCTGGCGCAAAGCGTGAAGCGCTATGGCAAGAGCCCCTATGGCGAGCATCTGAAAGCGGTCCTGGAGGACCGGATCATTATATAAAAAAGGGAGAAACGTATGACCATCATCGTTACCGGCGGCGCCGGCTTCATCGGCTCCAATTTCATTTTCCATATGATGAAGGAGTACCCCGACTACCGCGTTATCTGCCTGGATAAGCTCACCTACGCGGGCAACCTGTCCACCCTGAAAAGCGTTATGGACAAGCCGAATTTCCGCTTTGTCAAGCTGGATATCTGCGACCGGGAGGGCGTGTATCGGCTCTTTGAGGAAGAAAAGCCCGATATGGTGGTGAACTTCGCCGCGGAGAGCCACGTGGACCGCTCCATCGAGGATCCATCCGTGTTCCTGCAGACCAATATCATCGGCACCGGCGTTCTGATGGACGCCTGCCGGCAGTACGGGATCAAGCGCTACCACCAGGTGAGTACCGACGAGGTCTACGGGGATCTGCCCCTGGACCGTCCGGATCTGTTCTTTACGGAGGAAACGCCCATCCACACCTCCAGCCCCTATTCCTCCTCCAAGGCGGGGGCGGATCTATTGGTGATGGCGTACCACCGCACCTACGGACTGCCGGTGAGCATTTCCCGCTGTAGC
>JAGDAA010000117.1 GCA_017959745.1 Clostridia bacterium
AGAGATAACCGATGATCATGGGAACGACGGTCATGGCGACGCCGTAGAAGAAGTACACCACTTTGAAGTATTTCACAAAGCTGATGCCCCCCGCGATGCCCGCGCCGATGAGGAAGAGCATGAGCCCCAGCTCCCGGAACACCTTCAGGGTGGATTCCTTGGGGGTCACGCTGACGGGACCGAAGTGAGCGAAGTGCCCGAAGAGAAGAGACGCGATCAAGGCGCCGCCGGTGGTGGTCAGGGAGAAGAAGTTGGCGATCTTGATAGAGCCGATGCAGATGCCGATGACGGCGGCGAGGGCGAAGGGCATAAAGCCGAAGGGATCCATTTCTACGAGCTTGCCCTTGTATTCCTTCTTCTTGCCGGTGTCCACGTTCTTCAATTTGGCGCGCTCCTCTTCCATATTGGCGCGGTTGATCTTGGGCATGATCTGCACGAAGAGCACCACGCCCACCACACCGAAGAGATAAGCGATGCCGTGGCCCACGGTGACCGCCGTCTCATACGCCTTCGCGGTCTCCTTCGCCGCGGAAAAGGCGGGGGTGGAGGTGAGGGAGCCGGAGAGAAGACCCACGATCATAGCGGTGAATTCGCCGTGATCCGTTTCACCCAGGGCGCGTCCGATGTAAATACAACCGATGCCGGTGGCGGCGCCCGCGACGATGACGATCAAGCCCAGAACGATGTAGGACTTGAAGTTTTTCTTAAAGTTGCTGAAAAAGTTGGGACCCGCGATGAAGCCCACCGCGGTGACAAACAGGATCAGTCCCAGGTTCTCTACGATTTTCAGCGCGTTGGTGGCGTAGTTGACCACCTCGTCCCCGTCCAGCTTGATGGTCAGGGTACCGGAGAGCAGGGTGGGGAAAAAAGGCGCCGAAGAGCAACGCCACGATGAACACGCCCGCCGTGCCCAGGGACACACCCTTGATGTTGATTCGACCCAGCATGTAGCCCAGCGCCGCGACCACGAAAATGCTCATCATCAGCATGGTGACGCCGGTAATGGAAAAGCTCATAATAGATCCTCCCGAATTCGCTAAAATTCTACCACTCATTTTACGCCTGCCCTTTCGGAAATACAAGCGTTCCTGCGAATCTATACATATCAGTATTTTATGTGAACTATATAGGAAAGGAATACATTACCGTTTTTTTCATCACGCTTCCTTATTAGTGGCAGGATTCCGGTATATTCTCGTTTGCCCTTTACTTTCGCGGACGATTTGTAGTATAATAAAGTATCTGTATGAACGGAGAGGGGGATGCCTTTGAACATGCCGGAGCTTTTATGCCCCGCGGGCAGTTTTGACGCTTTGCGGGCGGCGGTACTGGGCGGCGCTGACGCCGTGTACCTGGGGGCTCCCCGCTTCAACGCCCGAATGCGGGCGAAGAACTTTGACGACGAGACCTTGAAGAAGGGGATTGATTTCTGCCACGAAAAGGGCGTTAGGGTCTACGTCACTGTCAATACCCTGCTCACCGACCGCCAGATGCCGGATGCCCTTGCCCTCGCCGCCGATCTTTGGGAGATGGGCGCGGACGCTCTTATCGTGGCGGACCTCGGCTTAGCGCGGGTTCTGCGGGAACAGCTGCCGGATCTGCCCCTTCACGCCAGTACCCAGGCGTCCGGTCACAGTGTAGGCGCGGCGGAGTTGTTTCGGAAGATCGGCTTTTCCCGGATGGTCTGCGCCCGGGAAATGGATCGGGAGAACCTGAAAGAGCTGTGCGAAAAATCCCCGATCCCCGTTGAGATGTTCATTCACGGTGCCATCTGCGCCTGTCACTCCGGGCAGTGCCTGATGTCCAGTATGATCGGAGGCCGCTCCGGCAACCGGGGAGAATGCGCCCAGCCCTGCCGCCTGCCCTATAACGGGAAGTATCCCATCAGCTTCAAGGACCTGTGTTTGGCGGGGCATATGCGAGAGATCCTCTCCTTAGGCGTCGCCTCCCTGAAGGTGGAAGGTCGGATGAAATCGCCTCGGTATGTGTACGAGGTAGCCTCGGTCTACCGCCGCCTTCTGGACGAGGGGCGGGACGCCTCCCCCCGGGAGATCGAGTCCCTTCGGAACGCCTTTTCCCGCTCCGGCTTTACCGACGGGTACTTTACCGGGAAGATCGACGGGAGTATGCTGGGGATTCGCCGGGAAGAGGATAAGGACAAAAGCCGCGCCGCCTCTCAGGTCATGCGTGACCTTGCTCCCATCCGGAAGCCCGTCGTTTATGAGCGGGCGCCGGTAAAACCGGTCTGTCCGCCGCTCCCGCCGGAAAAACAGGCGCCATCCGGCGTCAGCTACCGCTTTTCAAACGGGGCGCAGATCCCGCCGGAATTGATGCAGGAGCTTTGCTTTTTGCCCCTGGACCGGTACGTACCGGGGGTGCGGGGCGTGGTGATGCCCGCCGTCGTCTTTCCCCGGGCGGAAAAGGATGTTCTCAACCGCCTGCGCCGGGCGAAGGACCAGGGCGCCACGGATCTTTTGATTACCAATCCCGGTCAGCTTCCTCTGGTGCGTGACGAGGGATTTGTTCTCCATGGAGATTTCCGGTTGAATGTCACCAATTCCTTTGCGCCCCTCGCTTTCGACGGGGTGGCGGATTTCATCGTTTCCCCGGAGCTGAATCCGGCGCAGATCCGTGACCCTTCCCTGCCGAAAACGGTTTTGATCTACGGAAAACTGCCCCTTATGCTATTGGAAAAACCGGTGGGGGGGAAGACGCTCCGGGATCGCAGAGGCGTCGTGTTCCCCGTGATAAGGGAAGGAAAGCGGGACCTGCTTCTCAATGCCGTTCCCGTGTATATGCTGGACAAAAAAGAAGAGTTGGATAAAATGAACGCGCCGTCCCGGCACCTGTTCTTTACGACGGAGACGCCCGGCGAGGTACGGGGCGTGCTGAATGCCTATCGCCGGGGAGAGGCACCGAAGGGTGCTGTACGCCGGATCAAATAAGGAGATAAAAATGAGTCAACTGCATTTGTTCATCCTCAACCCCGCAGCGGGCAAACATGATCAGACCGGGGAACTGACCCGCGCCATCCGAAAGCTGTTTGAAAGCGACCCCGTTTTACAGGGGGCGCCCTATGAGATCGCCGTCACCAGAGGAGAGGGCGACGCCACCGTCATCGCGGAGCTGAAAATACTGGAGCATCCCGAGGGCATCCGGATCTACGCCTGCGGCGGCGACGGGACCCTGAACGAAGTGGTCTGCGCCGCGGCGGAAAAGGAAAACGCGTCCGTTTGTCCCGTCCCCGTGGGCTCCGGAAACGACTTCATCAAATATTTTGAAGAGATCCCCCGGACGCGTTTTCTGGATCTGCGTTCCTGCGCGCTGGGCGAGGCGATCCCCTGCGATTTGATGAAGGTAGCGGGGCGCTATTGCCTGAACATCGCTTCCGTGGGGCTGGACGCCATCACCGCCGCCCGTCAGCAGAAGGTGAAGCGGATCCCCATGGTTTCCGGCTCCTTCGCCTATAAAATCGCCCTGTTTTATTCCTTTCTGTCCGCTATGAAAAATCCCATTCGCCTGGAGGTGGACGGCGAGGAAGCGGCGGTTGGGAACGGCAACGTGGCGATCGCCGCGGCGGGAAACGGCAGATTTTACGGCGGAGGATTCAAGGCGACGCCCACCGCCAATATCAGCGACGGCTGTATCGATTTTATTGCCATTCCCACCATTTCCCGTTTCAAGTTCCTGAAATACGTGAGGGATTATCAGAAGGGGCTTCACATGGAGTCCATGAAGGACTTTCTGTTCTACCGCCGATGCAAGCGCGTCCGTATGCTTTCTCCCAAGCCCCTGGTGGTCCAGGCGGACGGGGAGATCTTCCATCTGAAGGATCCCGAAATCACCGTTGTCCCCGGCGCGTTGAACCTCATCCTCCCCGTGGCGCAGGACACGCTTGACACTTGACAAACGGCTCGCTCTACTCTTATAATAAATCGTAGCGAAGATTGTCATTTCTATCGGTTTTTTGTTTTGACTAAAACAGCAGAAAAGGAGATCGACTATGTTTTGTCCCAACTGCGGCAAACCCATAACCGACGGCGCCGCGTTTTGCCCCAACTGCGGCAAGCCGGTAGCGGCGGCGCCCCGTACGCCGGCGCAGCAGCCTATGCAGCAGCAACCGGCGCGGCAGCCTATGCAGCAGCAACCGGCGCGGCAGCCTATGCAGCAGCAACCGGCGCGGCAGCCTATGCAGCAGCCTGTCCCCCCCCAGGGCGGATATCAGCAGCAGCCGCTCCGACAGCCCGTACAAGGCGGGTATCAGCAGCCTATGCAGCAGCCTGTACAGGGCGGATTCCAACAGCCTGTGTATCAGCAGCCTATGCAGCAGCCCGCTCCGGGGATGTATCAGCAGCCTGTTCCCCCGCAGGGCGCCAACGCCTTTTACGGTCAGCCCGTGGGCTACGGGACTCCGAAAAAGAAAAAGAAGAAGGGACCTGTGATTCTGGCGATCGTTCTGGCGGTCGCGGTCCTTCTCGGTGTTTTGGCGTGGGTGTTCTGGAAACCCATCAACAATATGATCGCCTCTATGGGGTCTCCCGTTTCCTATTACAGGTCCGTGGAGAAGCAGAGCGTGGAGGATATGGCGAATAGCTTTACCAACCTATACGCCCTGGGAACGTCCAAGAATGTTTTGATCGGCGGCGGTCAGGAGGAAGGTACTGTCACCTTCACCATTTCCCCCGATATGCGAAATCTGCTCCAGAGTCAGGCGGGCGACACGGATCTGTCTTGGCTGGAAAATATGACGGTGGATGTGAATTTCACCGAAAAGGATAAAAAGATGTCCGGCAAGCTGGGTTTCAAGCTGAACGGAACCGAGCTTCTGACCGGTGATTTCTATTTGGATGCCGAGACCGAGAACCTCTATGCCCGGATCGATCAGTTCTCTTCGGAGTATTTCCGGATGGACGTCAGCGACACGCTTTCCTCCGCGTCGGATGGAGCAATGCTTCCCTCCGCTCTGAAGGATAAACTCCCCGATGAGAAAACCCTCAAAGAATTGATTGTCCGCTACAGCGACGTGATCCTGAATGCCCTTGATGAAAGTTCCGTCACCCGGGAAGACGGGGAATTGACGGAAGGCGGCGTTACGGAGAAGGGCAAGTGGCTCACCGTGACCCTGTCCGGTGATCAGATGACCAAGGTCGCCCGCGCGGTCCTGGAGGAAGCGAAGGGCGATACCAAGCTCTACGATGTGGTAAGCAAAACCGGCGAAATGACCCGGGAAGAGTATACGTCCGATATCGAGGCGGCGCTCGCCGCTCTCAATGAAAACGGCGCCGGCGAGGAGAGCGTCGTTATGCGCGTGTTCGTCTCCGGCGATGGGGAAATCCACGGCAGAGAGATCCGCGCGAACGGCGGGGAAAGCACTCTTATCTATTCCTTCCCCCGGAGCAGCGGCCAGTTCGGTTACCGCTTTGAAACCGCGGATGCGGGCGAGACCGCGATGCTTCTGACCGGCTCCGGCAAGGGCGATGGGACCCTCAACGGCGATTTCTCCATTTGGTCCGGCGGAGAAGAACTGGTCACTGTCAAGGTGGAGAATTTCAACCGTGACCGGTTCAAGAAGGGCGAAATCGGCGGCAAATTCACGTTTGTGCCCACCGCCGCGGGCGCGGAGTCTTTGAACAGCTCCCTGCCTGCGTTCCTGCAGAATATTTCCTTCGTCATTGAGGCGGATTACGGCGCTTCCGGCGGAAACGCCAAGATCGCGGTCAGTTCCAACGGGACGGACCAGGTCGCCATCGACGCCAAGGCGAAATACAATGCCGGCGGCAGTGTGAACGAAGTGAAAGACGGTAAGGAAATGAACGAATGGATGGACAACCTGGATTCGGACACGGTGAAGAATACCCTGAAGGACCGTCTGCAGAAGGCGGGCGTCCCCGAATCGCTTCTCAGCTCCATCTTCGATTGATCTATGGCTGAACTGGAATTAGTCGGAATACAAAAAAAAGTATCGTAAAAATGAAGTGCTGCGCGGCGTGGACCTTTCCTGCGCCGCCGGCACCATTACGGGCATCCTGGGCGGAAACGGTTCCGGGAAATCCACCCTTTTGACCATCCTTGCCGGCATCCGGAAAGCGGACGCCGGCAAGTTCCTTTGGCTGGGCAAGGATCTTCTGCGGGATGAAAAGGCGCTGCGGAAGACCGTCGGCTACGTGCCCCAGGGAACGCCCCTCTTTGAGGAGCTTACCGCCCGGGATAATCTGCGGCTCTGGTTTGATCGGGAGCAGATGGAAGGGGAGCTGGAAAGCGGCATCCTGAAGATGCTGGGTGTGGGGGAATTCCTCGACAAGCGGGTCTCCCGGCTTTCCGGCGGTATGAAAAAGCGTCTCTCCATCGGATGCGCTATGTGCCGCCATCCGGATATTCTGCTTCTGGACGAGCCTTCCGCCGCCCTGGATCTGCCCTGCAAGGCGGAGATCCAGGCATATTTCCGTTCCTTTGCCCGGGGCGGCGGTACCGTCTTGCTGGTCACCCACGACCTGCAGGAAACGGAGCTTTGCGACGCTTTGTATATCCTGAAAAACGGTGTTCTGACCCGATACGACGGGGACAGGAGCATCCGTGAGCTGGCGGAGGCGGTGGAATGAAAAACCGCTTTCTGCCCTATCTTCATTTGCAGTTTTGCCGGACGGCGCGCTTCCTGCCGTTCGCCCTGGCTATCGGTTTTTTGCTGTTGTTGGGGGTGGGCGCCTATGCCGTCGCCGCGAGCAATACCTATGCCGACGAAGAGGGAAACGCCAAGCTTGAGATCGGCGTGGTGG
>JAGDAA010000118.1 GCA_017959745.1 Clostridia bacterium
GGCGGACGGGAGGAAAGCGTGACCCTATGGTGCCGGGAGGATCTGGCGGGGGTCTTCTTCGACCGCTTCGGATCGAACCTGGTCACCCGGAAGGCGGAGGGCGGCTTTGAAACCACCCTGCAGGTGATGGTCTCCCCGCCCTTTTTGTCCTGGCTGATGACTTTCGGGGACAGGGTGCGGATCATCGCGCCGGACCGGGTCCGGGAGGAATTGACCTCCCTCGCCCGGGAGGTCCTGCGCGCCAACGGAGGAGTGGTATGAGACAAATCGGACGAATCGCCGCCGGAGTGGCGGCACTGCTGCTGTGCCTGGGTATACAAGGCGCTTTTCACGCCGCGGGACGGGGGAAATTCACTCTGACCGCCGATGCGGGAAAGCTCGCCCGTGGCAGTGAATTTACCGTGACCCTGCAATGCAACCGGAATCCCGGGGTGAAGGACATGCGGCTCACCCTCGCCTACGACCGGCAGACCCTGGAGGTCCTGGAAATTCAGGATCTGGAGCTTTTCCCCGGGGGCAGGGTGGAACAAAAAGAAGACGGGGACGTACTTTCCTTCCGCGCCGAAGCCCACAAAACGAGCTTTGACCAGACGGGAAATGTGGCGAAGATCAAGTTCCGGGTAAAAGGAGACGCCCCCTTCGGTTCCTCCCGGGTCAGCGTGAGCTACAGCGAAAGACTGCTGGATATTCGGGACGCGAAGGGATCAGTGATCCCCTTCGACGTGCGGGAATGGCAGTTTGAATTGATCTGTCCCCACGCCAACGTTTCTCGGGAAATTCTGCAGCCCGCCACCCTCTCCACAGAGGGCAGCGCCCGGGTGACCTGCACCGATTGCGGGGAAAGCTGGGAGGAAGTCTTGCGTCCCGAGATCACCAGCGCCGACGGGAAAGTCCGCGCCGTGCTCTCCCCCGGTGTTTTCGCGGAGGGAACGGACCCCGGGATCTCCGTGGAATATATCTTCGGCGGCGCGGACTCCGACACCGCCCGGGAACTGTTCGGGACCCGGCTGATCCGCGCTTTCCGCATCCACTTCTTCACGACGGGCGGGGACGTACTGCCCATGGGGGACATCGCCGTCATTCTGGAGAGTGAGGTGGAGCTGCCGGAATACGTTTCCCTGTACGCCTGGGAGGGAGGCGGCACAGCGCGGCTGGAGCCGGAACGGAACGGCAACGTCCTGCGCTTTCCCTGGCAGGATGCCCTGTTTCTACTGGTGAACACCCCGCCGGAGGAGGAACCTGAGCAAAACGAGGACGAAGAGCCGGTCTCCGGGGAAGCGGCGGTCACCTCCACCCTCTCCCCCGAAGAGGAGAAACGGCGCCGGGACGGGATCACCTTAGGGGTGAGCGGCGCGGTGCTGATCGTCACGGGCATCGGGATCGCATTGCTGCTGAGAAGAAAGAAATATTGAAAAACGCGACAAATAAAGGATCGTCATCCGAAAGGATGGCGATCCTTTTTTGATCGGGGGGATCGGATCAGGCCTGTTCCAAAGGGGCGAGGTAAAGATCCCGGTATGCCTTGTAGCGGGACCGGAATGCCTCGGTACCCGTGATGCTCTCCGCGTAGACGTGCGCCTCGGCGTTCAGGTCGGTACTGTGGAGAACGGAGAACGCCAGGTTGGAGCAGTGGTCCGCCACCCGCTCCAGGTTGGTAAGCAGATCGTTGAACACAAAACCGCCTAAGATGGTGCATTTGTTCTGCTGGAGCCGCTCGATATGCCCGGCGCGGAGAAGCTTGGTCATTTCGTCGATGACTTCCTCCAGGGGCTCCACCCTGAGGGCGAGCTGGATCTCCTGCTCCCGGACGGCGAGGACGGTGGTATCCAGAATCTCCTTCACGGCGGCGAACAGGTACTTCATTTCCTTCTGCGCCGCGGGGGAGAAGGTCACTTTCTTTTCATAGATCTCCTGGGCGCTTTCCGCGATGTTCTTGGCGTGGTCGGAAAGGCGCTCAAAATCCCCGATGGCGGAGAGAAGCTCCGAGACCTGCGCCTGCTGGGCGGGGTTCAGGCTGTGCTTTGAGATGCGGACGATAAAGTTGCCCAGCTTGTCCTCGTAGGTATCCGCCAGCGCCTCCTTCTCCATCACCTGGTTGAAGCCGTCCAGGGAGAATTTCTCGGTGAGATCCAGGGCGCGGAGCAGGGTCTTGTGGGTGATATCCGCCATTTTCACCACCGCCACCTGGGCTTTCTGCAATGCCATAGGCGGGTAGTTCAAGAGGGAATCCACCAGGGAATCCACTTCCTCCTTGTCCTCCGTTTCCTCGGGAAGAACGGGGACGATGCGCTCCACCAGGCGGATCAAAAGCTTCCGCAGGAGCATCAGGAAGGGCGCGGCGATCAGGCGCATCGCGGTATTCAGGATGGCGATGCCCATCACCGTGGAGGCGGTATTCTCAAAGAAGTCGCCGAAGGGCGTGAACCGCAGGGGAATATAGATGATATAGGTGACGAAGATGGAGAACAGGTTGCCGAAGAAATAGGTCAGGGAGGTGCGCTTGCCCGCCCGGGTCCCGCCGATCATACTGAGCAGGACGGGAACGGCGGCGCCTAAGTTGATACCCAAGATCAGGGGGAGACACACGGCGTAGGGCAAAGAGCCTGTGATGCACAGCGCCTGGAGGATACCCACGCCGGCGGAGGCGCTTTGGACTACGGCGCCCACCACAAAGCCCGCCAGGATGCCAAGGATCGGATTCTCAAAGAGAAGCAGGATCTGCCGGAAGCTATCGCTCTCCTTCAAGGGGGTCACGGCGCTACCGATGAGGGACATCGACAGAAGCAGGGTACCCAGTCCCAAAAGGATGGAGCCCACGTTGCGGAACACCTTTTTCTTTAAGAAGACGATGAAAACGATGCCCACGATCGCCAGAACGGAGTACAGCGCCTCCGTCCGGAGGAGCTGACCCAAAATGTTCCCGGAGCCCTCTCCCGCCTGGGAGAGCGTGAGGAGCCAGCCGGTCATGGTGGTACCCACGTGGGAGCCGAGGACGATGGGGACCGCCTGCGTAAACTGCATCATGCCGGCGTTGACAAAGCTCACCGCCATAACGGAGGTGGCGCCGGAGGACTGGATCACCGCGGCGGTGAGAACACCCAACAAAAAACCCTTCCAGGGTGTATCCGACAACTTCCAAAGATAGGACTCCATTTTCGACCCGGCGACTTTTTTGAGACCGGTCCCCATGGAGTTCATACCGTAGAGGAAGAAGGCGACACCGCCCAGAAGGGACAAAACGTGCAATAGATCCATATTCAATTCTCCTTTCGCAGGGAAAACCGCTTCCCTGCCGCCGCATACACCCGCGCGACTCTCTTTTCACTTTCTTTCACCGCTTTTATATCACATCGGAAGAAAACTGTCAAGGGTTCTTTCATACGGATTCCCTATGCGGGGTATGCCCGTTTTCTATAAAGAAGGGAGAAAAAATGTTTTTTTGAAAAAACGCTTGACAAGTTACAAGGGCGTGGTATAATACAGACAAGGGATTAGCACTCTAATAGCAAGAGTGCTAAAACCAAAAGGACGGTGAATGATCGTGGAGTTGACAAACCGGAAGCGGGAGATCCTCAAGGAGATCATCAGCCTATATATCCTCACCGGGGAGCCGGTGGGGTCCAAGGCGGTGATGCAGCGGATGAAGAAGCCCTGCTCCTCTGCCACCATCCGAAACGAGATGGCCCAGCTGGAGGAAATGGAGCTTCTGACCCATCCCCACACCTCCGCGGGGCGCGCCCCCACCACCAGAGGCTATCGCCTGTACGTGGATTCCCTGATGGAGGGGTACCGTCTGGACTTTGAGGAGCGGCTTCTGCTCAACGCCATTCTGTCGGAGCCGGACCGGGACGTGCCCGGGCTTCTGCGGGACGTGACCAAGCTCCTTGCCCGGATGACCGGATACACGGTACTCGCCTTCTCCCGAGAGGGCGTCGGCACCATCGAGCGCTTCGAGGGCGTGTACGTGAATCCCGGCAGTTTTCTGCTGGTGATGATCACCTCCCAGGGACGCGCCGTGACAAGGCGGATCGCGCCGGAGGCGCCCCTGGACCGGAAAGCCGTGGAAACCATCATCGCGGTGCTCAACGACGGACTTGCCAAAAAGGAACTGGGCGCCCTGACGGTGGAGCGGCTTCTGGCGCTGGAAAAGGAACTGGGAGAATATCGCTTCTTCGTGGCGCCCCTGATCCGGGTGATTTACCAGGCTATGGGCGAGATCAGCGAGGATTCGGTGTGCGTCGCCGGGATGGCGAACCTTTTGAAGCATCCGGAATTCGCGGACGCGGGGGCGGCGCAAAGCGCCATCGCGGAGCTGGAGGATCCAAGTCGGCTTCTCGCCCGGTTCCAGGATCCCTTCCCCGCGGGACTGAAGGTCCACGTGGGTTCCGGGGAGGACGGACTGGACGCGGCGAGCTTCGTTTTCTGCCCCTTCCATTTGAACAAGGGGTCGGAAGGCGCGGTGTGCATCGTGGGTCCGAAGCGGATGGATTACGCCGGCGCCATGGCGTATCTGGAATACCTGGCGCGGCAAATGGGGTCGGTGCGGGGATTCAATCCCGGACTGCCTCTCATTGAAAATGAAGGGACGAAATTATGACGGACGAAGAAAAGAAGGCTTCGGAAGACGCCGAAGCGGAAACGAAAGAAGAAAAGAGCGAAAAGGCAGACGCCGGAAAAGCGGAAAAGAAGGGCCGCAAGGAAAAGGCGCAGGAAAAGAAGCTGGAAAAGGAACTGGCGGCGCTGGAAAAGGAGCTGGCGGAGCTGAAGGACAGCCACCTGCGGCTGGCGGCGGAATATGAAAACTTCAAAAAGCGCACCGCCCGGGAAAAAGAGGAG
The DNA here is from genome assembly GCA_017959745.1 of Clostridia bacterium. Taxonomy (GTDB): domain Bacteria; phylum Bacillota; class Clostridia; order Oscillospirales; family SIG627; genus RGIG5579. Next base: position 4,837 of record JAGDAA010000118.1, read on the forward strand.
CTGTACTTTGCCGCCAAGTGCGACGTATTAAAACGGCTCCTGCCGGTATTCGACAACCTGGAACGGGCGGGCGCCGCCAAAGGGGAAGCCCTGGAGGAAGGGGTCCGGATGATCCTCTCCTCCTTCAAGGAGACCCTGGCGGGGATCGACGTACATGAGATCGAAGCCGAGGGGCAGACCTTCGATCCCGCCTTTTGCGAAGCGGTGTTCCACGAGGAGGACCCCGAAAAGGGAGAAAACGAAGTGACCCAGGTTTTGCAAAAGGGCTATATCTGCGGCGAAAAAGTAATCCGCCACGCCATGGTGAAAGTGGCGAACTGAAAAAGAAAACAACAACTTGATTTAAGGAGGAAAATACAATGGCAAAAATCATCGGTATCGACTTAGGCACCACCAATTCCTGTGTGGCTGTTTACGAGGGCGGCGAGCCCGCAGTCATCCCCAATCCCGAAGGAGCGCGGACCACGCCTTCCGTGGTGGCATTCTCCAAGACCGGCGAACGGATGGTGGGGCAGATCGCCAAACGGCAGGCCATCATCAACCCGGATCGGACCATCGCTTCCATCAAGCGGGATATGGGTACATCCCGGAAGGTGGAGATCGACGGCAAGAGCTACACGCCTCAGGAAATTTCCGCGATGATCCTGCAGAAGCTGAAAGCGGACGCGGAGAACTACCTGGGCACCAAGGTGACGGAAGCGGTCATCACCGTCCCCGCCTACTTCTCCGACGCTCAGCGGCAAGCCACCAAGGACGCGGGCAAGATCGCGGGTCTGGAAGTCAAGCGTATCATCAACGAACCCACGGCGGCTGCGCTGGCTTACGGCATCGATAAGGAAAACGAACAGAAGATCATGATCTACGACCTGGGCGGCGGCACCTTCGACGTATCCGTTCTGGAGATCTCCGAC
>JAGDAA010000119.1 GCA_017959745.1 Clostridia bacterium
ATAAATACCGCCATGGCAAAGCCGGTAACGGAAACGCCGCCCAAAAGCCCCACCACGCCGGTGGGCCCCAAAACAACGCCGGTAATCAGCGGGACCAGGAGCGCCAGCAGAGCGGGCGCTATCATTTCATGCAGCGCGCCTTTGGTGCAAAGCGCCACACAACGGGAATACATAGGGTCCGCCTTATATTCCATAATGCCCTTGATCTCTTTGAATTGCCGGCGCACCTCCCGTACCACGGACTGGGCGGCGGTCTGCACCGCGGACATAGTCATAGCGGAGAAAACGAAGGTAAGCATAGCGCCGATGAACAACCCGACCAGAACGGCGGGATTGGTCAGTTCAAAGAGCAGGTTTTCACTGGTTTTGCTCTGCACGATGCTGGTGAAAGAAAAGATCAAAGCAAGAGAGGTAAGGGACGCGGAGCCAATGGCAAAGCCCTTTCCGGTGGCGGCGGTGGTATTGCCCAGGGAGTCCAGGGCGTCCGTGCGTTTCCGCACCTCTTCAGGCAGACCCGCCATTTCAGCGATGCCGCCCGCGTTGTCCGCCACGGGTCCGTATGCGTCCGTCGCCAGGGTGATACCCAGGGTGGAGAGCATCCCCACGCCGGCAATACCAATGCCGTACAACCCCTGTTCAAAGGCGTGGATGCCGCCCGCGGCAAAATAGCTGACCAGAATGGAAGCACACACGATGAGAATGGAGGACATGGTGGAGCGGATGCCCAGCGCCACGCCGCCGATAATGACCGTGGCGGGTCCGGTTTCCGCGGAAGCGGCCAGCTTTTTGGTGGGCTTGTAGTTGTCGGAAGTGTAGTACTCCGTAAAATAGCCGATCAAAGTGCCGCCGAAAAGTCCTGCCAGGATGGCTATATAGATGCCCCAACAGCGGATCATATGCCCGCCCATCTTACCCATAATAAGCCAGCAAAGCGGCGCGGCGATCACCGCGCTTAAAGCAGCGGCTGTGTAAGTCCCGGTGCGAAGGCTGGTCAAGAGGTTCCGCTGCGTCGCATGCTCTTTGGTGCGGACCAAAAGGGATCCGATGAGGCTGCACATAATGCCGCTCACAGCCAGCGCCATGGGCAGGAACATTCCTTCCCAACCGTAGCCCGCGACGCCGGACAGGGCGAAAGTAGCCAAGATGGAGCCCACGTAAGATTCATAAAGGTCGGCACCCATACCCGCAACGTCACCAACGTTGTCACCCACGTTATCCGCAATGGTGGCGGGGTTGCGAGGGTCGTCTTCGGGGATGCCCTGCTCCACCTTTCCAACCAGGTCAGCGCCAACGTCAGCGGCTTTGGTATAAATCCCGCCGCCGACTCGGGCGAAAAGCGCCATAAAGGAGGCGCCCATACCGTTCATGACCATAATGCTACCCACCTGGTTGGGATCGGTGATCCCGGCACCGTAGCGCAGGATGAAAAACCAAATGGTAACGTCCAGAATCCCAAGACCCACAACAGTAAAGCCCATCACGGAGCCGGCGGAGAACGCCACGTTCAAGCCCCGGTCCAGGGACTCGTGAGCCGCATTGGCGGTGCGCGCGTTGGAATTGGTGGCGATGCGCATACCGATGAAACCCGCCAGCATAGACCACAGCCCGCCGGTGAGGAAGGCGAAGGGCGTGACCCGGCTCAGAAGTTCCCCGTTGGACAGGAATGCGATCAACAGCAAGATGACAAAGATCACAGCAAACACGATACTCACAATGGTGTACTGAGATCTCAAGTAGGCGTTGGCGCCCTCCCGAATGGCGGCGGCAAGCTTATGCATTTTCTCATCGCCTTCGGAAAAGTGCATCACCTTGTTGCGTTTGATCAAAGCAAAAATGAGTGCGAGCGCCGCACCCACAAAACCGATCCAGAATAATTGATCCAAAAGAGCGTCTCCTTTCCGATCGTTTTATCTCATTTTATCACTTTTTCCTCGTTACTTTCCGGAGAACATAACTATACCCTTTTTTTACCGATTTGGCAAGCTTTTTTGATGATTTGCACACGAATTGTCCTATATCAGTTCCTTATAGTTGCTATTTTGCACAAATCTTGTGACTTCCTTTGGCTAAATATAATAACAAAATGTGACAGAATTCTTATTTTTACAAAACAAGCGCACAGAAAAAAAGAGGACGGAAAGTCCTCTTTTTTAGTTTTTTTATCCTATTCAGGCAAGCCAGGAATTCAGAAGGCACATTACGGTCCTCAAAGCCCGGGGAATGCTCTCCGTATCCAGCCACTCCTGCCGGGTATGCGCGCCGCTGCAGACGAAGGTGCCCACGCTGCCGGCGGGAATACCCATAGACAAAGGAATATTGCAATCCGTGGAGGAATGGCGGGGAACGATCTCTGTATCCGCGTAGACGTTCTGAACGTCCAGAAGCATCTGGATCCATTTGTCCTGCAAATCGCCGCAAACGTTGCCGCAGGGCCTTTCTCCCACGATCTTCACATCCACGCCGGAATGCAGGACTTTGGCTTTATCGATGATCGCCTCAAAACAATTCTTCATATAGGACATACATGTCAAATCATCGGAGCGGTATTCATAGAGGCAGGAGGCGTTTTGCGCGATAGTGTTCACGGAGGTGCCGCCGCTGATAATGCCCACGTTGAAGGTGGTCTTTGTCCCCTCCTTCACGGGAACGCGTACCTGATAGAGCTCGGTAATGATCTGCGCCAAATCCGCAATGGCGCTGGGACGCCCGAAGTTCCCGAAGGAATGGCCGCCCTGCTCGGAAACGGTGATTTCGTAGCGGGTGGATCCCACTGCGCCTGTGACCATCCCGCCGTAGCCGGTATCCAGGGTGACAAAGCCCTTCACCTTATTCCCCCAGGTCTCCATCAGCTTCCGCGTGCCCTTCAGATTGCCCAGTCCCTCTTCCCCGGAAACCAGGGAGAAGATGATGCCCTGCTTGGTTTCGGGCTTGTTTTCCGCCACATACTTTGCCATGGTAATGACCGCCATGGCGTTGGCGGTATCATCACCGATCCCGGGGCAACGCAGGATCTTCCCGTCCCGCACCAGCGGCAAGGGCTCCATATCGGGAAAGACCACGTCCGTATGAGCGGACAGAACGTAGATCTCCTTCGCGTCCTGGCAGTGATAGGGATAGACCACGTTCAGTGCTTCGTCCATATAGACGCCCTCGCATCCGAAGGACTCCAGAAGCGCCTTTACGAACGCGGCGCGCTTCTCCTCATGATTGGACGGCGCGGGGATCTGCGCCATTTCCTCCAGAGTTTTGGTGAAAAAGTCCAGATTCTCTATGATAAACTTTTCCTGTTTTGCAGTGATGGGATCCATATTCTCACTCCTTACAATTTGATATGAGACGCGATATAATCCTTCACTTCGCTCAAGGGGATACGCGCCTGTTCCATGCTGTCTCGGTCCCGTACGGTGACGCATCCGTCGTTTTCCGTATCGAAATCATAGGTGACGCAGAAGGGGGTGCCGATCTCGTCCTGCCGGCGGTAGCGCTTACCGATAGAACCGCTCTCGTCGTACTCCGTGACAAATTCGGCGGAAAGTTCCTCGAAGAGCTTCTGTGCCTGTTCACCCAGTTTCTTAGACAAGGGCAGGACCGCCGCCTTAACAGGTGCCAGAGCCGGTGAAAAGCGCATCACGGTCCGCACGTCGTTCTTCTCCGCGTCCACCACTTCCTCGTCGTAAGCATCGCAGATCAGCGCCAAAACGCTGCGCTCCACGCCCAAACTGGGCTCGATGACGTAGGGGATGTAATGCTCGTTGGTCTCCTGATCAAAATAGGTCAGGTCCTTGCCGGAGGTATTCTGATGCTGGGTCAGGTCATAATCGGTCCGATCCGCCACGCCCCACAATTCGCCCCAGCCGAAGGGGAACAGAAATTCAAAGTCCGTGGTCGCCTTGGAATAGAAGACCAGCTCTTCCGGATCGTGATCCCGCAAGCGGATGTTTTCATCCTTCAGACCGATGGATAACAGCCAGTTGTGGCAGAAGGAGCGCCAGTAATCGAACCACTCCAGGTCCGTTCCGGGCTTGCAGAAAAACTCCAGCTCCATCTGCTCAAATTCACGCACCCGGAAAATGAAGTTACCGGGTGTGATCTCATTCCGGAACGATTTACCGATCTGCCCGATGCCGAAGGGGATCTTTTTCCTGCTGGTGCGCTGTACGTTGACAAAATTTGTAAAAATGCCCTGGGCGGTCTCGGGGCGGAGATACACGGTGTTCTTCGCGTCCTCCGTGACGCCCTGGAAGGTCTTGAACATCAAATTGAACTGACGGATATCGGTGAAGTTGTGTTTGCCGCAGGTGGGACAGGGGATGGCTTTCTCCTCCACATAATCCTTCATTTCCTGTTGGGAAAAGGCGTCAATGGGCTTGGGCAGCGCCACGCCGTTTTCTCCGCACCAGTCCTCGATGAGCTTGTCCGCGCGGAAGCGCTCGTGACACTCCCGGCAGTCCATCAAAGGATCGGAAAAGCCCGCCAGATGGCCGGAAGCCACCCAGGTCTGAGGATTCATCAGGATAGCGGCGTCCAACCCCACGTTATAGGGGTTTTGCTGTACGAACTTCTGCCACCAGGCACGCTTCACATTGTTTTTCAATTCCACTCCCAGAGGGCCGTAGTCCCAGGTGTTGGCAAGGCCGCCGTAGATCTCGGAGCCGGGATAAATAAACCCTCTCCCCTTGCACAGAGCGACGATCTTTTCCATGGTTTTTTCGGTATTTTTCATAGCATTATCCTTTCGGGGCGAACGCCCGTTTTTTCACAGAAACCAATGATTTATTATACTGTCCGAAGCTTTCTTTGTCAAACCTCCCCGGTTTCTATTCCTTTTGCTTTTTTGACCCTGCCCAGGTCGCGCTGCGCCAGAACGAGAGAATGGTAAATGCCACCCTTTGTCATCAATTCCTCGTGGGTTCCCACTTCCGCGACCCGCTTTTTATCCAGAACCACGAGCTTTGTCGCGTTTCGGAGGGTGGAGAGCCGATGGGCGATGGCAATGGTGGTGCGGTCCCGGCAGAGGTTTTTCAGCGCCTCCTGTACCGCTTTCTCCGTTTCGGTATCCAATGAGCTGGTCGCCTCATCCAGAAGGAGGATCCGGGGGTTGTGCAGGATCGCGCGGGCGATGGCGAGACGTTGACGTTCCCCGCCGGACAGGGTATATCCCCTTTCTCCCACGTAGGTGTTGTAGCCGTCGGGGAGCTTCATAATGAAGGGGTGCGCCCAGGCTTTTCGCGCCGCCTCCACCACCTCGTCCAGCGTGGCATCCGGCTTGGCATAGGCGATATTATCAAAGATCGTACCTGAAAACAGGAAGTTCTCCTGCAGGACCACGCCGATCTGGGAGCGCAGAGCGTGCTGACTGATATCCCGCACATCCACACCGTCAATTTCCACACTGCCCCGCTGCACGTCATACAGGCGCAAAACAAGGTTCATCAGCGTGGATTTCCCCACGCCGGACCGTCCCACAAGCCCCAGCATTTCCCCGGGTCCCACGGAAATGGAAACGTCCTCCAGCACGTTCTCGCTTTCGTCGTATCCGAAATAAACGTGCTTTATGTCCACCTGCCCTTTCATAGGGAAGGACAGAGCACTTTTCTTATCCTGAACGTCCGGCTCCTCATCCATGACTTCAAAGACCTTGGCGGAGGCGGTGATAAAGCGCTGAATGATCCGCGGAAAGTGGGAGATCCACCGCACAGGCGCGTAGATCAAAGCCACGTAGGAGGTGAACATGGTGAGCTGACCCAGGGTCATATTGCCCCGCAGGATCTGATTTCCCACAAAGTACAGAAGGATAAAGTTGCCGATCTTCAGAAGAAAGCCGGACAGGGGCATCATCTTGGCCCAGGCTTTTTCGTTGCGGTAGGAGATATCCCGCGTGACGCGGGCGGCATGATCGAATTTTTCGATCTCCCGCTTCTCCGTACCGTAGACCTTCACCACGCGAACACCCTGGAAAATGTCGTATAGAATGGTATTCACATTGGCGTTTTCCACCCACTGGCGGTGATAGAGAAGATGGGTCCTGCGCCAGATGATTCGGAACAGAAGAACAACCAGCGGTACAGGAAGAAGGATGAACAGCGCCAACTGCCAGGAGGTGAGAAACAGGATCACGCTGACGGTGATAAAGATCAACAGTTCCTCTATAAGGTGCGGCAGTTCCCGGGAGAGAAAGTCCGCCATGATCCGGGTATCCCGGGAAACA
>JAGDAA010000120.1 GCA_017959745.1 Clostridia bacterium
AAGGGCATCCTGGAGGGTCAGCTGGCGATCCGGGGATCCAACGCCGAGCAGGCGAAGTTTTGCGATTTCAACAAGATCTTCGGGGAATACGGCGTGATCCTCATCGACGAAAAGGAAAGAAAGTTCATCGCCTTCCCCAGCACCGCCTCCGGGCTGTTCGGCAGTCAGCGTAAGGTGACGAGCCTTGACGACGTGATCGATCTGGGTCCGGATCTCATCGATTTCGATATGGTGAAGGACTTTGAGATCGATATCACGGAGACCTCCCGGGAAGAGAAGGACGCCAATCAGCAGAGCTATAACCCGCCCCATATCCTGTATATGGAGACCTTCACCCTCCGCTTGAAGTTGGATCATCCCTATATCAAGTCCATGTACATCCAGCTGAACGACGGCGCGGTGCAGATCAAAAACGAGGGCAGGCGCCTCTGGACGGATCCCGGCCGCAAGCTGGCGGCGCATCTTCTGGACCTGCCCGGTCTGGTGAAGGAAGAGCAGGCGGAGGTATATGATAACGAATCCCTGCTCCACGTGTTCCTGCGCTCCCCCTACGAAATGCCGGATTACTCCTACGGCTTCAAATGTACCCAGAGAAACTGGGAGGATATCCGGAAATATCAGTATTATCTCGCCATGGCGCGGGAGATAGAGCAGATCATCACCGGAAAAACGGAATGATCTACCATATCAGCGAAGGAGAAAAACCATGAAAAAGCGCGTTCTTGCTCTGATCCTTTCCCTGGCGGTGGCGCTGCCTCTTATGCCCCTGAGCGCCTTCGCGAAAACGCCCGAGACGCCCATCACCGAGGTGAACGTGGTTGGCTACGAAACTCCCGTCATCGAGCAATCCATCGCGGGGCATCTGTACGGGCTTTCCGTGCCCGAAGATGCGCCTTATACCATCGCCGAAGCGGGTTGGTATGACGCCTCGTATACGGAAGCACCGCTGAACGATTTTGTCTTGTTTGGATCCAATGACGAGCTGTTTCTTTCCATCAAACTGACGCCTAAGGCGGGGTACTGCTTCGACGATGATTCCTATCCCGGGGCGAAAATCAACGGCTCGGACGAGTTGGTGGCTCTGGAGAGCGGTTACTACATCGACCTCGATGGTAATTTCTATTTCCAAACGGTGAAGGTTACGCCGGTGGAAGGGGAGACCGTGACCGTGTACGGGATTACCGTCAACGGCTTTGAGCATCCCGTCGTCGGACAGACCGTGGCGGAGAATCTTGCTTTGATTTCCGTTCCCGACAATGCCGATTATTTTATCCGTGACGCCTACTGGAGCCGCGGCGACGAGACCCAGGCACTGGACGACTCGTACGTGTTTGACGCGGAAGAGAGCTATCGTTTGACTATGGTGTTCCGCCTGAAAGGAAAAGCCCAGTTTGACGATGAAGTATTCTCTCTGAACGCCGAAGGGATCACTGTGGATGAAAGCGAGTTCTACGGCGGGGGCTACTACTTCCGGACCGTAAAAGTCTCCCCGATCCATGCTGGCGAGCCGATCCCCGTTCCCCGGGTGGAGGTGATAAACGTCCAACTGCCCGTCATCGGGCAAAGCGTTGCGAATAACCTCGCCTCCCTCACCGTTCCCGAAAACGCTCACTATTTTATCGACTCTGAGAACACCTGGTGGGCTTCCGGCGGGGAAAAGAAGCCCGCCGATTTCACCTTCAAGGAGGGTGATATCTACGTTTTGCACGTCAACGTAAACTTTGAAGACGGATATGGATATGACGTGACAAACGGCGAAGTGCCCTTTTTGATCGATTCCTCCGGCGAGTTTGTGGAAGTCGACAGTTTCCTCTGGCAGCAGACGGTAAAAACGGTTTACGTCCCCTCCGTCAGTCTGACGCCCGCCCCGGCCGTCTGGGGCGACGCCAACGGGGATGGTGCGGTGAACAACAAGGATATCGTCCGCTTGAAGAACTACCTGGCAAACTTGGACGAGGGCACGGGCGTCTCCCAAAACGGCAGTACCGTCTACACCCTCGCCCCCGGCGCGGACGCCAACGGGGACGGGCCGATCAGCAACAAGGACATCGTTCGTTTGAAGAATTACCTTGCCAACTACAATGAGAAAACGAAAGTTTCCTCCAACGGAACTGCCACCTATATCCTTGGCCCGGAAACCTGACCGCCGAACGCAAAGCAGAACCGCCCGTGTGAAAGTCACACGGGCGGTTCTCTTTATCCGCTTATTTGAAGAAGGAGCCCACGGCGATCTCGATGCCGATGAGAATGAGGATCACGCCCCCTAAGATATTGGCTTTTCCCGCCAGCTTCGTGCCGAATTTTCTGCCCAGATAGACCCCCGCCACGCAAATGACAAAGGTCACGCCGGCGATGATGAAAGCTTCCGTCAGGGCTTCCCACCACTCATGCTCCGCGATGGTAAAGCCCACGCTCAAAGCGTCGATGGAGGTGGCGATCCCCTGGAGGATCAAAGCGCCCTTACCTACGCCCACTTTTTCTTCCTCATCCTTGTGCCGGACGCCCTCCAGGATCATTTTGCCGCCCAGGTACAAAAGAAGCACCAGTGCGATCCAGGGAATGAACGCCTGAAAGAAGGTAAAGAGCCGGGCGATGGTATGGATGCAAAGCCAGCCGATGAGAGGCATCGCCCACTGGAAGAAGGCGAATACCCCGGCGATCCCCAGGGCTTTCCGCCGCCGCATTCCCGGCTCGTTCAAGCCGTTCGCCAGGGAAACGGAGAAGGCGTCCATAGCGAGCCCTACCCCGAAGAACGCGCTGTTCAGAAAAAACAACAGATCCAATACCGGCACCTCTTTTATTCAAGTTATGCCAGTATAGCACCGAAAAGCCCCCTCGTCAAGAAAAAAAGGAGGGGGCTTCGGCAATCCGATAGAAAGACTTTCTATTCCGCGTTTTTCAGTGCTTCCACCATGTCGATCTTCCGGTTCTTCCGCGCCACCATCCATCCCACCAGGAGGGAAACGGTGAAGGTCAGAAGAACGGAAACGGTATAGGTCAACGGCCCGAGCATCAGCTTCATCTCATATTCCGCCGCCAGAGCGGAAAGCATCCACTGGAGCGTGCCAACGCCGGCGGGAATGCCGAGTATCACGCCGATCAACGTCAGCCATAGATTTTGGGAGATCAAAAGACGGCCGATCTTGCGGCTGCGGAAACCAAGCACTTTCAAAGTCGCCAGCTCCCTGGAACGCTCCACGTAGCTCATGATCCCCAGATTGTACAGGACCACGATCCCCAGGATCACGGCGGAGACGATGAGGATGAACACCATCCCGTCCATGATCTGCACAAAGCTTTTGAAGCTGTCCATCAGCTGCCGTTTATCCTGCTTGCCGGAGATCAGCTCCGAAGAGGGGATCTCCCGGGAGCTTTTTTCCGTATAAACGGCGGAAACGCTGTATTCGATCCCCAATTCGTCCGCCAGCGTATCCGTCATGGTGACGCTCTCGGTCATAATGGAGCGGTTGTACCCGATCACCTTCACCCGGTAGGCCTTTTCGCCGCCGTAGGGAGAGAATTCCAGATCATCGCCGATCTTCGCTTTGTCCGCCAGCCGCAGGCAAAGATAAACGCCGTCGTCCCGCAGATCGACGGGATCGTTATCCGTGTCGATGACCCGGATCCTGCCCTTGTCGTTGTGGACAATATCCAGCGTCGCGGTGTAACCGTCGATGCTGATGCCGGAAAAGCTCTCCCAATCGCCGTCCAGCCCGGCGATCAACCCCTCTGCTTTTTCGGGAGAGGTGTTCTCCGCGAGATTGACCTTGGTGGTGTAGCAGGAAATACCGTTGTCGAACAGATCGAGAAAGCCGGTCATGGTGTCCCGCATCCCCAGACCGCCCACCATAAGGACCATACAGCCCACGACCCCCACGAGGGTCATGGCGCAGCGGCTCTTATGCCGCGTCAGGTCCTGGACGTTCCATTTCGTGGCGAAGTTCATTTTTTTGAATATGGGGAGCTTCTCCAAAAGAGATTTTTTCATTTGTTTCGGGGTATAGGGGCGCAGGGCGTCCGCCGCGGTCCCTTTCAGCTGCGCCCGAACGGAAAGAAAGCTGATCAGCGCCAGCAAAAGAACGGTCCCGGCGATCACGGGATAGCAGAACACGGGGGTCGCCGCCGTCCAGTCGGGCATATCGAAATACGTTCCCATCATACCGTTTTCGCTCATGACCAGCTTGCAGACGAAATATCCCAGTACCGCGCCCAGGGCCGCGCCCGCCGCGCCGATGAAAAGACCGTAAAGGGAGTAGTGGATCAGAATGGTCCTGTTTTTGAATCCCAGGGCCTTCAGTATGCCGATCTGGGCCTTTTCCTTGGTGGCGATCCGGTGCATGGTGGTTACCATCGTCAGGATCGCGATAGCCAGGAACAGCACGGGGAGGATGGAGCCCATGGCTTTTCCCTCCGTCGCTTCGCCCATGGCCTCCTGGTAGACGGCGTGGTCCTCCTTCGGGACCACCATAAGGGTCTTGCCCAGCGCTTCCTTTACCGCGTCTTCCAGCTTGTCCTTTTCCATACGGGAGCGGAGATTGATCTGCGCAAAGACCTTGTCAGCCGCCCGGTCGAGCATTTCTTCCGTTACGGCCGCCTCGGCCTGGTCCCTGATCGCCTCTTCCGGCAAGCCGGCCTTACGCATTTCCGCCGCCGCGGATGCGAGTGCCTTTTCCTTCAGCGCGGCGCGCAGCTTTGCAGGGGAGATACAGGCGTAACCGAAGGTAGTGTAATCCGGCATGACCTGATTGCTGTCGGCAAGGCAGATCATGTGCTCGCCGGATTTAATCAGCCCAACGACCTCCCCCCGGATCTCCAGCCCCTGAAATTCAAGGGTCAGCGTATCACCCGTGGAAAAACCGTTTACGGCGGCGAACTTATCGGAGAGCCAGATGCCGTCGCCCGTTTCATCATAGGGCGCCCCGTCCGTGAGGACGAAGGTGGAAACGGTGTAGTTCTCTGAAACGTCGACAGCCAGCGCTTTTTTGCTTTCTCCCTTGAGGTCCAGATTGACGGACAGGAATCGCGTGGCCGCGTCCACGCCTTCGATGGAAGCGATCTTGTCAAGCTCCTCTTCGGTGAATCCGCCTTCCGCGTACAGGCGGTAATCGGCGTATTTCGTGTCCTTCAAAAAGTTGGAAACGTCGTATTCGATGGTTTTCCATTCCATATTGAAGCCGAGAAAGATCCCGATGCCCAGCGTCATCATAAGGATCATGGAAATAAACTGCGCCTTATAGCTCCACGCGGTACGGAGCAGCTTCCGGAACAGCATCACCACTCCACCTCGTCCGCGGAAAGGGGATTTTTCTGCTCCTCTATAGAGCGGATCTTTCCGTTTTTGACGCGGATCACCACGTCCGCCATCCTGGCGATGTTCTGATTATGGGTGACGATGACGATGGTCTTGCCGTAGGTCCTCGCCATCTCCAAAAGCAGCTTTAACACCATCACCCCCGTTTCTGAATCCAGGGCGCCGGTGGGCTCGTCGCAGAGCAGGATCTTGGGATTTTTGCACAGAGCGCGGGCGATGGAGATCCGTTGTTGTTCGCCGCCGGACAGCTCCGACGGGAAGTTCTTCAGATGGTCCGAAAGACCGACCTTGCCGATCATTTCTTTTGCGTCCAGGGCATCCTTTGAGATCTCCGACACAAGCTTTACGTTCTCATAGACGGTCAGGGTGGGGATCAGATTGTAAAACTGGAACACAAAACCCACCGTGGAGGCGCGGTAATCGGCCAGCTCGTTGTCGGAGAGCTTCGAAATATCCTTGCCGGAAACGGTGATCGTCCCTTCACTGGGGCTGTCCAGTCCGCCCAGGAGATTCAGGAGTGTGCTCTTTCCGGCTCCCGATGGGCCGAGGATCACTACGAATTTGCCCTCGTCCAGGGTAAAATTGACCTGATCCAGCGCCCGCAATTCGTGATCGCCGCTGGTATAGATCTTAGAAACGTTTTCAAATTGTACAATAGACATTCCAACCCTCCGATGCATCGTGTTTTCAGCCGAACAGGCCGCGCTTTTTGTATGTCTCCGAGGAAACGGAAAGGCAGGCATAGCCGGTATCGGCGATCGCTTTCTTCAGCGATCGCTCGTCTGCCGTTTCTTTGGTCAGGAACGTCGCTTCCCCGGTTTTCCGGGACGCCTTCACTTTATTCGCGTCGGGGAACGTGCGCCGGATCACGTCGCAGATATGTGCTTCACACATACCGCACGCCATTCCGTCGATTTTTATGGTGACTTTATTCATCGTATGATCCATTTCCTTTTAATGAAAACCCGGGAACAGCTGTCCTCACAGGCGTGTTCCCGGGTCCCGCGTTCATTGTTATTTCTTTTTAGCTTCGGAGCATCCCATGCCGCAGGTCGCACAGTTTCCCGTGCAGCCGCCCGCTTTGTTCTTGATCTCTCTTTTGAGGGAGAAAACGGCGGCGCCGATGGCAACGCCGAGAACCAGGGCGGTGATGATGGTCAACGCGTTTTCCGCGATCCAGGCAAACATAGTTCCACGCTCCTTTCGTCTGACTTATACGTTCACTTTTTTCGTAAGCTTTGTGGCTTCCTTGTACTTCTTGAAGAACAGCATATAGATCATCAGACCCAGCAGGGCGAAGGCCGCGACCAGACTGATGATGTTGACGATGAGTCCGCCGCCCGTGGCGAGATTGCCCGTCAGGAGATTGCCGAACTGGTTGACCATCAGGGCGATCACGTAAGCAAAGCCGCACTCATACCCGATGGCAAACCAGGTCCACCCGGCGTTGTTCATCTCCCGCTTGATGGCGCCGATGGCGGCAAAGCAGGGGGCGCAGAGCAGATTGAATACCAGGAAAGAGAAGCCGGCGATCTCCGGCACGGCAAAGGACGCGCGGATGCCCGCCCAGTCGCCGTAGAGAATGCCCATGGTGCCAACGATGTTCTCCTTCGCCACAAGCCCGGTCACGGAAGCCACGGCGGCCTTCCAGTTGCCCCAGCCCAGCGGCGCGAAGATCCAGGCGACGCCCTTGCCGACAAGAGCGAGGATGGAGTATTCCATTTCATCCTCCTCCAGCATCCGGAAGGCGCCGTCCACCCATCCGAAGAAGGAGGTGAACCAGACCACGATGGTGGAGAGCAGAATGATGGTGCCCGCCTTCTTGATGAAGGACCAGCCCCGCTCCCAGGTGGAGCGCAAAACGTTCTTCAGCGTAGGCAGGTGGTAGGCGGGAAGCTCCATGACGAAGGGAGCGGGATCTCCTGCGAACATGCGGGTCTTTTTCAGAATGATGCCGGAGACAACGATGGCTGCCATGCCGATGAAGTATGCGGACACAGCCCCCCACGCGCTGCCCCCGAACAGAGCGCCCGCGATCATGGCGATGAAGGGGACCTTTGCGCCGCAGGGGATAAAGGTGGTGGTCATGATCGTCATACGGCGGTCGCGTTCGTTCTCAATGGTGCGGCTGGCCATGATGCCGGGAACGCCGCAGCCGACACCGATGAGCATCGGAATAAAGGATTCTCCGGAGAGGCCGAATTTCCGGAAGATCCGGTCCAGAACGAAGGCGATCCTGGCCATATAGCCGCAGGCCTCCAGGAAGGCCAGCATCAGGAAGAGCA
>JAGDAA010000121.1 GCA_017959745.1 Clostridia bacterium
CCCGCTCCCGTTTTCCCGAGCATTCTCCCAAGGCAAGCGGAGGGATGAAGCCGACTGTTCCGGACGGCGTTTTGAAAGACGGAGAAAAGGTCGCACAACGGCTGAAACTGATCACCTCTCCCGGTCACGACAACGACTGCGTTTGTTTTCTCGATGAAGAAACCGGACTTCTCATCACCGGAGATTCCCTGCAGGGCAACGGAACGATCTGCCAAGGCATCGGTTTTTACAAATCCCTGCCTGATTACCGCGCTACTTTGGATAAGCTTTCCTCCCTGCCGGTGAAAGCCATCCTCTGCGGGCACGACTACGACGGGATCGGTTGTTACATAGAGGGAAAAGAAGCCACCGAGAAAACGTTTGATTACTGCAAAAAGCGAATAGATGTTTACGGTTCGTTTGTCTCCTCACACCGCAATGAAGACCCCCCACTCATTGCGGAGGAATTGATTAAAAAAGAAGGCTGCGGTATGCCGCCCCACCTTTTTATGGCGCTATATACCGTCACGGAACATTTGAAGGAGGTTTCTAACCATGGCTGAAAACGTACTTATCACAGGTTCTTCCCACGGCATCGGAGCGGCGTGCGCCGTCGCTTTTGCTGAAAAAGGGTACAACGTAGGCGTGACCTATAACAAAGATCCATCCGGTGCGGAGGAAGTGGCAAAGAAGTGCCGTGCCTTCGGCGTCCGGGCGGAGGTGTACGGCGGAGATCTGTCCGAGCGGGAAAACTGCGTTTCCCTGATGAATAACTTTCTGAAAGATTTCGGTACCATCCACGTGCTGGTGAACAACGCCGGCGGCGCTCTGAAGATCCCTTCCGGGGAATTTGAGGACATGCCGCTGGATTACTGGGACAGCCAGATCGCCCTCAACCTTTCCGCCGCAGCCTACCTTTCCCAGGGCGCGGTGCGAAATATGAAAGAAAATAAGATCCCCGGGCGTATCGTGAACATCGGTTCCATCCACGGGCATGTCACCTGGGTGAAGCGGAAAATGCTTCCCTACTGCGCCGCCAAAGGGGGCCTTGAGATGTTCACCCGCGCCCTGGCGGTGGAGGTGGCGAAATACGGCATCCGGGTTAACTGTATCTGTCCGGGGCTGATCATGACCAAGATCTCCGACCGCTACCGGAAGGAGGATCTGGAGGGCTTTCTGAACAAGATCCCCGCCGGCTTTTTGGGACAGACGGAGCATATCGTCCCCGCCATCCTCTTTTTGTCGGAGGAAAAGAGCACCCGCTATATCCTGGGGCAGATCCTCACGGTGGACGGCGGGCAAAGCGTTTCCGGGATCATCGATTGCATGAAGGAGGAGTTTTGACATGGCAAAGAAAACCTACGCGGATATGCGCAGCAACTGGGAATTCGGCGAAGCGGAGGAATGCCGCAAGGGGCTCATGTGCGGCATGGGCTACACCGTGGAGGAACAGCGGCGTCCGCTCATCGGCGTGGTAAACTCCTGGAACGAATACAACCCGGGCCACGTTCACCTGGATAAACTGGCGCAGCGGGTGAAGGACGGGATCCGGGAAGCGGGCGGTCTGCCCGTGGAGGTGATGACCACCGCCGTGTGCGACGGCATGGTGCTGAAGGATCCCGCTACATCGAAGTGCCCAGCCGGAACCTGATCGCGGACCAGGGGGAACTCACCGCGGAAAGCAATCAGTTCGACGG
>JAGDAA010000122.1 GCA_017959745.1 Clostridia bacterium
GATGCTGGACGCCCTGGAAGGGAATGAGCACCATTGTGAGTTCGACGGGGTGAATACCGTCCTAAAGGAAACCGGCCGGTACTGCGCCGCCCCCGTCACTCACAAGGCGACCCTGGGCTACATCGTGGAGTGTCTTCATTCCTTCCGGGATCAGCCTCAAACGCTCATCATGCCCCGTATCACCCCCGGCAGTTTTGAAAAGAAACTTTACTCCATGTATCTGTCCTATCTCCCGAAGGAAAAAGTCGCTTTCGATCTGAAGATGAACCGGGACGACCGGGGCAGTTTTACCGAACTTTTGAAGACCGTGGACCACGGGCAGTTTTCCGTGAATATCTCCGGGCCCGGGATCACCAAAGGTCAGCATTGGCACAACAGCAAGTGGGAGTTTTTCATCGTCGTGTCCGGTCACGGACTCATTCAGGAGCGGAAGATCGGCACGGACGAGGTGATCGAATTCGAGGTGAGCGGCGAACAGATCCGCGCCGTCCACATGCTCCCCTGCTACACCCACAACATCATAAACCTGTCCGAAACCGAGCCGCTCATCACCCTCATGTGGGCGAACGAGATCTTTGATCCCGCCCATCCCGATACCTTCGGCGAGCCGGTTTGAAATCCTAAAGGCACAGAAAAGGAAAACGATTATGATCCCATCATCTGACAGACTGGAACACGTCCATTCCGACATACGCGGTCCCCTGTATGAAGAGGCGCTGCGCCTGGAGTCGGAGGGCACGAACGTCTTAAAACTCAACACGGGCAACCCGGGCCGCTTCGGCTTCGCCCTGCCCAATTCCGTGCGGCAGGCGCTGGCGCTCCACATCGACGAGGCGGTGCCCTACTGCGACGTGCGGGGCATGAAGGACGCCCGGAACGTCTTCTGCACCTACCACATCGGGCGGGGGCTCCAGGGCATTCTGCCCAACGACGTCTTTATCTGCAACGGCGTCAGCGAAGCGGCGTCCATGATCATGAGCGCCCTGGTGGGCACGGGAGACGAGGTGCTTCTGCCCTCTCCCTGCTACTCCCTCTGGAGCAATACCACCTATCTGTCCGGCGGCAAGGCGGTCTTCTACCGCTGCGACCCGGACAATCAATGGAACCCGGACATCGACGATATCAAATCCAAGGTCACCGACCGGACCAAAGCCCTTTTGGTGATCAACCCCAACAACCCCACCGGCGCGGTATACAGCCACGATACCCTGGTGGCTCTGGCGGATATCGCCCGGAAGAATAATCTGGTGATCTTGGCGGACGAGATCTACGATCGCCTCGTCATGGACGACTTGCGCCACGAATCCATGGGCGCTGTCGCCCCGGACGTGCCCTGCGTGACCTTCAACGGCTTGTCCAAGAGCCATATCATCTGCGGCTTCCGCTGCGGCTGGATGGTCTTTTCCGGCCCCAAGGGCGAACTGGACGCCGTACGGGACGGGGTGATGAAACTCGCCGCCATGCGCCTCTGCGGCAACGCCTTGACCCAGTTGGTCATCCCCGCCGCCCTGGTGGACAGCGAAAGCACCCACGAGATGCTCGTCCCCGGCGGGCGGCTCTATGAACAGCGGAAAGCCACCTGCGAGGGTCTGGACAAGATCGAAGGGGTCGACTACGTGCCCAACAAGGCGGCGTTCTACCTCTTCCCCCGCCTGGATAAAGAGCAGTTCGATTTTGAGAGCGCCAAGGACTTCGCCATGAAGTTCCTTCACGAGCAGCATATCCTGGTGATCCCCGGCAACGGCTTCGACTGGCACGAGGATCTGCGCTTCCGCATCGTCATGCTTCCCGAGCCGAGCGTGCTCACCAAGGCGATGAACGATCTCAGGCATTTTCTGAACCATCATCGGGTAAAATAAAGTTCCGGGCGTTCAGACCGACTTAAAGGAGAATACAATGAACTATCAACAGGCGTATGAAGTCTGGCGGGAAAATGTGAAGGACCCGGCGCTTCTTCTGGAGTTGGCGTCCATGGATGAAAAGACGAAAGAGGACGCTTTCTACCGGGATCTCGCCTTCGGCACCGCCGGCATCCGGGGGACCCTGGGCGCCGGGACCAACCGCATGAATATTTACACCGTGGGCACGGCGAGCCAGGGCATGGCGAGTTATCTTGTGGAGCATTTCCGGGAGCCCTCTGTGGCGATCGGCTACGATTCCCGGATCAACAGCGAACTCTTTGCCCGCGTCTCCGCCTCCGTTTTTGCCGCCAACGGCGTAAAGGTGCACCTTTATCCTGCTCTCAGCCCCGTGCCCCTGGTGTCCTTCGCGGTGCGGACCTTAAAGACCTCCGGGGGCGTGATGATCACCGCCTCCCACAATCCGTCTCAATACAACGGCTACAAAGCCTACGGGCCCGACGGCTGTCAGATCACCTCCGACGCGGCGGTACGGATCCAGGCGAATATCGACAAGACCGATCCCTTTAAGGACGTGAAAAGCGCCTCTTTTGACGAGGCCGTGGCGGCGGGCAAGATCCGCTACATCGACGATTCCGTCCTCACCGCTTTCATCGAACGGGTGAAAGAGGAGTCCGTCCTCTTCGGGGACGAGGTGGATCGGAACGTGGCGGTGGTCTATACCCCCCTGAACGGCGCGGGTCTGGTCCCCGTCACCCGCATCCTGCGGGAGACCGGCTTTACCAATGTGACCGTGGTGAAGGAACAGGAACAGCCCGACGGCCATTTTCCCACCTGCCCTTACCCGAACCCGGAGATCCGGGAAGCCATGGAACTGGGGCTAAGGTACTGCGAAAAGACCGGCGCGGATCTTCTCATCGCCACCGATCCCGACTGTGATCGCTGCGGCATCGCAGTCCGGGGCAAGAATGGCTATGAACTCATCAGCGGCAACAACGTGGGCGTTCTGCTTCTGGACTTCATCTGCTCGCAAAGGGCCAAGCACGGCAAAATGCCCGAAAGCCCCGTTTTCGTCAAGACCATCGTCACCACGGACCTGGGGCAGAAGATCGCTTCTAAATACGGCGTTACCACCAAAAACGTCCTCACCGGCTTTAAGTACATCGGCGACGTCATCGCCGGTCTGGAAGAGCGGGGAAGGGCCGACGCCTATATTTTCGGCTACGAGGAATCCTACGGCTATCTCTCCGGCCCCTACGTCCGGGACAAGGATGCGGTGGACGCCTCCTTCATGATCTGCGAAATGTTCGCGTACTACAAGACGCGCGGCGTCTCTCTCTTGGATCGTCTGGAGGCGATCTATCGGGAATTCGGCTACTGTCTGAACAAGGTCACCGCCTATCAGTTCGACGGCAGCGCCGGTATGCAGAAGATGGCGGAGATCATGAATACCCTTCGCAAGGGCGTTTCCGCTTTAGGCGGGCAGAAGGTGGAGGAAACGGTCGACTACGCCAAGGGGATCGACGGTCTGCCCCCCGCCGAGGTGCTGAAATTTGCGACGAAGGATTATTCCGTCATCGTCCGTCCCTCCGGCACGGAGCCGAAGATCAAGGTCTATATCACC
>JAGDAA010000123.1 GCA_017959745.1 Clostridia bacterium
AGGCTGGCGCGCCTGTTCGACTTCACCGACGAAGAGTGGGAGAAAGCCATCGAGGACAGCGTTCCCCCCAAGTTCATCGATCTGAACAAAAAGGCGTTCCGCTTGGGCAAAAACACCTGAAACGTTCCCACAGAAAAAGGGAAGCTCATTGAGCTTCCCTTTTTCTATGTGGATCTTTTACGCCTCGGTGAAGTTTTCCTTGCCCACGCCGCAGAGACCGCAGGTGAAATCTTCGTGGAGATCCTCGAATTTGGTGACGGGGGCGATGCCGCGATCTGGATCGCCGACCTCCTCGTCATATTCCCAGCCGCAGATGCCGCAAACATACTTTGCCATAGTGTTTCTCCTTTTCTGTCGTGGTTGGTTTCCTATTGGATCGGTTCAAAATCAGCGGCGCCGTGCTTGCAAAGAGGACAGACAAAATCCTCGGGCAATTCGTCCCCCTCGTATACGTAGCCGCAAATCTTACAGACGTAGCCCTTCTTTCCTTCCGTTTCCGGTTTGGGCTTCACGTTATCCTGATAATAGGCGTAGGTCATGGTGGGCTTATCGTTCAAGATCCGCGCCTCCGTCACCCGGCAGATGAACATCCCGTGGGAAGACAGGTCTACTTCGCTCTCCACCTCCAGGGACAGAAAGGCGTTGGCGTATTGGGTGAGAAAGACAAGACCGTTGTCCGAAAACGCCTTTTCCATCCCCTCAAATTTATCCACGTTCCGCCCGGATTGGAACCCGAAGCGCTCAAAGACGGAGAAGGGCGCCGCCGTGGACAGGCAGTTCACGTTCAGCTTCCCGGTCTGCCGCACCACGTGATAGGAATAGTTCTGCTTGTTGACGCACACCGCCACCCGGTTGGGGTTGTCCGAGACTTGGGTCACCGTGTTCACAATCAAGCCGTTGTCCCGCTTGCCGTCATTGGTGGTTACCACGTACAGGCCGTAGCCCACCCGGTACAGGGCGGTGAGATCGTTCTTGTTGGCTTTCGCGTTGTCCCGCGCCTCGTATTCCCGGCACAGGGCGTCCGCCAGCTTCTCCAGCGCCTCCCGGCTCTCTTCGTTCAGGGCGGACTTGATGGTGACGCTCTCCGGCAGGAAGGTGAGGTTTTTGCACCCCTCCAGCATCCCCTTCATGGTTTTCATGGCAAGGGGCGCCAGGTGCCGTTTTCGATAAACGCCACGGTGCGGCCCTGGAAATTCCGCTCCGTCAGATGCTCGATAAAGGTCCGCATATAGGGATAGATCCCCGCGTTGTAGGTGGTGGTGGCGAGAACGATCTTGCCGTAGCGGAAGGCGTTCGCCACGTTCTCTGCCATATCCGACCGGGCGAGATCCGCGATCTCCACTTTGGGACATCCCTTGCTCCGGAGCTTTTCCGCCAGGGCTTCCGCCGCGGCTTTGGTGTGTCCGTACACCGAGGTATAGGCGATAAAGATGCCGTCCGTCTCCACCCCATAGGAGGACCAGGTTTTATACAAATCAATATAGTGCCCCAAATTCTCCGTGAGGACGGGACCGTGCAGGGGCAGGATCTTTTGAACGGGCAGACCCGCCGCTTTTTTCAGGACCGACTGCACCTGGGAACCGTATTTCCCCACGATGCCGATATAGTAGCGCCGCGCCTCATCGTCCCACGGCTCCTTGGCGTCCCGGGCGCCGAACTTGCCGAAGCCGTCCGCGGAAAACAGGACTCCTTCCGAATCCTCCCAGGTCATCATCACTTCCGGCCAATGGACCATAGGGGCGAAGACAAAATGCAGGGTGTGGCTGCCCAGGGAGAGCGTATCTCCCTCCGCCACCACCAGCCGCCGGTCCTCGAAACTCTTGCCGTAGAACTGCTCCATCATAGCGAAGGTTTTGACGTTGCCAACCACCGTGGCGTTGGGGTAGGCGTTGGTGAAGGCGAGGATGTTGGCGGAGTGGTCCGGCTCCATGTGCTGGATCACCAGATAATCCGGCGCCTTGCCCTCCATGGCTTCCGCGATGGCGTCCAGCCATTCGTGGCGGAAGCGGGCGTCCACCGTATCCATAACGCAGCACTTCTCATCCCGGATCAGATAGGAATTGTACGCCATCCCGTTGGGAACGGTGTACTGCCCCTCGAACAGATCGATTTCGTGGTCATTCACGCCCACGTTGTAAATGCTTTGGCTTACTTTTTCCGCGTATTTCATCCGGCTGTTTCCGCCTTTCTTGTTTTGAAGTTTTTTAACCGGGGATCCTGCCCTCCGGCAGATCCCGTTCGGAGCGGTAAACGGGGAAGGCCCCTTCGCTGGGCTCGATGATTTTGTTCTGGGCGAGGGATCCCTTGCCGTCGGTAGCGTCGCTGCCGTCCGGTTCCAAAAGGGTCGCGATGAGAATGCCCGTCTCCTGGGCAAGGGGGATCACAATGGCGCCCCGGGGGAAGCGGACGTTTTTCTCCTCGGTGAGAAACGCCCTCTTGGCGCTGCCGATGTACTGCCGCAGAACGGCGCATTCACCCGCGGGGATCTCGCCCGCGCGGATCCCGTTGCACCGCAGGATCTCCAGCACCTTCTCCTCCCACGCAAAGCCCTTGGGAAGCACGTAGGCGGTGGGGTAGGGACGGCTCCGCAAAGCCGTATCGAAGAAATACATCTTCCCCACGTGGTTTTCGTCGATCACGTCGCCCGTTGCCAGATCGAACAGGGGGCGACGCACGGAGAGCGCGGTCTCCTCGTTTTTGGAAAGATCCGTGGTCAGAACGAATTTCCGGTCGGGATCATAGCGTCTGCCCGCCTCCCGGATGTGCGCGCGCTCTTCCTTCACCACCCGGCAGATCGCCTCTTTGTTGGCGGCGGCGAAATTGAGAATGGCGTGTACCGTGGAGATATGGCCCGCCACCCGTCTCAGATACGCCTGTTTGCCCATTTTGTTGGCGGGGGTCTCGATGAGGATGGTCAGGGTCCCCAACAGACCGAAATACTGCCGTCCGGTGGAGGGATCCATAGCGTTGCATACGCAGATCTTGGTCTCATACGGCGCGTCCGGGTAGGTCGTGACTCGGAAGCCGTCCTCCTGGACCCGGGCGAAGGCGTCGATCAACAGATCCAGATTGAGTTTTCCGATGGCCTTGCCGTTGTTGATGCCGGCGGCGACACCCAGCATCAGGTCGTCAAAGGGTCCGGTCCTGGGACCGGGGAGCCGGGTGTATTCGTGTCCGTCGATCAGCACGTCCGGGCGGAAGAGCTGATAGACCTTCTGAACGGCGCGGGTCTCCGCCGCCTCGCAGAGGATGAAGTCCCGGTTCAGGTTGATATTCAGCGCCACCTCGTTCCGGATGTAGGCGCGGGCGCCGTCCGGATTGATCCGGGGGATCACGATGATATCCATATCCCGCAGCCACGCCTTGCCCTTCTCGCCGGTGATGGCGGCGATCATCGCCATAGCGCCTTCTCCCGCGGCGGCTTCGTTGCCGTGGATCTGCGCCTGGTAGTGGACGGTGAGCTTGCGGTTCTTTTTCAGAATGGCGGCGGCGTCTTCCAGGCTCTCCGCCCCCCTCAGATCCGTGGTGGTGAAGATCGCCGCCGGGATCTCGTATTGGTACGCCCCGGAGCGGCCCGCCGTAAAGAGATAGCCGTTTTTACCGGGGATCACCGTCTTCCGGAGGAAGAACATCATCTCCTCCTGGGTGGCGACCTGCTCCCGCTTGTTCTCATCCAGACCCGGCGTGATGAACAGATCCCGGTACTGGGGCCACAGCTTGGGATCGGAGGGAATGACCTTTTCCAGGACCTCGTCGTTGTGGTTCTTGATGGGCATCGCCGTCTGTTCGTAGCCGCGTCCCGTAACGGTCCCGGGATC
>JAGDAA010000124.1 GCA_017959745.1 Clostridia bacterium
CGCCCGTCTCTCTTTTACGTCAGCATTTTCCACGGGGAGAACCGGGTGATATTCAGGCTGAAACAAAGATCGTGTCCGCGCGAACGCGCGGACACGATCTTTTCAGTTAAGTCCGTTCCTTGAAAGGATCTCAATCCTCGTTTGTAATATAGTTGATATAGTTATTAAGGGCTTTCCGGGCCGCGGTGACTCGAGACTCATAGAGGGAGACAAGCGTGTCATAGTTCACGTCGCTGCCCTTCGAAAGGGGTCCCTGCCCCGCCGTCTGACCGCCGTTGGATCCGGCGGCGCCGAAGAGTGATCCGGCTCCCATCTTACCGAAGTCAAAGAGAACCACCGGGTCATAGATCTTGTTCTTCAACGCGATCTCCATCATTTCCACGGATTCAGCGTCTTTGATCGACTGATACTTGAGGACCTGCTCATTGAAAGCCACATTCAGCGTATTCAAGGAATGATAAAACATTGCTTCCAGGAAATACCCCGCCTGATTCGAGCCGGAAGAGAATCCGTTTTCCTCGGCGTCTGAAGCGTTGTCGGTGGTAACGGGAATGGCGTAGCTGTAAGTCCATACGCCGTCCGCGCTGGTCCAGTATTCCTTCTGTTCCTCGTTGAGCTTCGGCATAGGCAGAACGCCGAAATTGAACGCGCCGTCATTCATGTTCAGGATGGCACCGGAAAGGCAGGAGAAGAAGGTCCCAAATCCAGAACGGAACCGTTTTCCGGAGTCGCCAACATCCCGAAACTCACTGGTGAGCAGCGGTTTCAGCGCCGCCCAGGCATTCAAAACGTCTTTATTGACCGTGGGGGGAATATCAATATCACCGGTCGAGGAAACGTCGGACAACTTTACGTTGCAAGCCGCTACATGGAACCAGTTGTTTTCGGGCTGGCCAATGTACCCGAAGCGGTCCTTGCCGATCTCCATGATGCCGTTGCCGTCCAGATCTTCGACGGTCGTCGTCATGATCTCATACATTTTATCGATGGTCCATTTCCCTTCCTTGACAAGGTCATAGGGCAGATCGATGCCGGATTTAATAAGGACGTCCTTGTTGAAGAACATAATCCAGGAAGCGCGTTCATCCAAGGTGCTTCCCGCGCCGGTAACATAAAACGCCTTATTCCCGATGGAAAGCCCGGTGATGGCATTGTGGTCCCACCACGATTTCTCCAAATTAACTGTATCCAGCCCTTGAAAATCCACCAGCAGATTCTGGGCGGAAAGCGTACGCAGAGACGTTGTCGGGCAATAGATGTAGTCATATACGTACTCGCCCGCCAGCAGCTGTTCCTTAACCGAATTCACGGGGTTTTTCACCCGTTCCTCGCGGATCTCGCAATTGTACGTTTCCTGCAAAAGAGAGTTCCGTTTGAATACGGCGTCATTGATCTTTTCGCCGTTCATCTCCTCGGAATAGATCTCATTGACCGTGAGGTGCTGGAAGCTTCCCACGTCACGAACCAGGAACCAAAACTCGTGACCGCCCAAGTCGTGTATCTTGGCGTCATAAACCGTTGATTCATCGACCTTTTCCTCTGTTTTGACGACGTTGTCGTCGCCCTTATTATCCTCGGCTTTAGAACAGCCCGCGAGAACGGTGCTCACCAGCATCAGAACTGCCAACATCAGGGCGAGGGCCTTCATCGTTTTCATCTGTTTCTCCTTTTCTTAAAAATGTTATATTTGCTTGTTTACATTTTCCCATAACAAACAGGAAAAAGCAAGGCGTACAAAAGAATTTGGATCATTTCTGCAATTAGTTGTATTTTTTGCAAAAACAAGAATGGTGAAACGAGCTCCGACCCATGTCAACAACTTCAAAAAAACAAGCCGTTATCACTCGTTCAAAAGCGATAACGGCTTGCTGTTTCAATTCTCTTAATTTGTCAAGAATCAAACTACAACAAAGGCTTTCCGGCTCTCTTACTTGTCTATGGACTTCATCGTCGGAAGCCGCTTAACCGTCTCTATAAACGTTTCCATACGATACCCCTTGCTGACTTCTAAGGGGTTTCTTGACGTTCACTTTTTTATAACGTCTCGTAAGTGTTATAAACTACCGGTGCGTTATTACATAAATTGTTGTAAGTCCTTCATCGGCGGCAATACGAGCCGTTCAAATCAGCTTTTCTATTTTATGCGTACTGATACTTCTCTTTGTATTTATTCAAGAACCGGAACGTCATAAACGTTGCAAGCAGTTCAGAGAAAACGACGGAATACCAAACGCCGTAGAACGCCGCTTCATAACTCGAGCCGAACACATAGAAGAAAATGACAGGTACGATGATAACGGTCGCCAGGTTAAATACCAGTGTTCTTACAATCGAAATGACGCCTGACACCTTTCCGTTATTGAACGCGGTAAACAGCCCGGAGCCGAAGGTTGGGATCCCTTTGAATAGGAAAGACAGCGTGAAGATCGAGAGACCGTCGACCGTGATCTGCATAAGAGTCTCGTCGCCGTGAGAGAACGCGCTTGCCAGCGGGGTCGACAGCGCTTCGATCAAGACAGTCGCGACGGTGCTGAAAATGAACACGATCGTAATACTCTTCGTATATAGATTTTTCAGGTTGTCCTTATTGCCTGCTCCGTAATTATACGAGATCAGCGGAGAGACGCCAAGCACGAAACCGGAAGCGATAGCCGTGAAGATCGAATTGACGTATCCCACCGTACCGTAGGCGGCAACGCCCATATCACCGATCATATAGAGGAACAAGCTGTTGTAAACCATGTTGATGATGGAGCCGGATATATTGGTAAAGAATTCGGACGATCCGTTACCGCATGCTTTAGCGAGCGCCTTGCCGTCCATCTCCGGCTTGCCGAGGCGAAGAAGGCTCTTGTTTTTGCAAACAAAATAGATCAGCGGAATGACGCCGCCGACAAAAAGACCGGCCACCGTCGACATGGCGGCTCCCTGAATCGCCTTGATGGGATCTCCGTTCGACAGGACGCCGACGAAAACCGCGTCGCCAACGACGTTCGTTACGCCTGCGAGAACCGTGAAAATCAGTCCGAGACCGGGCTTTTTCGCGGTTGCGAGAAAGCTTTGGAAATAGAACTGGAGCATGAAAAGAGTAATCGCCGGGAGCAGGATATTGCTGTATGCGATGCAGAACGGCATCATCGTTTCCGTCACGCCAAGGGCGTTAAGGAGAGGCTTAAGGGCAAAAATCAGAACGACAGAGGAAACAATGCCGATACCGATTAGAACGTATGCTAAGAATGAAAAGAGTCCGTTTGCACGCTTTGTATCACCCTCTCCTAAAACCTTTCCGACCAAAGCGCTGCCGCCGGTTCCGAACATAAAACCGATGGCGGCGATGATCATAAAGATAGGTGAAACCTGGTTGATCGCGGCGAACGCCGTCGTTCCACCGAAGTTAGATACGAAAATACCGTCGACTATTGTGTAGAGCGACGCAAATAGCACCGCCAGAATCGTGGGCATAACGTACTTGAATAGTTTACCGGTCGTAAAGTTTTGCGTTAAATCGTTTGTCTTTTCGTCCATAATGCTTCCTTTTCTTTGTGAAAAAACAAATCCATCTTTTCCAGATTCGGGGTCTTCAAGCTCTCCTGTCAGCTTCTTACCCTTTTTCATTAAGAAGGGGTAAAGGATGGGTAAATCGGGCATTTTCAAGACAGGAAAGCCCTTGAAACCCGCGTAAATACGGGGTTCTTTTAGTCGAGGGGTTTCATAGTGGGGAACAAAAGAACGTCACGGA
The DNA here is from genome assembly GCA_017959745.1 of Clostridia bacterium. Lineage (GTDB taxonomy): Bacteria > Bacillota > Clostridia > Oscillospirales > SIG627 > RGIG5579. Next base: position 3,740 of record JAGDAA010000124.1, read on the forward strand.
TCGCGGGAGAATCGGTGAGCAGCATACACATCCGATCAATGCCGTAGCCGATGCCGCCCGTGGGAGGCATACCGATCTCCAGAGCATTGAGGAAGTCCTCGTCCGTGTGCTCCGCCTCGTCGTCGCCCTTGGCGAATTGCTCTTCCTGAGCGGCAAAGCGGGCGCGCTGATCGATGGGATCGTTCAACTCGGAATAGGCGTTCGCCATTTCCCAGCCGTTCATAAAGAACTCAAAGCGCTCCACAAAGTCGGGCATACCGGGCTTTTTCTTGGTCAAGGGAGAGATCTCGATGGGGTGATCCATCACAAAGGTGGGCTGAATCAGATTCTTCTCAGCAAACTCCTCAAACAGAAGCGCCAGGATTTCCCCTTTCTGATGGCGATCCTCGAAATGTACGCCCTTTTCATCGGCGACGCGGCGGGCGTCCTCCAAGGTATGAACTTCATTCCAGTCCACGCCGGCGTATTTCTTAACGGCGTCCACCATGGTGATCCGCTCAAAGGGCTTGCCCAGATCCATTTCCACGCCGTTGTAGGTGATGGTAGTCTTCCCCAAAACGGTCTGCGCCACGTAGCGGTACATCTCTTCCGTCAGGTCCATCATACCGTGGTAATCCGTATACGCCTGATACAGTTCCATCAGAGTGAATTCCGGATTGTGGCGGGTATCCACCCCCTCGTTCCGGAAAACCCTGCCGATCTCAAAGACCCGCTCCAAACCGCCCACGATCAGGCGCTTCAGGTACAGCTCTAACGAAATACGCAGCTTGAAATCCTCGTCCAGCGCGTTGTGATGGGTCAAAAAGGGACGTGCGGCGGCGCCGCCGGCGTTGGAAACCAGAATGGGCGTCTCCACCTCGATGAAGCCCTTCTCGTCCAGGAAACGACGGATGGCGGCGATGATCCGGGAGCGCTTCAAAAAGGTATCCCGGGATTCCTCGTTCATAATGAGGTCCACGTAGCGCTGACGGTAGCGGCGGTCCGTATCCGTCAGACCGTGAAATTTCTCCGGCAGAGGCTGAAGGCTCTTCGCCAGAAGGGTCATCCCCTTGGCGTGGATGGAGATCTCTCCGGTCTTGGTGCGGAAGACCGTTCCTTCCAGACCCACAAGATCGCCGATATCATACTTCTTGAAGGCACTGTAGGGGTCCACCCCCAGATCGTCCCGGGCGACGTACGCCTGGATCGAGCCTGTCAGGTCCTGCACGTGGCAGAAGGACGCCTTCCCCATGACCCGTTTGGACAAAAGCCTGCCGGCGACGGAAACGCTCTTCCCCTCCAGGCTGTCAAACTGATCCTTGATATCCCGGGCGTGGTGAGTGACGTCATATTTGGTAATGACAAAGGGATCCTGCCCGGCGGCTTGCAGCTGGGAGAGCTTCTCCCGGCGGATCGCGCTTTGTTCGCTTACGTTGTTTTGATTGCTTTGCTCCATAATAGTCCTCGCGAAAAAGTAATTACAAGATCTCAAGCACTTCCATCTTCAGCGCGCCGGCGGGGGTATCGGCCTCCACCTCATCCCCCGGTTTCGCGCTGAGAAGCGCCTTACCGATGGGTGATTCATCGCTGATCTTATTGTTTAAGGGATCACTTTCGGTGGAACCAACGATGGTATAGGTCACTTCCTCGGAAAGATCAAAATCATAGACCTTCACGGAACTGCCCACGTTCACGCGGGTCTTTCTCCGGGAAGTCTTGATGATCTCCACGTTTTCCAGGATGTCTTCCAGCTCAGCGATCTTGTGTTCCACTTCCGCCTGCTCGTTTTTCGCCTCGTCGTACTCGCTGTTTTCGGAAAGATCCCCGAACGCTTTCGCTTGTTTCAGCGCCTCGGCGACTTCCTTGCGTTTGGTAACCTTCAAAAATTCCAGTTCATCCTTCAGCTTCTGAAGCCCTTCCTGAGTTACAAATGTGGGTTTGGATGCCATTTTCTCATCTCCTAAACATATTTAATTATGGTATGTCGTACGGATTCAAGTTATGTAATATAAGGCAACGGGTTGACGCGCACGCCGCCAGGTGTCACCACGCAGATATGCAGGTGCGCCCCCGTGGATTGACCGGTCGAACCGATCAGACCCACCTGCTGACCCTGGGAAACACGCTGACCCATAGAAACCAGGATGGTGTCCAGATGCGCGTAATAGGTTTCATACCCGTTATCATGATGAACAACCACCAGGTTGCCCCAGGAGCTGTACGACCCGCAACGGACCACCGTTCCGCCCAAAACCGACAGAGCCGGGACACGGTTCCTGACGCCGTAGGTGTGGATATCCATCCCGGAGTGGCCACTGTGGAAATACTGGCTGATGGCATTTTTATAGGCGTTTGAAACCGGCCATATGCCCTTCCAATCGGAAGGACCGCCGGAGGAGGGCGCGGGATTGACCGTTTGACTGCCGCTGTTCCCACCGCTGTTTTGACGCGCAGCCGCGGCAGCCGCGGCTGCTGCGGCTTCGGCCTGGCGTTTTTCTTCCGCCCGGATCTGACTGTTGATGCTGTCCAATTCCTTCTCTTTAATGGAAGCTTCCATCGCCTTCACGTCGTAGTCGTTCTGATGCTCCGCCTGCTCAGTTTCCAGCTTTTTCAGGTAGGCGTCCGCCTCTTCCATCTTCGTGTTCAGCTCTGCGACCTTAGTTTCATACTCCTTTTGCTGCTCGTCGCACTTTTTAAGCGCTTCCTCGATCTCAAGCTTGGCGTCCTCCACCTCTTTTTTGTCACTGACAAGGCTTTCGATCAGCTTCCGGTCGTACTCCAGCATATCGTTGACCTGCTCGGAGCGGGAAAGGATATCCGATATATCGGACGAGCCCAGAATAAAGTCGATCAGCGACATATCGCCGCTCTCCTGCGCGAAGACAAGCCTCTTGCTGAATAACTCGAAATTCTTTTCCATACGGGCGTTGATCTCTTCGATCTGGCGCTCTTTCTCTTTGGCAAGGGCGTAATACTCGTTGATCAAAGCCGTAAGCATATCGATCTCCTGCTGACAGACGTTGATCTCCTCATACATCAGATCGACCACGCGTTGCTGTTCGTTGGTCCTGCTCTTCGCTTCCGCGAGGGAATTGGCAAGGGCTTTCTTGTCATTCCGCAGGCGCGTCAGATCCGACTCCAGCGAGCTCTTCTGCTGATACAGATTCGCGGCATAAAAGGAGGAGTGGAATGAAAAGCACGATACCAGCAGTATCAGCGCTGTCAGGATCGCGGCTGTTACACGTTTTTTCATAGTCCCTCCTTATTCTTTCACAAGCCTGATGGCTTCTTGCAGCTGATCATCTTTCGCGCGGGTCACAAAATAGACGCTCTCTCCCTCGAGCTTAACCTCCGCGTCCGGGATAACGCCCTTCCCGTTAAAGGATTCCCCGCCCGCGGGTCTGAACTGCTCGCTGGTCACAATCAGGGCGGAGCCGTCCTCCAGTTCCAAAACCCGTTGTCCGTTTCCTTTCCCGAAGCTCTTAGTGCCCACGAGCTTCGCGGCGCCTTTGTCCTTCAAAACGGCGGCAAACAGTTCCGCGGCGGAGGCTGTGTTTTCATTCATCAAAGCCACGATGGGCAAATCGATCCGTTGAGCGTCGCTTTCCACAGCGACCTCGGTTCCGTTTCCGCCGGTCCGGTAATACATCACACCGGCAGGCAGGATCAGATCCAGCATGCGGGTCGCCGCGTCCAGGGACCCGCCGCCGTTGTTCCGAAGATCGATCACAAGGGAAGTCGCCCCCTCTTCGGTCAGAGAATCGACGGCGGTCTTAAATTCCTCGTCTGTTCCCAGATCGAAGGAAAAGATCTGAATATACCCGACAGTATCGGCGAGCATTTCCCGGGAGATACTGTTGATTTTGATCTCTTTGCGGGTAAGGGTGAAGGCAAGTTCCATTTCCTGGGCGGCGACCTCCCGCAGAAAGGACACCTTGACTTTTGTTCCGGACTCCCCGGAAAGCGCGCGCATCGACTTGTAGAATCCAAGCTCGGAAACAAGCACGTCATCCACCCGATACAAAACGTCCCCTTTTCGGATCCCGGCTTCCTCCGCGGGAGACGAGGCAAGCACGTCGTAAACCACGACGCGCCCCGTTTCCGGTTCCTGAGAAGCACGGATGCCCACACCGGACGCGGCACCGGAGAGGGACTGCTTGTAAACCTCGTATTCCTCCGGGTTGAGATACCGGGAATAGGGGTCGTTCAGTCCTTCTACGTAGCCCCGCAGGGCGCCGTCCTCCAGGGCGCTGTCATCCACGGTTCCCAGGTAGTTTTTCCGGATCAGAGCGCTTAGCTCGGAAAGTCTGGAAAAATCGGAGCCGCCCGAAGAAACCGTATCGAGCTTTTCCTGGTATCGACCGGCAACGAAGTGAAAAGTCAATTGAAAGGTCAGCACCGCCGCCAGTACACACAGAGATATACATCCGAGGAGGGATATCCTTTTTTTCACGATCTCTTCCCCGCTTACGCCTTGTTATACTTTCTCAAGGAGATCAAACTGCCGATGACGCCGAGACCGACGCCGATCGCAAGGAACGCGATCAACAGCAGGCTCCACATAGACGAGAAGGGCAATACGTCAATGATGCCGATGCCGCCTAAGATGCTGATGGCAAAGATCTGATAGATGTAATACTGCAGTCCGTAGGCGATCCCCGCGGACAAGAGACCGATGATGATACCTTCCAGTACGAAGGGAAACGCCACGAAAAACGCGGAGGCGCCCACGTATCGCATAATCTTGATCTCCTCGCTCCGGTACGCCACGGCGAGTTTGATTGTGTTCATAATGATAAATACACTCACCACACCCAAAAGGACCATAAGCCAGGTCAGGATCAGGGACGCCACGTTCTTGATGCTATCGATCTTTTCGGCGACCTCCTTGCGAGCGTTGATCTTGGCAACGCTGTTCAGGGTCTCCTCCTGTTCGGACATATGCTGGATATGATATACGATGGTATCCACCTTGGACGGGTCCGTATAGGTGATGACAAGCTCATCCTTGCAGGGGTTGTCCGCGTTGTACATTTCCAGAATATCGCTGTAATCGCCGTACTGCTTGAACAGGCCCTTCAGCACCTCGTCCTTCGTGATCCACTCCACGGATTCCACGGAATCCAGCTTTTCGATTTTTTCTTTCAGGAGCTTGACCGTGTGTTCCTGGGTCTCCTTTTCCACGAAAACCACGATTTTGTTGTATTCGTTGATCTCTTCCAGGTTATGCTCCGTATTGACCTTCAACGCCCAGGCGCAGCCCATCACCAGGATGGAGGATGCCAGAACGATGACGGCGGCAAGGCTCATCAAACCGTTCCGGACGATGCCCTGAAAAGCGCGGGTAAAGAAGTAGGTGATGTTATACAGTCTGATCTTCATTGAACATCCCTCCTTCCCTGTCGCTGGCGATCTCACCGTCCTTGATGGTGATGACGCGCTTCTTGTAATAGTTCACAAGGCTGACGTTGTGGGTGATGACGATCACCGTCTTGCCAAGCTGATTGATTTTGAGAAGGAGCTCCATGATCTCGATCGCCATATAGGGGTCGATGTTAGCGGTGGGCTCGTCCGCGATGATAACGTTGGGATTGTTCACCAGAGCGCGCGCCAGGGCGACGCGCTGCTGTTCACCGCCGGAAAGCTCACTGGGCATACTCTTTCCCTTGTCTTCAAGACCTACAAGCTTCAGAAAAGTCGCCACACGGTTCCGGATCTTCTTTTTCGGCTCGCCGATCACGTGCATAGCGAAGGCGATGTTTTCCTCCACCGTCATATCGGGAAGCAGGCGGAAATCCTGGAACACAATGCCCATGGTCCGTCTGAGTTTGGGAATCTTGAACCGGCTCATGCGGGACAGATTGAAATGATCGATCATAATCCTGCCGCCGGAGAGCTTTTCCTCACAGAGGAGCAGCTTGGTCAGGGTCGTTTTGCCGGCGCCGCTGGCGCCGACGATAAAGACAAATTCACCGTCGCGGATCTCAAGATCCACGTTTTTCAAAGCTCTCGTTCCGTTGGGATAGACCTTGGATACGTTGTTGAATACGATCATACCGGTTTTTCCTTTCAGAATCTGGTCGGTTTGGACGCCAGGTATTTCTTCACCATCAGGGCGACCTTAAAGGTGATGGCGTGCTCGAACTCCCGCAGATCCAGTCCCGTGATCTTGCGGATCTTTTCAAGCCGGTAAACCAGGGTGTTGCGGTGAACAAAGAGCTTCCGGGAGGTCTCGGAAACGTTCAGATTATTCTCAAAGAAGCACTGGATGGTCAGAAGCGTCTCCCGGTCCAGGCTCTCCAGAGCGCCCTTCTTGAACACCTCGTTCAAAAACATTTCGCACAGCGTCGTGGGCAGTTGATAAATCAGTCGCCCGATGCCCAGGGATTCATAGCTGACCACGGATTTCTCCGTATCAAAGACCTTGCCCACCTCGATGGCGACCTGCGCTTCTTTATAGGATCGCGCCAGATCTTTCAGATTGCCTACCACGGTACCGAGACCGACGATGGCTTTCAGGAAGAATTCCGTCTGCACCGTATCCACAATGCTGCGCGCCAGTTTTCCAACTTGATTCTTTTCCTGAGGCGTGGCAAGCTCGTGGATCAGAACCACGTCGCTCTCCCCCACGCCGATCACGTTATCCCGGTTGCGGTCGGGAAACATATTCTGGATCACATCGATGGGTACCACGTCGGCGTGATTGAAGAACTTGATGAGAAAGACCACCCGGTCCATATCGTTGCTCACGTGCAACTCTTTGGACTTCATATAAATATCGCTGGGCAAAATGTTATCCAGAATGATATTCTTGATAAAGCTCGCCTTATCGTATTTCTCATCGTAAAGCGCCTTGATCTGCCCCAAAGAGACACAGAGCAGGTTCACCAACGTTTTGGAGTTGGCGTCGTTTCCCTCCACAAAGACAAAATACTCCGTCTTGCCGAAGGAGCCGATGGGGCGGAACAGGTACCCGCCGGCGTAGAAAGACTCCCCGCTGAAAAGGAGGTCCTCCTTCACGCCGGGCATTTTCTCGCCGATCCTGCTCAATTCACTGCAGGAGATCACGGTGCTTTCCATATCCATCACACCGATACAGCGATCCACCACATCCTTCATCTGATGAACGACACTTTGAAACAATCTGTTGGACATACGGTCCCCCTTATCCGAATGGTTTCTCCCTATACAATTTGTCTTGTTTTTACAAATATAAAAGAGCCTTATGTGATATTATACACAATCATTTCGACAAATTCAAGAGAAATCAATAATTTTTGCCAAAAAAATTTCAATCCTCTTGTATTTTTTGAACAAAGCAACACTTTTTAACAGGAAAAAGAGAAATTGACCGCCCTTTGGCAGTCAATTCCTCAGTTCTGTTTCATAGAGGATCATGGAGAGAACAGCAAGGGGCGCCGTTTCCGTCCGCAGGATCCTTTCCCCCAGGGAAACGGTGGGAATCCCCGCTTCTTCCAAAAGGTCGATCTCCCGGTTGCTGATCCCGCCCTCCGGTCCGATCAAAAAGCCAATGGAACTCGTTTGGTGACCGATCACATCCGAAAGTCTTCTCTGCCGCTCCGATTCGTAACAGGCAAAAACAGTTTCACTTTCTTTCAGCAGGGGGATCGCCCGGGAGAGGTCCGGCAAAAACGAAACCGCGGGGATGGAGCTCCTGCCGCACTGGGAAGCCGCTTCCGAAACAATACGGCGAAAGCGCGCGAGCTTTCCCTCACCCCCGCCGTCCCGCGCCGGGACAGACCGGTCCATATAAACGAACACGATCCGGTCCGCGCCCAGCTCCGTTGCCTTCTGCAGGATCAGATCCGTCTTTTTCCCTTTGGGCATGCCCTGCACCAGGGTAACGCGGCATTTCTTTTCAGCCGCCTCCTTTACGGAAAGCACTTCAAGGGAGGCTGTCACTTCGCCGGCGGCGTCCCCGGCTTCCAGGAACCGACAGGCGTATTCCTTCCCGTCCCCCGCCACCACAGTGACCGGTTCACCCTGCTTTGCGCGCAGGACACGGACCAGGTGAAAGGCGTTGTCGCCCCCCAGGGTCATCCGCGGAGGAAAGGGGATATCCGGATAAACGGTTTCCGTAAAAAAACGCGGCATAAGCGCCTCCTACAAGCAGTGTCATTATATTTTACCAATCTGAAACAAACTTGTCAATTTTCTTTCTGAAATCCCCAAAATCCGTTGAATAATCCGTAAAACTATGCTAATATTAAAGTGAACATATGGAGGGAAAAATGTTTGATTTTGAACCGAGGCTGATCGATTTGGCAAACGAGGCGGAATTATCCCTGCGGGATCAATTTGCCCGGATTGACGCTTTGTCCTATGACCGGCAAAAGGGCGTCCTTTCGGCTTTTGCCGAAGAGCAGGTTTCCACCGCCTGCTTCGCCCCCTCCTCCGGTTACGGTACGGACGATCTCGGACGGGACACCCTGGACCGGGTCTGGGCGCGGGTCTTTGAGGCTCAGTCCGCCTTTGTCCGGCACAATCTGGTCTCCGGCACCCACACCATCACCGTGGCGCTCTTTGGGCTGCTCCGTCCCGGGGACGTGATGCTCTCGGTGAGCGGCACGCCCTACGACACCCTGCACGGAGTCATCGGGCTCAGCGGCAAGCCCGGCACGGGTTCTCTGGCGGACTTTGGCGTTCAATACGAAGAGATCGCCTTGAAAGAAGACGGAGAAATCGATCTTGCCGCCGTAAAGACGCGCTTATTGAAGGGCGACGTCAAAATGGTGTATTTGCAGAAAAGCCCCGGCTACAGCACCCGGCGTCCCCTGGGCAACGAGATTGTCCGGGCGTTGCGTGCCCTTTTGGATGAGACCGGCTCCCGCGCCATCCTGACAGTGGACAACTGCTACGCCGAATTCTGTGAGGAACACGAGCCGCCCTATTACGGCGCGGATATTTGTATGGGTTCACTCATTAAGAACGCCGGAGGCGGTATGGCGGAATGCGGCGGATACATTGCCGGAAAAGAAGAATATGTGGATTTGTGCGCGCAACGGCTCACCTGCCCGGGCATCGGAACGGAACTGGGCGCCACGCTGGGCATGACAAAATCCATATTCAAGGGTTTGTTCTACGCCCCCCACACCACCGCTCAGGCCCTGAAAGCGGCGTGTTTTGCCGCCGCGTTATTTGAAAAAATCGGGATGCGGGTCATCCCCGGCGCCGGGGATCCAAGACTTGATATCGTACAGCAGATCTCACTGAATGACCCCGAACTGGTTGAGGCGTTCTGCGGTGGACTTCAGGCGGCATCGCCCGTTGACAGCCGCGCCACCCCCGTTCCCTCGCCTATGCCGGGGTATGAGGACCAGGTCATCATGGCCGCCGGCGCTTTCACCCAGGGAGCATCCATTGAACTGAGCGCGGACGCGCCTATGCGGGCGCCTTACACCGTCTATTTGCAGGGCGGACTGACTTACGAAAGCGCGAAGCTCGGCATCCTGAACGCGGCACACGCCGTATTGCGTTCAAAAGGAAGCCGCGGCTGAAAGGAGAAAAGGAGATTATTATGAAATTGACCGAAAGAAACAAAAAAATCGGCGTAGAGGGACCGCTCGTTCTCATCGTTCTGGACGGGGTGGGATTAAATCCCAATACCGAAGGGAACGCCGTCAAGCTCGCCAACACGCCCACACTGGACCGGCTTATGGCAAACTGTCCCACGCTTAGCATCAAAGCCCACGGAACGGCGGTGGGGCTTCCCTCCGATGATGACATGGGCAATTCCGAGGTGGGACACAACGCGCTGGGTTCCGGACAGATCTTTGCCCAGGGGGCGAAACTTGTCACGCAATCCATTGAATCGGGCAAGATCTTCCAGGGGAACGGCTGGCAAAAGATCAGCGGAAACTGTTTGCAAAACGGTTCCACCCTGCATTTCATCGGTCTGTTTTCCGACGGTAACGTGCATTCCCACATCGATCATCTGAAGGCGCTGGTCCTGGAAGCGAAAAAGGAAGGGATCCGCCGGGTGCGTTTTCACATTCTTCTGGATGGCAGAGACGTTGCGGAAACCAGCGCGCTGGAATACGTGGAGCCCTTCGAGGCGTTCCTTGCCCAGTTGAACGACGCTTCCTTTGACGCGCAGATCGCCTCCGGCGGCGGAACACTGAGCATAACCATTGACCGCTATGAAGCCAACTGGGCGATGGTCAAAGCCGGCTGGGACATTCACGTCCACGGAGAAGGCAAGGCGTTCGCCAGCGCGAAAGAAGCCATCGAGACCTACCGGAAGGAGCTGGGCGTGATCGACCAGGATCTGCCCGGATTCGTGGTAGAGGAGAACGGAAAGCCCGTTGGCACCATCGAGGACGGGGATTCCGTGGTCTTTTACAACTTCCGGGGGGACAGAGCCATCGAGATCTCCCGAGCGTTCACGGAAGAAGGCTTTGATCAATTCGACCGGGGCCGTACGCCTAAGGTCACCTATGCCGGGATGCTGGAGTACGACGGGGATCTGCATATCCCGCCGGTGTATCTGGTCAACCCGCCGGAGATCACCAATACCCTGGGCGAATACCTGGTACAGGCGCCCATTTGCTCCCTGGCGGTAAGCGAGACCCAAAAATACGGCCACGTAACCTATTTCTGGAACGGCAACCGCTCCGGAAAATACAGTGAGGAAAAAGAAACCTATCTGGAGATCCCCTCTGACGTGGTCCCCTTTGAGCAGCGCCCCTGGATGAAGTGCGCCGAGATCACGGACACCCTGGTGGACGCCATTGAAAGCGGAAAATATAAATTCATCCGCGCCAACTTCCCCAACGGAGATATGGTGGGGCATACCGGCTCCCTGAAAGCCACGATCATCGGCATGGAAGCCCTGGATCTCTGTCTGGACCGCATTCTGAAAGCCGTGGACGCCTCGAAAGGGATCGCCCTCATCACCGCGGATCACGGCAACGCCGATGAAATGTATGAATTGGACAAAAAGACGGGTAAACCGAAGCAGAAGGGGGACGGCACCTTCAAGGCAAAAACAAGCCACACCTTAAACCCCGTTCCTTTCATCTTCTATGATCCCTTCACCGCCGATAAGTACCGGGTGAAAAAGGACGGCGCCTTCGGGCTCGCCAACGTCGCCGCCACTGTCACGGATCTTTTGGACTATGAAAAGCCGGACATGTGGCTGGAGAGTATGATCGAAGTGCTGTAAACCGAAACAAAAAAAGAGCAACCGAGGTTGCTCTTTTTTGTTATTCCGATTCTCCCGCGATCTGGAACAGGCACATAAAGAATACGCCCACAATGCCTCCGATCACCAATCCTAAAAGAAACTGTATCATTTCGACCCGACTTTCTTTTTTCTTTTAGTATGCCAAAGAAAGTCGCGCCTTATCCATCCTTATTTTTCCGTTTTTTTCGCGTTCAGAGGATTTAGCTCCACGGCTTCCCGGATCTGGGCGTTGCTGACGTGGGTATAGATCTGGGTGGTATTCAGCTGTTCGTGGCCTAAAATATCCTTCAGGACCCTCACATCCACCTTGCCGGACTGATACATCAAGGTGGCGGCGGTATGGCGCAGCTTATGAACGGAAAAGCCTCGGTCGCCAAGTCCCGCCAGTTTCAGGTATTTATACACAAGCCACTGAACGGTCTTTACGTTCAGGCGCAGGGAATCCCGGCTGACAAACAACGCGGAAGGATCCTTGCACGGCTTGCCGCCCCGCTCCTCCAGGTACGCCCGCAAGGCGTTTTGGCAGGCGGCGTTGAGATAGATCATCCGCTGCTTGTTGCCCTTGCCCGTAACAACGATTTGCGAAAGGTCCTGACTTATGTCACCCAGGGAAATGCCGCATAATTCCGAAACACGCATCCCGCAGTTCAAGAACAGGGTCAGGATGCAATAGTCCCGCTTGGTGTTGTTCCCGCCGTTTTTTTGAACGGCTTCCAGCAGGGACAGGCTTTCATCCACAGTCAGGTACTTCGGCAAAGCGTGGTTGACCTTGGGCGCCTCGATATGCGCCGCGACGTCCTCTGAAATAGAATGCTCCTTCTCAAATAAAAAGGCGTAAAAACGCTTGATGGCGGAAAGCTTACGCGCCCTGGCGGCGGGCTGGTTGCCCTTTTCCTGAGCCAAATAGAGCAAATATTCATAGATCTCCTGAGACTTGACGGAACCGATATCCTGATCCGTCAAACGGGAAAGATCCGCCACTTCTCCGTCTTTCAAGTCCTGCCGGCGGCTGAATACGAATTGAAGAAAGCCTTTCAGATCGAGGGAATACTCGTATACGGTTTTTTCACTGGCGCCCTGAATGGACAGCTTGTAAGACAAGTACCGCCCGACGGCGGCGGGCAATTCCGACAGCTTGACCTTCACGCGTTTCCCTCCTTTCTCCTTTTAGCAAATTGTATCATATCCTGCGATTTTTGGCAACGGAAACCTTTTTCCCCTTGATTCTTCCCTTCCGGCATAGTAAAATAGAGGAAAGATAGTGAGGAGGATGCTATGAAAATCAATCAGATCCGCAGCGCCGCTTTGGCGATTCTTATTGCCGCGCTTATGGTTTTTTCCGCTTTATCTATGTCCGGCTGCTCCGGCGCCGCGCCCGAACAAAAGAAAGCCACCGTTACAAAGGAGGTCTCCGATCCCGGAAATCCGGAAACGCGTCTTCCCTTCACGGAGCCTGCCGTGACCGATGAAACGAACGCGGTTTCTTTCTGGAAGAATATCCCCGATCAATTTGTATTCAGCAGCGGTGCCGGGGGCTGGGCAACAGAGATCAAGATCGCGGACGACGGCAGCTTTACCGGGAGATATCATGATTCCGAATTAGGCGAGGCCGGCGACGGATATCCTAAGGGAACCGTCTACATCTGCGAATTTTCCGGCCGTTTTACCGAGCCGGAGCAGGTATCCGAAACCATCTATACCACCTTCTTGAAAGAGATCAAACAGGAAAAGGAAAAAGGGGAGGAATGGGTCGAGAACGGTACAAAATACATCGCCGCCGATCCTTACGGCTTTGACGACGCGGACCTCTTCTACATTTACCTGCCCGGCACACCCGCCAATCAGATCGCGGAGGCCTTCTTCCCCTGGGCAATGCTGGATCCCACGTCCCTCACCGCCCTGCCCGACGATATGTACGGCATTTATAACCTCAACGGGGCTATGGGATTTATCAATTATTGAAAATCATACCACAAACAACGGATCGGACGAAATACGTCCGATCCGTTGTTTAGTATACTGTCATGCGTTTTCAAACTGGAGGCGGTAGAGCTTCCAGTAGTAGTCGTGGTGGGAGAGAAGCTCCTGATGGGTGCCGCGCTCGATGATCCTGCCGTCCCGAAGGACGATGATCTGGTCCGCGTGCTGGATGGTGGAAAGACGGTGGGCGACCACCAGCATGGTGCCGATGGAGCGCATCTTTTCCAGGGTCGCCTGGATCACGGATTCCGTTTCCGTGTCGATATTGGCGGTGGCTTCATCCAGGATCAATATGCGCGGCTTATGCAGTACCGTCCGGGCAAAGGACAGGAGCTGGCGCTGACCCTGGGACAAATTTTCGCCCCGCTCGATGACCGGCTCCTCATAGCCGCCGGGCATTTTCTCAATAAAGCCGTCCGCGTTCACATAGCGGCAGGCGGCGAAGATCTCCTCCTCCGGGATCGTGTCGTCGTGGAGGGTCAGGTTGGTCTTCACGGTGCCGGAGAAGAGAAAAACGTCCTGGAGCATCTGCCCCACAGCTTTTCGCAGGGATTTGATCTTGATGTGAGCGATGTCTTTGCCGTCCAGCAGGATCTGCCCCTTCTGAATCTCATAGTTTCGGACGATCAGCCCTAAAATGGTGGTTTTGCCGGCACCGGTGGCACCCACGAAGGCGCAGGTCTGCCCCGGCTCGATGACAAAGGATACGTCTTTTAAAATCCAGTTTTCCCCCTCATAGGCGAACCAGACATTTTTGAACTCAATGCGTCCTTTCACCTCTTCCAGTTCCACCGCATCGGGACGATCCCTGACCTCCGGCTGCACATCCATCAGGTTGAACAGGCGCTCAGAGGCGCTTTTGGCGCGCTGGATATGATTCAGCTGATCCGCCAGTTCCTCCACGGGACGGAAAAAGCGGCCGGCGTAGAGATAGAACGCCACGATTGTCCCCGCGCCAAGCCCTATGGTGACGCCGAACCAGAAAATAAGCGCCATAGTGGCAACGTGGATGAAGGTGACAAAGGGACGGTAGATGCCAAAGCCCTTTATCACGTTGAAGCGGGCTTTTCGAAGCCCGGTATTATGCCCGTCAAACTCCGAAAGCTTTTTGTCCTGGCGGTTGAAGATCTGGATGATCTTCATACCGGAAAGGGTTTCATTCATAAAGGTATTCAGCTCCGAGATCTTCTTCCGTTCCCGGCGGAAGGCGCCGCCCACGTAGCGGGAAAAGATCATAGAGGAGATAAATACCGCCGCTACGGGCAGGATGAGGATCGCCGCCAGCTTCGCGTTGATAAGGAACATAATCCCGTACACGCCGACGACCATAAGCAGATTCTTGATGACGTTCACGATAACGTTGGTGAAAAGATCGCTCATAGACTGGGTGTAGGAGGTGACCCGGGTGACCAGGGAGCCGACGGGCATTTGAGAAAACTGACTGCGGCTCATCTCCTCAATGTGAGCGAACACGTCCATACGGAGATCGTAGATGATCCGCTGCCCCGCTTTCTGCAGGAGCATAGATTCCAGATAGAGGAAGACGTTATTGATCTGACAGACGCCGAAATATACCAAAGCGAGAATGATCAAATAGCGCAGGTCCAAAGAGCCGGAGGTCAGATGGTCCGTCATCCGCCCGGTAAGAAGGGGCAGGATGATATCCAGTCCCACGTTGATGATAAGAAGGACAAACGCCAGAACAAAGCGGCCCGTTTCCGGCTTGAGGTAGCGGAATACGCGGCGGGTGAACTCCCGGAAAGGGATCTTTTTATCGCCTTTCAATCGGTCTTTTTCGTCATATTCGTCGATGAAATCATCCATCCCGGCGCCCTCCTTTCACTTCTTTTTCCAGCTCCTGGAGGTAAACCATCTTTTGATAGGTGGGTGAGATCTCCTGGAGGCGGGCGGGGGTATCAAACGCCTCCACCCTGCCCTCGTTGAGGACCAAAATCCGGTCGGCGTGCGCTACGGAAGAAACGCGGGAAGCGATGATGACGGTGGTCTTCCCCGCCCGCATTTGCCGGATATTGTTCAGGATCGTCTCTTCGGTTTTCACGTCCACGGCGGAAACGGAGTCATCCAGGATCAAAATCGGCGCGTCCTTCAGATAAGCCCGTGCGAGGGAGAGACGCTGTTTCTGCCCGCCGGACAGGGTCACGCCCCGCTCGCCGGTAACGGTGTCATACTGTTTGGGAAAGTCCCTGATGTTTTCCGCCACGTCGGCAAATTCCGCCGCCGCGCGTATATCCTCTTCCCCGGCGCCCTCTCTGCCGAAAGCGATGTTTTCCCGCACCGTATCGGAAAAGAGAAAGCTATCCTGCGGAACGAAGGCGACAGCCGCCCGCAGGGAATCGAGATCGGCGTCCATAATATCCACACCGTCCACAAAGACGGTGCCGGGAGCCACATTATACAGGCGCAGAAGCAAGGTCATAAGCGTTGTTTTGCCACTGCCCACACGACCCACAACGCCGATGCGTTCACCGGGCTTGATATGGATGGAAACGTCCTTCAGCACCTCCACCCCGGGGGAAGCGGGATAGGAAAAGGAGCAGGTTTGAAAGCGGATTTCCCCTTTCACGTTTTTCAGCTCCACGGCGTTTTCGGGATTGCGGATATCCTCCTCGGCGTCCAGAAAGGCGCCAACACGCTTCAGGGAGGTTTTCGCGCGTCCCAGCATACTCACCAGGGAACCCAAGGCGATCATAGGCCAAATAAGCGTATCAAAAAAGCCGATAAAGGTGATCAGTTCCCCGGGTGTCAGGGTGATCTCGTGCCCGAAGACGACCAGGGCGCTGCCGGTGAGGGCGCAGTACACAAACCAGGAGCCCAGCCCCATAATCAGGGAGAGGATCAAAGCGATGATCACTTCGATCAGGGTATCGAACACGATATGCGCCCGGGCGAAGGCGATATTGGCGTCTTTATTCTTTTTGGCGATTTTGGCAAAGGCATGCAGTTCGCTGGTCTCCTTCACAAAGGCTTTGATGACGCCGATGCCGGTGAAATTCTCCTGGGCAAAATCGTAGAGGCGGTCGTACTTTTCCTGGCGGTCCTCCCAGCGCAGCGCCATAAACTTTTCCACCAGAAAGCCCCAGACCACGATGAGCATCATCGGGATGAGGGCGATGAGCGTCATCACCCAATCCAGGGCGAACATCCGCGCGATGACCAGGATCGCCAAAAAGGATCCGTCCACCAACTGGACGGTGCCGAAGCCGGTATATTCCTCGATGGTCTCCAGATCCGTGGTGAACCAGGACATAATGGAGCCCACCTTGGTGTTATGAAAATAATACTGGGAAAGCCTCTCGCTCTTTTGAAACATTTCTCGGCGCATCCCCGCCTCGATCCGCTGGGAGGCGTTGAACAGAGTGAAGCGCCACAGCATCCGTCCCAGGAACATCGCCCCCGCGATGAGAAGGAGCTTTATGCAGATGGCGCTGACAAAGGCAATATCCGCGTTTCCGCCGGAAATATGATCTACGATCTGCCCCAAAAACACCGGTTCATACAACTGGACATAGTCTACCAGCACGAGGGAAAGGACCCCCGCGAGATACAGATACCAATATCTCAGGTAGTATTTGTTGATGTGTTTTCCAAGCAGCATAGTATTCTCCAAAAGAAGCGCCCGGCGGCGATCGGCTTGAAGCCAAACGTTTCCGGGCGCTGATCTCTTATTCTTCGGCGGTTTCGGTAACCGCGCGGCGAAGATCCGCCTGTTTTTTATGCCCGTATATCGTTGTTCAGAAACTCTTTGATCACGTACTTCGGCCTGTCCTTCGACTCTGTGTACACCGCCGCCAGATATTTGCCGAGGACCCCGTTCGAGATCAGGATCAGGGACGCGAAAAAGACGATGGCGTCGAGGATGAAGAGATTGTTTGAAAAATCGATCCGGTTCAGGATCAC